>JAKOZZ010000429.1 GCA_029779755.1 Pseudomonadota bacterium
GTGGTCGACGCCACCACCGACAGGAACACCGCACCGTACAGCGCGCCCGAGACGAAGGCGGCGACCGGATGCGTGAACAGCACCGGCAGCGCCGTGGCCACGGCCAGCAGGGCGTTCAGCACCGCCAGCGGCCGTCCATCGCGGTGGCGCTGCAGCAGCCCCGCCCACAGCCACGGCGAGACGATCACGCCCACGCCCAGCAGCGCATAGAACGCGACCACCGTGGCCGTCGACAGCTGCTGCTCGCGCAGCAGCGCGACGATGAAGGTCATGTAGCCGATGTAGCCGAGGCCGAACATGAAGTAGCCCATGAGCCCGAAGGCGAACGGCCGCCCGTCGAACCCGCCGCCGCGCGACTGCGCGGGCGGGTCCCCCGGCACCGCACGGCTGCCGATCGCCAGCGGCCCCGTCGCCAGCAGCGCCGTCGCCGCCAGCGCCAGCCACGCCCACTGCCACCCGGCGCGCGCGCCGTCGATCGCCGGCGCCGCCAGCGGCGGCACGATCAGCGCGCACGCGACGATGCCCAGTCCGGTGCCGCCGTAGTAGATGCCCAGGATCAGTCCGGCCGAGACACCGCGCCCGAGCCCCGGGCGCGCGCTCAGCCGCGCCGCCATCAGTCCGCCCGAGATGAAGACCGCCGCGCTGGCCACGCCGGTGAGGAAGCGCGCCGTGTAGAGGGCCGCGTCGGCGTGCACGAAGCCGTGGAGTGCCAGCGTGGCGGCCGCGCAGACGCTGCCGCCCAGCAGCGCACGGCGGGCGCCGATCCGTGCCATCAGCCAGGGGGCGCACAGCGCACCGGCCAGATATCCGGCCGCGTTGGCGGTGTTCATCGCCCCCGCGGTGAAGTAGGTCCAGCCCAGATCGGCGCGCATCGCCGGCAGGATCAGCGCGTACGCGAACCGGGCCAGGCCCAGCGAGACGGCCGCCCCCAGCGCCAGCGCGCAGGCCGTCAGCAGCGTATCGCGCGCCGTCGGATCGGGTCCGCCGGGCCCCGGAGGGACGGATGCAGAGGGACGCGTCAAGGGTTCTCCGGAAGAGGCCGACTGCCCGCGAGTATCGCCGCTTCGGGCGCGCCGGGCCCGCGCGCGGCGGCGGATTCCAGCATTCCCGGCACGGACTTGCACGCCGAACGCGTGCTGACGGACACTTCACGCGCCCGCCCGCGTTCCCGCACCGGGCGTTCACCAGAGGAATCGACGATGGATCTCAGCTACTCCCCGGAAGAACTCGCCTTCCGCAACGAGGTGCGCGACTGGCTGTCCGCCAACCTCCCGCAGGACATCCGCGACAAGGTCGTCGGCTACCAGCACCTGTCACGGGACGACATCATGCGCTGGCACCGCATCCTGGCGAAGAAGGGCTGGTCGGTGCCGCACTGGCCCGTCGAGTGGGGCGGTACCGGCTGGGACATCACGCAGCGCTACATCTTCAACGAGGAGTTCGGCCTGGCCGGTGCGCCCACCCTGCCCGGCTTCGGCCCCAACATGTGCGCGTCCGTGCTGCTGCGCTTCGGCACCGATGCGCAGAAGAACCGGCACCTGCCCCGCATCCGCGACGGCGAGGACTTCTGGGTGCAGGGCTACTCCGAGCCCGGCTCAGGCTCCGACCTGGCCTCGCTGAAGACCCGTGCCGAGCGCAAGGGCGACCACTACGTGGTCAACGGCCAGAAGATCTGGACCACGCTCGGCCACTACGGCGACTGGATCTTCTGCCTGGTGCGCACCGACCCGACGGCGGCCAAGCGCCAGGAAGGCATCAGCTTCCTGCTGATCGACATGAAGACGCCGGGCATCACCGTGCGCCCGCTGATCCTGATGGACGGCGGCCACGAGGTGAACGAGGTGTTCTTCGACGACGTGAAGGTGCCGGCCGAGAACCTGGTGTTCGAGGAGAACAAGGGCTGGACGGTGGCCAAGTACCTGCTCGGCCACGAGCGCATGGGCTCGGCCAACGTGGGCGCGTCCAAGCGCGAGCTGGCGGCCCTGCGCGCGCTCGCCGCACGCGAGATGAAGAACGGCCGGCCGCTGCTGGAGGATCCGCGCTTCCGCGACCGGCTCACCCGCGTCGAGATCGAGCTGCAGGCGCTCGAGCTCACCGCCATGCGCTTCCTCGACAAGATGCGCCGCTCCGGCCAGCCGCCCGGCGCCGACGTGTCGATGCTCAAGCTCAAGGGCAGCGAGGTGCAGCAGGCGATCACCGAACTGATGATGCAGGCCGTGGGACCGCAGGCCCAGCCCTTCGTCGCGACCGATGGGGGCAGCGTCGACGCGTACACGTCGCGCCTGGCGCCCCGCTACTTCAACTACCGCAAGACGACGATCTACGCCGGGTCCAACGAGATCCAGCGCAACATCATCGCCAAGGCGACCCTGGGCCTGTGAGGAACGCAGCATGAACTTCGAATACTCCGAAGAACAACAGCAGCTGGCGGATTCGCTGCGCAAGTACCTGTCGAACGAATACGACTTCGAGAAGCGCAAGGCGATCGTCCAGTCGGCCAGCGGCGTGAGCGACGCGGCCTGGTCGACGTTCGCCGAACTGGGCCTGACCGCGATCGCGCTGCCCGAGGCCGACGGCGGCTTCGGCGGCGGCGCCGTCGACCTGATGGGCCCGATGGAGGCCTGCGGCGAGGCGCTGGTCGTCGAGCCCCTGCTCGACAACATCGCCCTGGGCGCACGGCTCGTGTCGCGCGCCGGTTCGGCCGCCCAGCGCACGGCGCTGCTGCCGGGCGTGGTCGAAGGCCGCACGAAGCTCGCCTTTGCCGGCCTCGAGCCGGGCGCACGCTACGACCTGATCCCCGCCCGCACGCAGGCGCGCGCCAGCGGCAGCGGATGGGTGCTCGACGGCGAGAAGACGGTGGTGATCGGCGCGCCGTCGGCCGACACCCTGATCGTGTCGGCCCGTACCGCGGGCGCCGCCGGCCAGGCCGACGGCGTGAGCCTGTTCCTGGTGCCGCGCGGCGCGGCCGGCGTCACGCTGAGCCCGTGCCGCACGGTCGACGGTCAGCGCGCGGCCGACGTCCGGTTCGCCGGCGTGCAGCTCGGCGCAGACGCCCTGCTCGGTCCGCAGGGCGGCGCACTGCCGCTGATCGAGGAGGCGGTCGACTTCGCCACCGCGCTGCTGTGCGCCGACGCGATCGGCACGATGAAGAGCGCCAACGACGCCACGCTCGAGTACCTGAAGACGCGCAAGCAGTTCGGCGTGGCGATCGGCTCGTTCCAGGCGCTGCAGCACCGCATGGTCGACATGTACGTGGTGTGCGAACAGGCCCGCTCGATGGCGATCCTGGCCGCCGCACGCGTCGATCAGGGCGGCGACGCCGTCGAGCGCAAGCGGGCCGTGTCCGCCGCGAAGATCAAGATCGCCGATGCGGCACGCCAGGTCAGCCAGGAATCCGTGCAGCTGCACGGCGGCATGGGCATGACCGAGGAGATGAAGGTGTCGCACAGCTTCCGGCGGCTGACGATGATCGCGCAGCGCTTCGGCGACGCCGACCATCATCTGGAGCGGTACGCGGCGCTGTCGTGACGCACGGGGCGCGGCGCCGGTGACGCACGCGGTCGCCGCGCCCGCGATACGCGATCGCGCCCGGACCGGCTCCGGTGCCAGCGCTGGTGCCGGCCCGGACGCTGATGCCGGCGCCGACGCCGGCCCCGGCCTGCCGCTCGCCGTCACCCGGCGGGCGGCGTCTCGATCCGCGTGACCATCAGCTGGTCGATGCGGTAGTTGTCGATGTCGACCGCCTCGAAGCGGTGTCCGGCGAACTCGAACCCCTCGGCGCGGTCCGGAACGCGCTTCATCATGAACATCATGAAGCCGGCGGCGGTGGCGTACGCCCCCTCGCCCGGCACGGCGTCGACGTCGATCAGCCGCTTGACCTCGTCGATCGGCGCCATCCCGTCCACCAGCCAGGACCCCGGCCCGCGCTGCACGACCTGACGCTCGCCCGGCGCGACCACCACGCGGTCCATCAGGCAGTGCATCAGGTCGTCGAGCGTGACGGTGCCGACGACCAGCGCGTACTCGTTGACCACGACCGCGAAGTCGGTGTGCTCCACGCGGAAGCGCTCCAGCACGTCGGCCAGGGTGAGGGACTCCGGCACCACCGCGGGCGCGCGCACGGCCGGCCCGTTCAGGGCCGCGGTCAGGGCGGCGCCCGACGCGTCGGCCAGTGCGGGCAGCAGGTCGCGCAGCTCGATGAATCCGACGACCTCGTCGATGCGGCCCCGGCAGACGAGGAAATCCTCGGCGCGGCGGGTGAGGATCTTCTCGCGCGCCCGCGCGGCATCCTCGTCCAGGTCGAGGTAGACCACGCTGTCGCGCGGGGTCAGCGCGGCGGCCACCGGACGCTCGCCGAAGCCCAGCACGTTGCCGATCAGCTGGTGCTCGTCGCCCCGCAGCGCACCGGCATCGGCCCCCGCCTCGACGACCGCGGCGATGTCGTCGGCGGTCACGCGCTCCTCGCGCGCGGCGGGCAGGCCGGTGATCCGGAAGAACGCGTCCGCCACACCGTTGAAGAGTACGACCAGCGGCGCCAGCACCCGCGTGCACACGCGCATCGGGCGCACCAGACGCATCGCCCAGCGCTCCGGCTCGGCCATGCCGATGCGCTTGGGGATCAGGTCCGCGCATTCGATGAACAGCGCGGTGATCAGGACGAACGACAGCGCGAACCCGCCGGTCGCCGCGACGTCCGGAGCCCCCCCGAGCGACACGATCAGTCGGCTGAACAGCGGCGACAGCGCCCCCTCGGCCAGCAGGCCCCCCAGGATCGCCACCGAGTTCAGGCCGATCTGCACGACCGTGAAGAAGTGGCCGGGGCGCTCCTGCAGTGCGATGACTTCCGCGGCGCGCGCATCGCCTGCGTCGGCCAGCG
>JAKOZZ010000433.1 GCA_029779755.1 Pseudomonadota bacterium
GGTACTGCTGCATCATCGGCGTGTGCTGGGCGAGGTCCGGGCCGGCGGCAGGGGCGGCGGCCTGTCCGGCGCGCGGGGCGGCGCGGTTGGGGTTCCGTTGTCCTTGGGGGTCGGGCACGTGTCGGTCGGTCGGAGGTGGGCGGCGATCGCCCGAATCTTACCGGCCGGGACGCCCGGGACCGGGAGGCCCCGGGGCCGCGCGCCGCGGTCCGTCGCCTGCCCGGGGTACAGTCCCGCCTGACCGCCCGAAGGAGCAGGGATGAACAGGCATCGACTTCAGATCACCGTCTACACCGACTACAAGAGCCCCTACGCCTACGTCGCGAAGAACCCCACCCGGGCGCTGGCGGCGGAATACCCCGTCGACCTGGTCTGGCGCCCGTACACGCTGCGCATCGCCGAGTATCTCGACGCCGTCGACACGCGCAGCGCGCACAACTGGCGCAAGGTGAAGTACGCGTACATGGATGCCCGGCGGCTGGCGAACCGCCAGGGCCTGGTGCTGAAGGGGCCGCGGCGCATCTACGACGGCAGCCTGGCCAGTATCGGGATGCTGTTCGCGCAGCGGTCGGGGTTCTTCGACGCCTATCACGACCGCACGTTCGAGCGCTTCTGGACGCACGATCTCGACATCGACGCGATGGACGCGATGCAGGACCACGTCGCCCGGCTGGGCGGCGACGCGGACGCATTCCTGCGCTTCGCGCAGGGCGCGGGCGCCGACGAGCACCGATCGATCGTCGCGGCGGCCGAAGCGATGGGGGTGTTCGGCGTCCCCACCGCGGTGCTCGACGGCGAGCTGTTCTGGGGCGGCGACCGCATCGATGCGCTGCGCCGGGCGATCGAGGACCGGCTCGCGGCGGGCGCTGCGGCCGCACGCGCGGAAGGACGGCATGCCGCATCCTGACTACCCTCTCGAGCAGCGCACGATCGGCCGCGTGCTCGCCGACAAGGCGCTGCGCGTCCCGCAGCGCGCGTTCCTGCTCTGGCAGGGGCGCACGACCACGTACGCGGACGTCGAGACCCTGACCAACCGCTACGCCAACGGATTCGCGGCGCTCGGCATCGGCCACGGCGACCACGTGGCGGTGATGCTGCCCAACGGTCCGGAGTTCCTGTGGGTGGTGTGGGGCCTGGGCAAGCTCGGCGCGGTCGCGGTCCCGCTCAACACGGCGGCCAAGGGCGAGATGCTGCACTACTTCGTCGACCAGTCCGA
>JAKOZZ010000004.1 GCA_029779755.1 Pseudomonadota bacterium
CCCGACGGCCTGTCCAGCGACCTGCACGCCTCGGCCGAGTACCGCGCCCACCTCATCGGCGTGCTCGCCGCTCGCGCCGTCTCCGCCGCCGGATGACCGACACGCCCCCGATCGCGCTGCCCGACAGCATCGATGCCTGCGCATCGATGCTCCAGACCGCCGGCTACCTCGCGGGCCGGCAGCTCGCCACCGCGGTGTACCTCGCGCTGCGCCTGAAGCGACCGCTGCTGCTCGAGGGCGAGCCGGGCACCGGCAAGACCGAGCTCGCCAAGGCGATCGCCACCGGCCTGGGCCGCGCACTGATCCGCCTGCAGTGCTACGAGGGCCTCGACCTGGCGAGCGCGGCCTACGAGTGGAACTACGCGCGCCAGCTGCTCGAGATCCGGCTCACCGAAGCCCGGGCGACGGCCCCCGGGGCCGACGCCGCGGACGCCCTGTTCAGCCCGCGCATGCTGATCCGGCGCCCGCTGCTGCGCGCGCTCGAGCCCGATCCGGCCGGCGCGCCCGTGCTGCTGATCGACGAGCTCGACCGCGCCGACGAGCCGTTCGAGGCCTATCTGCTCGAGCTGCTGTCCGACTACCAGATCTCGATTCCGGAGCTGGGCACGATCCGCGCCGAAGCGCCGCCGATCGTGATCCTCACGTCGAACCGCACGCGCGAGATCCACGACGCGCTGAAGCGCCGCTGCATCTACCACTGGGTCGACTTCCCCGACGCCGCCCGCGAGCTGGAGATCGTGCGGCTGCGCGTGCCGCGCGCGGCCGAGTCGCTCAGCCGGCAGATCGTCGCATTCGTGCAGCGCCTGCGCGGACACGACCTGTTCAAGTCGCCGGGCGTGGCCGAGTCCATCGAATGGGCACGCGCGCTGCTCGAGCTCGATGCGGTGGTGCTCGACCCGGCCACCGTCGACTCCACGCTCGGGGTGCTGCTCAAGTACCAGGACGACATCGCCCGCATCCAGGGATCCGAGGCGGCGGCGATCGTCGAGGAGATCCGGACGCTGGCCGCCGGCTGAGCGGCGTCGCGCCCGCGGTGCTGCGCGGCCGGACGCCCGCGATCATGCGCTCCGGCCGCACGCGGCGATGACGGTCCGTGCGCTGGCATTCGCCCCGCCCCGGGCGCACACTTCCGGTTGCAGCCGCCGGAACGGCCACGCGCCGGGCCGGCCCGCCGTCACTTGCCGGAGACCGTCATGAACGCGCCCGAAGCCGTGCCCGAGGACGCCCGCACCCTGGCCGACACGCACACGGTGGTGAACGTGTCGCGCGATCTGGTCGACTACAACCTGTATGCGCAGGATGCCGCGCTGCAGGAGGCGGTGGGCCGCGAGGGCGCACGCTGGGCGCACGACGCGCTGACGGCCTTCGGCCGCACGATCGGCACGGCCGACTACCTGGAGCTCGGCGCACTCGCCAACCGCCACCCGCCCGAGCTCGACACCCACGACCGCTTCGGCCATCGCGTCGACCTGGTGCGGTTCCATCCCGCGTACCACACGCTGATGAGGACGGCCATCGAGCACGGGCTGCATGCCTCGCCCTGGAGCGAGCCGAAGCCGGGCGCCCACGTGGCCCGCGCGGCGCACACCTACCTGCACACCCAGGTCGAGGCCGGACACGGGTGTCCGATCACGATGACCTTCGCCGCCGTGCCGTCGCTGCGCACCACACCCGCCCTCGCGGCGGTGTGGGAGCCGAAGATCACCGCGCGCGTATACGACCCCCGCAACGTGCCCGACGGCCGGAAAGCCGGCGTCACGATCGGCATGGCGATGACCGAGAAGCAGGGCGGATCCGACGTCCGCGCGAACACCACGCGTGCGTTTCCGGTCGGCGCCGACGGCGGCGACGCCTACGAGCTTGTCGGCCACAAATTCTTCGTGTCCGCGCCGATGTGCGACGCCTTCCTGGTGCTGGCGCAGGCGCCCGGCGGCCTGTCGTGCTTCCTGCTGCCGCGCTGGCGCCCGGACGGCACGAAGAACCCGCTGCAGGTGCTGCGCCTGAAGCGCAAGATGGGCAACGTGTCGAACGCTTCCAGCGAGACCGAGCTGCGGGGGGCGCTCGCGTGGCGGGTCGGCGAGGAGGGGCGCGGCGTGCGCACCATCATCGAGATGGTGTCGATGACGCGCTTCGACTGCATGGTGGGCTCCACGGCCGGGCAGCGCGCGGCGCTGGCCCAGGCGCTGCACCACTGCACGATCCGGGCCGCGTTCGGCCAGGTGCTGAACCGGCAGCCGCTGATGCGCAACGTGCTGGCCGATCTCGCGCTCGAGACCGAGGGCGCGCTGACGCTGACGATGCGCGTCGCTCGCGCGCTCGGCCACCGCAGCGACGCCCACGAAGACCATCTGGTGCGCCTGGTCACCGCCATCGGCAAGTACTGGATCTGCAAGCGCACGCCGAACCACGCGTACGAGGCGATGGAGTGCATCGGCGGCAGCGGTGTGATGGAGGACGGCGAGCGGGTTGCGCAGCTCGTGCGACGCCTCCTGGATGAACCGCTGCTGCCCGGCGAACGCGTCGTCGAGGCGGGTGAGCATGGCGTCGAAGGTGTCCGCCAGCTCGCGCAGCTCGTCGGGCGGGCCGTGCAGGGCGATGCGACGTGACAGGTCGGTGGCCTGGATCTCCCGGGCCACCGAGGTGATGCGCCCGATCGGTGCGAGCACGCGCCCGGCGACGATCCAGCCGATCACGAGGCTGACGAGGAACAGCAGGACGAGCGCGCACAGC
>JAKOZZ010000017.1 GCA_029779755.1 Pseudomonadota bacterium
GGCGCACGCCAAGACATCTCTCAGGAGCCCTTGCTACCTTGAGCCAGCACATGCTCGCGCTTCGTCCATCGCAATCAACTGTCGATGTGTGTAATAAAGTGGGTAATGGAGGTTGTGTGTAATGGAAAACATTAATGAAATCAAGGACTTAGAATCATGAGACTCCTGATGATCGACAACTACGACAGCTTCACCTACAACCTGGTGCAGTACTTCGGCGAGCTGGGCGAGCAGGTGGTCACCGTGCGCAACGACGAGCTCTCGCTCGAGGACATCGAGCGCATGGGCCCCGCGCGCATCGTCGTGTCCCCGGGCCCCTGCACGCCGAACGAGGCCGGCATCTCGGTGCCCCTGCTGAAGCACTTCGCCGGAAAGCTGCCCATCCTCGGCGTGTGCCTCGGGCACCAGGCGATCGGTGCGGCCTTCGGCGGCAACGTGGTGCGTGCCCGCGAAGTGATGCACGGCAAGACCTCGCCGATCGAGCACACCGGCACGGGCGTCTTCCGCGGGCTGCCCAGTCCCTACACCGTGATCCGCTACCACTCGCTGGCGATCGAGCGCGCCTCGCTGCCCGACTGTCTCGAAGTGACCGCCTGGACCGCCGACGGCGAGATCATGGGCGTGCGCCACCGCGAGCACGCGATCGAGGGCGTGCAGTTCCATCCCGAGTCCATCCTCACCGAGCATGGCCACGCGCTGCTGAAGAACTTCCTGGAGAACTGAGATGACCATCACTGCGCAGGAGGCCCTCGTCCGGTGCATCGATCACCGCGAGATCTTTCACGACGAGATGCTCACGCTGATGCGCATGATCATGAGCGGCGAGATGTCGCACACGATGATGGCCGCGGTGCTGATGGGGCTGCGGGTGAAGAAGGAGACGGTCGGCGAGATCGCCGCCGCCGCCGCCGTGATGCGCGAGTTCGCCAACAAGGTCGAGATCGACGGCGGTCCGCATTTCGTCGACGTGGTCGGCACCGGCGGCGACGGTGCGCACACCTTCAACATCTCCACCGCGTCCATGTTCGTGGCGGCGGCGGCCGGCGCCACCGTGGCCAAGCACGGCAACCGCAGCGTGTCCTCCAGTTCGGGCAGCGCGGACGTGCTCGAGGCGCTCGGGGCCAACATCATGCTGCCGCCGGAGAAGGTGGCCGACAGCATCCGCGAGACCGGCATCGGCTTCATGTTCGCGCCCAACCACCATCCCGCGATGAAGAACGTCGCGCCGGTGCGCCGCGAGCTCGGCGTGCGCACGATCTTCAACATCCTCGGGCCGCTGACCAACCCGGCCGGCGCACCCAACATCCTGATGGGCGTCTTCCACCCCGACCTCGTCGGCATCCAGGTGCGCGTGATGCAGCGCCTGGGTGCGCGGCACGCGGTGGTCGTCTGGGGCAAGGACGGCATGGACGAGGTGTCGCTCGGCGCGGCCACGCTGGTGGGTGAGCTGAAGGACGGTGAGATCCGCGAGTACGAGATCCATCCGGAGGACTTCGGCCTGTCGATGATCAGCAACCGCGGTCTGCGCGTGGGCGACGCGAAGGAGTCGTCGGCCATGGTGCTCGAGGCGCTGTCGAACGCGCCCGGCACGCCGCGCGAGATCGTCACGCTCAACGCCGGCGCGGCGCTCTACGCGGCCGACGTCGTGCCGTCCATCGAGGCCGGCATCGCCCGTGCGCGCGAGACCATCGCCTCCGGCGCCGCGCGCGCCAAGCTCGACCAGTTCGTGCGCGTCACCCAACGTCTCGGTGCCTGAGGCCGCCATGTCCGACATCCTGCAGAAGATCATCGCCGTCAAGCACGAGGAGATCGCCGCGGCGCGCCGCGTGCGCGACGACGCGCAGATGCGGCGCGAGGCCGAGGCCGCCTGCGCGACGACCGACGCGCGCGCGCGGCCGCGCGGCTTCGCGTCCGCGATGCGCGCCAGCATCGAGGCCGGCCGTGCTGCGGTGATCGCCGAGATCAAGAAGGCCAGCCCGAGCAAGGGCGTGCTGCGCGAGCACTTCGTGCCGGCCGACATCGCGCGGTCGTACGCGCGCGGCGGTGCGTCGTGCCTGTCGGTGCTCACCGACCGCCAGTTCTTCCAGGGCGCGCCCGACTACCTGATCGAGGCGCGCGCCGCGTGTGCGCTGCCCGTGCTGCGCAAGGACTTCATCGTCGACGCCTACCAGGTCTACGAGGCGCGCACCTGGGGCGCCGACTGCATCCTGCTGATCGTGTCGGCGCTGGACGACGCGCGCATGGCCGACCTCGAAGCCTGCGCGCACGCGCTCGGCATGGACGTGCTGGTCGAAGTGCACGACGCCGCCGAGCTCGACCGCGCACTGCGTCTGCGCACGCCGCTGCTGGGCATCAACAACCGCAATCTGCGCACCTTCGAAGTGTCGCTGCGCAACACGCTCGACCTGCTGCCCCGCATTCCGGCCGACCGGCTCGTCGTGACCGAGAGCGGCATCCTGTCGCGGGCCGACGTCGACACCATGCGTGCGGCCGACGTGCACGCGTTCCTGGTCGGCGAGGCCTTCATGCGCGCGGCCGATCCGGGAGCCGAGCTGCAGCGGCTGTTCGGCTGAGGCGTCGTTCGTCGGGGCGGGTGGGCTGACGGGCGCGCCGTCGCGCGCGCCTGGCTCCCGCAGGACATGGCCGGTGCCCTCAGGGTGTGGCCGGTGCCCTCAAGGTGTGGCCGATCCCCTCAGGGTGTGGCCGGTTCGCGCCGCGCGTGTCAGCGCTGCGCTTCCCAGGTGGCCAGCGTCCCGCCGACCGCGGGTGCCGCACGCTGCGGCGCTTCGAGCAGCGCGCTTGCCGTGGCGTCCCGGTCGAACACTTCGCGCCAGAAGGCGAGCGTCAGCGTCCGGGCCGAGGCGCGGATGCGCTCCACCTCCTCGCCGCGTCCCCAGTCACTGAACATCGAGTGCCGGCCGCCGTCGAACACGCCCAGGTAGCGGGGGCTCGCACCCATCGAGTCGAACGGCACCCGGCGCTGCTCGGGCATCGTGCTCAGGCCCGGGATGGGCGTCGTGTCGCGCGTGCCGGTGAGGTGAAGCGTGGGGATCGCAATCGACGAGTACACGAAGAACGGGTCCTGCTCCGCGGGCAGTGACGGCGCCGACAGCACGATGGCGCCGCGGATCCGGTGGTCGGTGAAGCTGAGCACCGTGTCGTCCTGACGGAAGCGTGCGCCGGCGGCCAGCAGCGCGGTGTTCGCGCCGAACGAGTGGCCCGCGACGCCGATCCGCTGCCCGTCGATGCGTCCGCCGAGCGCCGGCTCCGCGAGCGCGCGGTCGATCGCATACGAGACGTCGGCTACTCGTGCAATGGCGTTCTCGGTGCTCGCGGCGGCCCGCAGCGACCCCAGGGCCGACAGGCCGCGCTCGGACCAGACGGCCCGGTCGCTGCCCGCGTGCTGCGGGTGCAGCGACGCGATGCCGTGTTCGGCCCAGTACTGGCCGAGGTGGCGATACCCGAAGCGCGAGCCGCCGAGTCCGTGCGAGAACACCACCAGCGGCACCGGCGCGCGCGATCGCGGCAGGTAGAGCCGCACCGGCACCGGCCGGTCGCGCACCGGGTCGTGCCAGTCGAATTCCAGGATCTCGATCGAGGCCGGTGCCTGCGCCCGGGCCTGCGCGGACACGGTGGTCGCTTCGCCGCGCGCCGCGCGGTTCAGCCCGCCGCAGCCCTGCAGCCCGAGGACAACGCCCGACAGCAGCAGTGCCGCCGCGATCGGGCGCGTCGGTTTCAGC
>JAKOZZ010000020.1 GCA_029779755.1 Pseudomonadota bacterium
CTCGGTGGTCGCCTGCTTCTGAACCGACAGGATCACCGCCGGGGCGCCGTCCAGGCCGGCCTCGCCACGGCGGACCGCCGCAGCGTCGCGTACGTCGGCGACCTGTCCGAGCAGGATCGGCTGCCCGGTGGCGGCACCCGTGCCGACCGCCACCTGGCGCAGGTCGTCGGGGCTGGTCGTGCGTCCGACGTTGCGGATCAGGTACTCGCGTCCGTTCAGCGCGAGAAAGCCGCCGGAGGTGTTGGACGCGAAGGCCGCGAGCGCCCGCTGGATGCGCTCGAGCGACACGCCGAGCTCGGCCATGCGCCGCGTGTCGGGCTGCACCTGGAACTGCCGCACCTCGCCGCCGATCGGGATCACTTGCGATACGCCGGGAATGGCCATCAGCCGCGGGCGCAGCACCCAGTCGGCGTACTCGCGCACCGCCATCGCCGTGGCGTCGTCGCCTTCGATCGGCAGGGCGATCTGCAGGATCTCGCCCATGATGGAACTGATCGGCCCCATCCGGGGCACGGCGCCGGCGGGCAGCGTGCTCTCGAGCGCAGCCAGCCGCTCGGCGACGAACTGCCGCGCGCGCAGCAGATCGACCTCCCAGCCGAACGTCACGTAGACCACCGACAGGCCGGCGGCCGACACCGAGCGCACGATCTCCACGCCGGGCAGGCCGTTCATGCCGCCCTCGAGCGGCGTGCTGATCAGCTGCTCGACCTCCTCCGGGGCCATGCCGCCCGCTTCCGTCATCAGCGTGACGGTCGGCTTGTTCAGGTCGGGAAACACGTCGACCGGCGTGCGCAGCGCCTGGTACGTGCCCGCTACGACCAGCACCAGCGCGGCCGCCAGCACCAGCAGGCGGTTGCGCAGGCTGACGTCGAGGATGTGCCTGAACATCGTCGCCCGGGCGGTCTCAGCGGATCTGCGCGAGCAGCGGCGCGCCGTCGGTGACGACCCGTTCGCCGCCCGCGAGGCCGTCGGTCACCAGCACGCGCGCCGCGTCCAGCGGCCGGGTGCGCACCGGGCGCGGCGCGAAGCGCTCGGCCTGCGTCTTGACCCAGACGATCGTCTCGTTGGACGCATTGCGCGCCAGTGCCGTGGCGGGCAGCGCGACGCCCGCGGTGGTGCCGCGCAGCCGCACCGTCACCGCCACCGGCTGCCCCACGGCGAGCCCGCCCAGCCGGCGGTCCTGTGCACGGAACAGCAGCGGCAGCGTCTGCTCGCGCAGCACCCGGCCCGCGCCGACGAAGGCGAGCGCGACGGCGTCGCCGCCCACCGCGACCGACCCGTCGACGACGTCGGACGCCAGCGACGCGTCGAAGGCCGTGGCCTCGATGCGCAGCCGGCTCGGGTCGACGATCTCGAACAGCACGTCACGCGGTTCGACCACCTGCCCCGCGACCACGCCCGCCGTCGCGACCACGCCCGTGACGGGTGCGCGCAGCGTCTCGCCCGCGGCGACGCCCGCGTCGAGCGCGCGCAGCCGCGCACCCAGGCTCGCGACTTCGCTGTCGGCCGCTTCGATGTCCTTGCGCGGCACCGTGTCGCTCAGATCGCGCAGGCGTGCGGCGCGCCGCTGCGCGAGAGCATGCGCCGCCTCGAGTTCGGCGATCTGCGCGCGCTGCGCGGCGCGCTGCACCGGATCGACGCTGGCGCGCACCACGGCCAGCACCTGCCCGCGCGTCACGGTCTGACCCACTGCGGGCAGCCCCTGGGGCCCGGGCTCGATGCGCCCCGACACGGTGGGCTGCACGCGGCCGCCGGCGTTCGGGTCGACGACGACACGCCCCGGGAGTTCGACCGCCCGCGGCGTCGCATCGCGTGCCGCGATCACCGTGCGCACGGCGATCTGGCGCTGCGTGCGCTTGGGCACCACGACGCTGCCGTCGGGCAACCGGTGCGGTGCCGCCATCGACACCGGCGCGGCGGGGGTGTCGCCGTGGTCGTGCCCCTCGTGCGCGGCCAGGTGCGGGGCCGTCAGCACGAGGGCGACGAGCGCCAGTGCGCGCTGTGCGGGATGGGTGAGGCGACGGGCGATGTGACGGGCGACGCACTGGGCGACCCGGCGGGCGAAGCGCATGGCGAGGGGGCGGGCGATGCGCATGGCGATGGGGCGGACCGTGCGGTGCATGGTTCAGTCCTTCGTGGCGCGCGGGCGCATCCGGCCGACCCACCACCCCGCGACGCCCGCGATCATGGCCACGAGCGCGCCGACGAGCATGACCGTGCGCGGCGCATCCGCCGGGCCGTGCGTCTCGCCGCCGATCGGCGCCGACGACGCAGACGGGGCGGCGCCGGACGCGGATACGGACGCCGGCACGGACGCGGACACGCGCGCGGAACCGGCGGCGTCGGCGGGGCCGATCACCAGCTCGGCGGCGAGCAGGTCGCTGACCTGCGGCGAGACGACGGTCAGGCTCACCGGCACCCGCCCGGGCGCCGGCGGTGCGGGCAACTGCACGACGTACACATCGCCCGTCAGGCGCGCCGCATGGGTCGTGCCCATCAGCTCGACCTCGACGGCGGCGTCCACGATGGGGCGGTTGTCGGCGAAGCGGTCGAGCCACAGGGTGAGCCGCGTACCGTCCAGGACGCCGACCAGTTCGATCGCATCACTGTGCGCGCTGAAGCGGGGAAGTGTGTCCGCGCGCGCGGCGGACACCGGCGTGGCTGCGGCGGCGGCAGTGGCTGCGGTGGCGGGCGGCGGCGCGCCCGCCCCGCCGCTGGCGGCAGGGCGCGGCGTGTGGTCATCGCCGTCGTGGGCGCGCATCGGCAGGGGCAGGGCCAGCAGGCCCGCAGCGGCCAGCACGACGAGCCCGCGTGCGGTCGCCGGTCGCCGCGGCCGGGGCGCGGACGGCTTCGACGGGTTCGGTGCGAAGGTGTTCACGGTGTGTCTCCCAGCGCCTGGTTCAGGCGCGCGACCGCGCGGCCGGTGTGCTCGCGCGCGCGTTCGTGGGCGAGTTCCGCGTCGAGCGCCTGGGCGCGCACGCGCAGCACCTCCGGCAGTCCGAGCTCGCCGGCGGCGAATGCGCGCTCGACCGCCGCCCGGGCACGGCGCAGCACCGCCGCGCGTTCGGCCTGCGCCTGCGCGCCGGCCTGTGCGCCCGCGAGGGCCGTGCGCGCGCGCTCGACCTCCGCCTGGTGCGCGCGCTGCAGCCGTTGCAGCGCCAGCTCGGCATCGACGAGGGCGGCGCTCGCTTCGCTCAGGCGCGGCGCGTTGCGCGCCTCGGTGTCCAGGGGCACGGCGATGCCGATCCGCACGGTGTTGCGCCAGTCCTGGCCGTAGGCGTCGCGCTCGAAGCGCGCGATGGCCGTCAGACGGGGGTTGTCGCGCCGGGTGGCCTGGCGTTCGTCGCGCCGGGCACGCGCCACCTCGACCGTGTCGCGCGCGGCGGCGAGGGCCGGATGCGCGTCGAGGCGCAGGTCGTCGCCCGGCGTTTCGGCGATGTCGCCCACGTCGTCGGTGCCGGTCAGCTGGCGCAGGCGCGAGACCGCGATTGCCACCGCGTCGTGCGCCTCGCGCACGGCTGCGGCGGCGGCGATCCGCTCGGCGGACGCCGACAGCGCGTCGACCGGTGCCAGCGCGCCGGCCGCCACGCGGCGTTCCACGTCCGCGAGCAGCGCGGCGCCCGCCGCCTCGCGGGCCTGCTGCACGCGTTCGTCGGCGCGCGCGACCCGCAGTGCCCAGGCCGCTTCACGCACCTCGCCGGCGATCTGCAGGCGCAGCGCCCGGCTCGACGTGCTCAGCAGGTCGCGCTCCCGCGCGCCGACGCGCCGCTGGGCGTCGCGTTGTCCGGGCAGCCACAGCGGCACCGACACGCCCGGCGCGATCTCGGCGAAGCCGCGCGTGCTGCTGGTGGTCGTGCCCGGGAGGCGGCTCCAGCGGGGCAGGTCGTTGCGCAGCTCCATCGACACTTCCGGTGCACCGGGAAACGGCGCCTCGATGGCCTGCGTGCGCGCGTCGATCGCCGTTGCACGGGCGTCCCGGGCTTCGGCCGCCCGCGCCAGCGCCCACGCGCGTTCGACGAGCGCGCCCAGGTCCGGACCGGGCGCACCCGTGGCCAGCGGCGTGCCAGCGAGCAGGACGACGGCGGTCAGCAGACGGGTGAGCAGACGGTGCATCGGGCAGAGGGCGGTGGCAACGGCGGCAGTGGCAGCGGCGGCAGCGGCGGTGGCAGGGGAAGGGCGTGCAGTGGATCTGGCGCCAGGTTGGCATCCGGCGCCCGTCATCCGGCTGACGCGCGCATTACAAATCCGTCATCTGCGCGCGCATCTCGCCGCGCCTTGGCACACTTGGAGGCCGTACCACCGGAAGAACACGTGAAGATCCTGATCGTCGAGGACGAGACCAAGACCGGCGACTACCTGCGGCAGGGCCTGCGCGAGGCCGGCTATGCCGTCGAGCTGGCGCGCGACGGTGCAGACGGGCTGCATCTGGCGCTCGAGGGGGACCCCGACCTGGTCATCCTCGACGTGATGCTGCCCGGCATCGACGGCTGGCAGGTGCTGCGCGGCCTGCGCCGCGAGGGCCGGGAGATGCCGGTGCTGTTCCTGAGCGCGCGGGATGCGGTCGAGGACCGCGTGAAGGGGCTGGAGCTCGGCGCCGACGACTACCTGGTGAAGCCGTTCTCGTTCTCCGAGCTTCTGGCGCGCGTGCGCACGATCCTGCGGCGCGGCCGCGGCGGGCCGGAGGCCACGGTGCTCCGGGTGGCCGACCTCGAGCTCGACCTGCTGCGGCGGCGTGTCACGCGGGCCGGGCAGCGCATCGAGCTGACGGCCAAGGAGTTCAGCCTGCTCGAGCTGCTGATGCGCCGTCACGGCGAGGTGCTGCCGCGCACGCTGATCGCCTCCCAGGTGTGGGACATGAACTTCGACAGCGACACGAACGTGATCGAGGTGGCCGTGCGCCGCCTGCGCGCCAAGGTCGACGAAGGGTTCGCGCCGCGCCTGATCCAGACGGTGCGCGGGATGGGCTACGTGCTCGAGGCGCCGGATCCGCCGGAGCCGTCGCCGTGAAGCCGCGCGCGTCGCTGATCACCCGCCTGACGGTCTATCACGCCCTGGTGTCGGCGGCCGTGCTGCTGGGGGTCACCGCCATCATCGCGGCGGCGATCGACCGCCACTTCGAGGACCTGGACCGGGCCACCCTCGAGGGCAAGCATCATCTGATCGAGGAGATCGTGGCCACCGCCGTCTCGGTCGACGAGCTGCGCGCGCGCCTGGACGACGCCATGCATGCCCACCACGGCCTGCACGTGCGCATCGACGACGCGGCGGGGCGGCCGCTCTATGGAACGTCCACCCTGGCGTTTCCCGCCGGCCCGGCGCAGTCGCCGGCACCGCCCGGCGGCGTCTCGTTCTCGTGGCAGGCCGACGGCCGAACCTTTCGCGCGCTGAGCGCGCAGTCCGCGGCCTGGGCGCCGGCCGGCGGCCCGGTGCACATCCGGGTCGCGCTCGACACCGAGCACCACGCCCATTTCATCGCCGAGCTGCAGCGCACGGTGTGGGTGTACGCGGCGCTGGCGGTGCTGCTCAGCGGCGTGCTGGGCTGGTGGGCGGCACGTTCCGGGCTGGCGCCGCTGCGCGCGATGCGCGCCCGCGCCCAGGCCGTCACCGCGCACACGCTCGACGCGCGCATGCCGGCCGACGCCGTGCCCGTCGAGATGGCCGAACTGGCGACGTCGCTCAACGACATGCTGGCGCGCCTGCAGGACGACTTCCGGCGCCTGTCGGAGTTCTCGTCCGACCTCGCGCACGAACTGCGCACGCCGATCAGCAACCTGCTCACCCAGACGCAGGTGGCGCTCGCGCAGCCGCGCGACGCC
>JAKOZZ010000027.1 GCA_029779755.1 Pseudomonadota bacterium
CGGCAGGGCGTCGATCCGCTCGGCCAGACGGCGCGCCGCGTCCTCGAACTCGGCACGTGCGCGACGCAGCTGCTCGGCACGAGCCATCGCGTCGAGCTCGTGCTGGGGTCTCAGCACCACGACGGTGAAGCGTGTCCCCTGCCGCCAGATCATCTGGATGCGCCGCGGATGCCCGGGATGGAACCGGGCGAACGTCTCGCGCATGCCGGGATCGCCCGGCATCGGATCGTCGACACCGATCACGCCTGCCGCCACCAGCTGCGCGCGACTGCCGCAATAACTCACCGTCGCATCGCGCTCGCGCCGCGACAGCGGCGGTTCGTGCCGGGTCGAGTCGTCCATGGTGGCCATCCGCAGTCCTCCGGCCGAATTTACAGCAGAATGAACGCTCGGCCCCACACGACCCCGCTGAGGAGCGCGTCTTGACTCCGGACGACGCACGCAATGGCGACCCGCGCAGCCCCGTTTCGCGCGATCCGGCCCCGCCCCCCGCCGACCCGCGCATCGCCCCCCTGCTGCGCACGCTGGACGTGCTGGGGGCGGCAGCCCGTCACCTCGATCCCTCGATCCTCGAGTTCCTCGGGCAGGCCGTCGAGGCCCCCGCAGCGGCACTGCACCAGGTGGTCGACCACCCGAACGATGCTGCCGGCGCCCCGCTCGACGCGGCCTGCCGGATGGCACTGGCAGCCTGCGACGATCTGCGGGTCGCCTGTCTGCACGACGATCTGCGCGCCGCCTACCGCGCACTGCGCGCGGTGGCCGCGGTCGAGGAGCAGATCTACCCGCTGTGCCCCTGGGATGCCACGGTGTCGCGTCACTTCCTGCCGGTGGCGCTGCGCGACGACGCTGCCGCACGCGTGCGGGCGGGCGTTGCGGCGCAGCCCGGCCGCACCGGCCTGCTCCACGTGTCGAGCACCCGCGGCACGCGGGGCGGCTTCTCGATGTACGTGCCCGAGCACTACACCCCCGAACGCCGTTGGCCGCTGGTGGTGGCGCTGCACGGCGGCGGCGGACACGGACGCGACTTCCTGTGGCAGTGGCTGAAGGACGCCCGCGGCCGCGGGGCGATCGTCGTCGCGCCCACCTCGTCGGGCCGCACGTGGCCGCTGCAGGAGGAGGACCGCGACACGCCCCGACTGCTGGAGCTCGTCGACCAGGTGCGCTGCGGCTGGTCGATCGATCCGCGCCGCGTGCTGCTCACCGGCATGAGCGACGGGGGCACGTTCGCCTATCTGGCGGGGCTCCAGACCGACGCGCCGTTCACGCACCTGGCGCCGGTGTCGTCGGCCTTCCATCCGATCCTCGTCGAGGTGGCCGAGCCGGATCGCCTGCGCGGCCTGCCGATCTTCGTCACACACGGAGCGCTCGACTGGATGTTCCCGGTCGAGATGGCCCGCAGCGCGGCCACCCTCCTGTCGGCGGCCGGCGCCGCCGTGCGCTACCGCGAGGTGGCCGACCTCGGCCACTGCCATCCGGTCGAACGCGTCGGCGAGATCCTGCAGTGGCTGCAGGGCGACCCGACGGATCAGTCGATGCGCGGCTGATCCGGATCGAGCCACTCGGGCGGCGTCAGCATCGCCGGATCGAAGACGAACAGCTGTGTGCAGATCGAGACCGGGCCTTCGCGCTCGTTGCACACCACCGCGTCGTAGCCCAGGTCCCGGTACGGCAGGATGACGGTCTCGATCCACCGCTGCAGGAAGTCCTTGAAGTCGAACATCACCCGGTCACGGTGTGCGGCATCGACCTGCGCGGCCGACGCCAGGGCGAGCCGGGCCTGCAGTGCCCCCGGCAGCCGATCCCTCGGCGCCAGATAGCGCAGCACCAGGCCCGAGCGGCACTGTGCGACGTAGTCCTCGAACCGGCGCGCGCATTCGTGATCGCGCCCGAGCGACGAACGGCGCAGTGCGTCCCAGCCTGCGCGCAGGACTTCCGAACCGCCGCGCAGGTCGATCACGCGCGCCCGGGAACGCAGCCGGGCGGTGCAGATGCGCCCGCGCTCGCCCGTGTGCATGCGTGCGCAGGCCGGCGTGGCGGTGAGGCTCACGAACGCCTGCACGTGAAAGGGACTCGTCTCGGCGCTGATCCGGCGGCGCAGCGCCCAGTCATCGAAGATGGCGCGCGCGCCGTGGTACCAGGGCTGGAGGATCGTGGACATCGCTGCCGGACCGCGCAGATCGGAGGGGCTCGATCATACGTGGCGGATAATCGCGCAGCGGTCGGCGCGCGCCACGGTCGGGGTGGTGCCGCCGGCACGCGATCCGGCGCCCGGGATCCGATCGACGCATGCCCGGGGGGTCGCCCTCAGCCCCATCCATGCACGAGCCCCGCCCATGCCCCGCCACGCCACGACGCCGCTGGTCGTCTTCTCCCATGCCAACAGCTTCCCGGCCGGCACCTACGGCGTGCTGTTCCGGTCCCTGCGCGCGCGCGGGATCGTCGTCAAGGCCGTCGAGAAGTTCGGACACGACCCGTCCTATCCGGTCACGAGCAACTGGCGGCATCTGGTGCAGCAGCTCGCGGACTTCGCCGGCCCCGAGATCGCACGGCATCCCGGTCCGGCCTTCCTCGTCGGTCATTCGCTGGGCGGCTTCCTGAGCCTGATGTGCGCGGCACGCCATCCCGCACTCGGCGGCACGGGCGCACGCGGCGTGCTGCTGCTGGATTCGCCGCTGCTGGGCGGATGGCGCGCGCGCACGCTCGCGCTGATCAAGCGCACGCAGCTGGTGGGCTCGGTGTCGCCGGGTCGCGTCAGCCGACGCCGGCGCACGCAGTGGCCCGACGCCGACGCCGTGTTCGAGCACTTCCGCCACAAGCGTGCGTTCGCGCACTGGCACCCGCAGGTGCTGCGCGACTACGTCACGCACGGCACGCACGACGAGACCGGCGCGCAGGGCGTGTCCCGCCGGGTGCTGAGCTTTTCGCGCGAGGTCGAGACCGCGATCTACAACACGCTGCCGCACAACCTTGACCGGCTGCTGATCCGCCATCCGCTGCGCTGTCCGGTGGCGTTCATCGGCGGCACCCGCTCACAGGAGATGCGCCAGGTCGGCATGTCGATGACCCGCAAGGTGGTCGGCCGCGCGCACGCCGACCGATTCCACCTGATCGAAGGCAGCCACCTGTTCCCGATGGAACGGCCGCGCGAGACCGCAGCCGCGATCGAGACGATGCTCGCGCGGCTGCAGGCCTGAGCGACGGTGCCCGGCCGGGGACCGGTCAGGCCGCGATCCGCGGCGCCTCCTGCGGCCCGCGCACCAGCCGGCCCGGCAGCGCGCCGGTGTGCTCGCCGTTGCGGTACGTGACCTTGCCCGACACGATCGTGGCGACGTAGCCGTCGGCCAGCTGGCGCATGCGGCGCCCGCCGGCCGGCAGATCGTGCACCACGTGCGGCACGTGGACCTTCAGGCGGTCCAGGTCGATCACGTTCAGGTCGGCCTTGAGCCCGACGGCCAGGCGCCCGCGGTCGTTCAGGCCGGCAAGCCTGGCCGGCTCGCTGGTGAGCGCCGCGATCGCCTGCGGCAGCGGGATGCGCTGCGACGGCTCGGCGTCGCGCGCCCAGCGCGCCAGGAAGTACGTCGGGAAGCTGGCGTCGCAGATCATGCCGTAGTGCGCACCGCCGTCGGCCAGGCCCACCACCGCGCGGGGATGCCCCAGCATCTCGCGCACCGCGTTCAGGTTGCCGTCGCGATAGTTGGCGCCCGGCTGGTAGAAGATGGCCTTGCCGTCGTTGGCCAGCAGCAGGTCGTACGCGTACTCCTCGACCGACAGGCCGGCCGCCTTCGCGCGGCGGTCGATGCGGTCGGCACGGTCGGGTTCGTAGTTCGGGTCATCGCCCCAGACGTAGCAGTACTGGAACGCCTTCACGGTCTTCAGGTTCACCGGGTTGGTGTCCTCCGGCTGCTCGTGCAGCAGCTGCGCGCGGAAGTGCGGATCCTTCATGCGCGCCACCCGCTCGGACAGCGGCAGGTGCGCGATCGCCTTGTAGCTCGGATGGAAGGCGAACGGATGGAAGCTGAGGTCCAGGCCGTAGAACATGCCGACCGGGCGCGGCGCGACCTGCGCGCGGATCTCCAGCCCGTCGTTGGCGGCCTCGGTGAGACGGTTCAGGGACGTGCGCCACGCGTTCTCGTCGCCGGTGGGCATCTGGATCAGCGAGTACGACAGCGGACGCCCGCTGCGCTCGGCCAGTCGGCGCATCAGCGCGAACTCGGTCTCGGCGTCGCCCATCGGCGCCGGGATGATCTGGAACACGCCCTTGCCCGCGTCCTTCAGGCCCTCGGCCAGCGCGTGCAGTTCGTCCTCCTCGGAGAACAGGCTGGGCGCAAGCTCGCCGGCCTTGGTCCGGTGCAGCAGGTTGCGCGAAGTGCTGACCCCCAGCGCGCCGGCCTGGATCGCTTCCGTCGTGAGTGCCCGCATGCGCGCCAGGTCTTCCGCCGACGGCGGCTCGTGGCCGGCCGCCCGGTCGCCCATCACGAACACCCGCAGCGCCGAATGCGGCAGCTGCGCGGCGACGTCGATGTCGAACGCCCGCTGTTCGAGCGCATCGAGGTACTGCGGGAAGGTCTCCCAGTTCCAGGGCAGGCCTTCGGTCATCACGACCTCGGGCACGTCCTCGACCCCCTCCATCACCTTGACCAGGATGTCGCGCTGCTCCGGTTTGCACGGAGCAAAACCGACGCCGCAATTCCCCATCACGACCGAGGTCACGCCATGCCCCGACGACGGGGCCAGCCGGTGCTCCCAGGTGGCCTGCCCGTCGTAGTGGGTGTGCACGTCGACGAAGCCCGGCGTGACGATGCGTCCGCGCGCGTCGATCTCCTCGAGGGCGCTCCCCGACACGTCGCCGATGGCCGCGATGCGCCCGTCCTTGACTGCGACATCCGCGACCCGCGGGGCGCCGCCGAGACCGTCGTGAACCGTTCCGCCACGGATGATGAGATCGAATTCCGCCATGCTGATGCTCCTGGAATGAAGAGTGCCGGCTCCGCGCGGAGCCCGGCATTGACGACCATGGAGGCGGAACATACCGCAGAAACGCGGCGGCGTCGCAGGACTGTTCCGGATCGCGCATAAATTTCCTTCCATGAAACCGCAGAGCCTGCAGGGCGACGCATCGGCGCGCGTCCCTCTAGAATGGGCCACCACTACGAGAGGAGACCCCATGCGACTGTCCGCACCCCGCATCGCCCCCATCCCGCCCGAGCAGTTCACCGAGGAGCAGCACGAGATCGCCCGGCCGATGCTCGACCGCCGCGGCAAGGTGCTGAACATCTTCCGCACGCAGATGGCCCACCCGGAGGCGATGCGCGCCTTCCTCGCGTTCGGCAGCTACGTGCTCAGCAAGCGCAACACCCTGCCGGCACGCGAGCGCGAGCTCGTGATCCTGCGCATCGGCTACCTGTGCCGGGCCGGCTACGAATGGACCCAGCATCACGCGATCGGCCTGCGCGCCGGGCTCACCGCCGACGAGATCGAACGCATCAAGAAAGGCCCCGACGCGCCGGGCTGGAGCGCGGCCGACGCCGCGCTGCTGCGGGCGGCGGACGAACTGCACGCCGACCAGTTCATCACCGACGCCACCTGGGCCGCGCTCAGCGCGCACTTCGCGCCCAAGCAGTGCGTCGACGTGATCTACACGGCCGGCCAGTACACGCTGGTGTCGATGATGCTGAACTCGCTGGGCGTGCAGCTCGACGAGGGCCAGGTGCTCGACCCCGACCTGCGCAAGGGCTGACGCCATGACCGGACGGATGAAAGGCAAGTACGCGGTGGTCGTGGGCGCGGGCCAGTCGGCCGGCGCCAACGTCGGCAACGGCCGCGCGACCGCGATGCTGCTGGCGCGCGAGGGCGCGCAGGTGCTGTGTGTCGACCGCGACGAGGCGAGCGCGGCCGAGACTGTGTCGATGATCGCGGCCGAAGGCGGCACGGCGTTCGCGTGCCGCGCCGACGTCACCGTGCGCGACGACTGCGCGGCGCTGGTCGAAGCCGCGCGCGCGCGCTTCGGGCGCATCGATGCACTGGTCAACAACGTGGGCATCGGCGGTGGCGGCGACGGCCCCGCGCACCGGGCCGAGGAGGCCGCCTGGGACCGCATCATGGCGGTCAACCTGAAGGGCATGTGGATGACGATCCGCCACGCGGTGCCGCTGATGCGCGCCCAGCAGGGCGGCGGCGCGATCGTCAACATCTCCTCGCTGGCCTCGATCGGCGGCGCCAACATGGTCGCGTACGAGGTGTCGAAGGCCGGCGTCAATCGCCTGACGACGAGCACCGCCGCCGCCAACGCCAAGCATGGCATCCGCTGCAACGCGATCCTGCCGGGCTTCATGGACACGCCGATGGCCGTCGAAGGCGGGGCCCGCGGCAGCGGCCGCCCGGTGGAGACGGTGCGCGCCGAGCGCAACGCGCGCGTGCCGCTGCGCGGGCGCATGGGCACCGGCTGGGACACGGCCTATGCCGCCCTCTTCCTGTGCTGCGACGAATCGGCGTTCGTCACCGGCGCACTCCTGCCGGTCGACGGGGGCATGGGAACGCGGATCGGCTGATCCTGCGATCATCGCGCCTCGACCCCCAATCGGAGCGCGATCCCATGAAAGCCAACGCCGATCTCGACCTGATCGTCTACGGCGCGACCGGCTACACCGGCCGGCTCGTCGCCGAGGTCCTCGCACGGCAGTACGGACCCGGCAGCGGCGTGCGCTGGGGCATGGCCGGACGCAACGCCGCCCGGCTGTCCGAGGTGCGCGCCGCGATCGGCGCCCCGCCCGACACCCCGCTGGTGGTGGCCGATGCCGACGTGCCCGAACAGCTCGCCGCGATGGTCGACCGCACCCGGGCGGTGATCACCACCGTCGGCCCCTACCAGCTGTACGGTGACCGGCTGATCGAAGCCTGCGCCGCACGCGGCACCGACTACCTCGACCTCTCCGGCGAACCCACCTGGATGGCGCAGACGATCGCCGCGCACGATGCCACCGCCCGGGCGAGCGGCGCGCGGCTCGTCCACTCGTGCGGCTTCGACTCGATCCCCTTCGAACTCGGCGTGCACTTCTGCCAGGAGACTGCGCGTGCGCGCCTCGGCACGCACGTCTCCCGGGTGAAGGGCCGGGTGCGCGCCGTGCGCGGCGGACTGTCGGGCGGCACGGCGGCCAGCGGCATGGCCACCCGCATCGCGATCCAGAAGAACCCGGCCCTGATGGCCGTGCTCACCGACCCCTTCGCCCTCACGCCGGGCTTCAAGGGGCCGCCGCAGCCCCCTGCGGGCGCGCCGATGCACGACCCCGACCTCGACGCCGACGTCGTGCCGTTCCTGATGGCGGCCATCAACACCAAGAACGTCCACCGTTCGAACTTCCTGATGGGCCATCCGTGGGGCACGGACTTCCAGTACGACGAGATGTCGGTCGTGGTCCCCGGCACCCCGACCGACTTCACCGCCCTGCTCGCCGGTGCGCCGAAGCCGGGCGAAGGCCCCTCGGAGGCCGAACGCGCGTCCGGGTCCTACGACCTGCTGTTCATCGGCATCGCAGCGGACGGTCGGCAGGTGCGCGTGTCGGTGCGCGGCGACCTCGACCCGGGCTATGGTTCGACGGCGAAGATGCTGGCCGAAGCCGCGGTCTGCCTGGTGAAGGAATCCCCCGACGTGCCTGGAGGTGTCTGGACGCCCGGCGCCGCGATGCGCGGCCGGCTGATCGCGCGCCTGCAGGCCAATGCCGGGCTGAGCTTCACCGTGGAGTCGTGACCGGGCCGGGGGCGAGATCGCCGGCGCGGACGCGGACCAGGACGCGGACCAGGACCAGGACCAACAAGATCAACACCAACGGCCCCGGAACGTCGCGGGCCGACCCTACGAGGAACCCCACATGGCGCGCGTGCGCTGCATCACCGAAATGGGCATGGGCGTCGACGTCCACGGCCGGGACGCCACCAAGGCGGCCCGTCGCGCGGTCTCGGACGCGATCCGACACAGCAGCCTCGGCTTCTTCCGCATGCTGGGCAAGACGGCGCACGACATGTTCGTCGACGTCACGATCGGCGTGCCCGATCCGTCCGCGGTCGACACCGCCGCGGTCGCGGCCGAGCTGCCCTACGGCACGGTCACCGTCACGGCCGTCAGGGGCGGCCTCGAGGTGCCCGCCGAACACGGCGGCGATGCGATCATCATCGCCAACGCGGCGGTCGTGGTGAGTCTCGACGACGGCCGGACCGCATCCGACCCCACATCGAAGGACGCCGCATGACACAGGACAGCAGCATCTTCTGGAAGAAATCGCGGGTGGAGCTGCGCGCCGCCGGCTTCGAGCCCGACCGCGCCGCGCAGACCAACGCCGTCGTGACGATCGCCACCGCCTACACCAACGCCCACCGGTGCAACAACCGCGTGCGCACGATCGGCGACCTGCTCGTCGATCTCCTGGCCGAGCGGGGCGGACAGGGACTGATCGTGGGCGCGCCCGCGGTGTCCGACGCGCTCACGCAGGGCACGCCCACCGCCGGCTACAGCCTGGTGTCGCGCGACGTCGTCGCCGACTGCTTCGAGATCGGCCACTACGCGCATCACGGCGACGCGATGATCGTGATCTCCGGCTGCGACAAGACCGGCGCCGCGGCACTGATGCCGCTGGCGCGCACCAACGCGTTCGGGCTGGTGCTGTACCCCGGGACCAGCTCGCCGGGACACGTGTCGTTCGAACCCTTCAGCCGCAAGGGCACGAACCTCACGATCCTCGACTACGCCGAAGGCCGCGCCGCGCAGGAGGCGGGCCGGATCTCGGCCGAGCAGCTCGTCGAGCTCGAGCGCAGCGTGATGCCGGGCAGCGGCACCTGCGGCGCGATGTTCACCGCCAACACGATGAGCACGATCGCCGAGGCGATCGGCATGATGCTGCCGCGCGGCGCCTCGCACCCGGCCGACTACGACGCGGCCAGCGACATCCACGCCGACGTGCGCGCGCAGGCGCGTGCCTCGGTCGACGCGCTCTACCGGCTGATCGCCGCGGGCATCCGGCCGCGCGACATCATGACCGAGCGCGCGTTCGAGAACGCGATCACCACCGTCTATGCGATGGGCGGTTCCACCAACATGTACCTGCACCTGCTCGCCATCGCACGCGAGGCGCAGGTGCCGATCACCATCGAGCGGATCCAGGCGGTGGGCGAGCGCGTGCCGCTGATCGCCAACCTCCAGCCGCAGGGGCCATACGCGATGGCCGCGCTGCATGCGCTGGGCGGCGTGCCGGTCGTGATGAAGGAGCTGCTGCGCAGCGGCCTGCTGCACGGCGACGTGATGACGGTCACCGGCAGGACGCTGGCCGAGAACCTGGCCGACGTGCCGACCCTCGAGGCGCTCGGCACGCAGAACGTGGTGTTCCCGGTCGCACGTCCGATCGCACCGCCCAACAACCACATCAGCGTGCTCAAGGGCAACCTCGCACCCGAGAGCTGCCTGCTCAAGCTGTCGGGCAAGACGCTCGAGAAGGGGGTCTTCCGCGGCACGGCGCGCGTGTTCGACTCCGAAGCCGAGACGATGAAGGCCATCCGCGCCGGCCAGATCGTGCCCGGCAACGTCGTGGTGGTGCGCAACGTCGGCCCCGTCGGCGGCCCCGGCATGCCCGAGATGGTGATGCTCACCATCCAGCTGCAGGGGCGCGGGCTGGGCGAGGACGTGGCCCTGATCACCGACGGCCGCTTCTCCGGCGTGTCCCACGGCATCCTGATCGGGCACATCTCGCCCGAGGCCGCCCGCGGCGGTCCGATCGCGGCCGTGCGCGACGGCGACACCATCGTCATCGACCCGGGCGCGCGCACGCTCACGCTGGACGTGCCCGACGCCGAGATCGCCCGGCGCATGGCCGACTGGCGCCCGCCCGATCTCTCCGGCGAAGTGCGCCCCGGCTCGGTACGCGACAAGTACGTGCGGCTCGTGTCGTCGGCGCACTACGGTTGCGTGTTGTGAACGGAACGGCCGATCGATGCACTACCACGACCCGCTCGGCTTTCCGCTCACGGCTGCGCCCCGCTGGCCCGGCGACCCGTGGGCGGACCGGGCCGCCGCCGTCTACGATGCGGTGAGCGCGCTCGGCTTCGGCACCTTCGGGCGCCTGGCCGAGCACGTCCGCGCCCTGCCCGTCGCGCGCACGACGCGCCCCGACGACCCGATGGCCGTGCTGCACGAAGGCTGCGGCACGGGCAGCGCCAAGCACCGGCTGCTGGCCACCGTCGCCCAGGGCGGCGGGCACTTCGAGGTGATGCTCACCCTGGGCATCTACGCGATGAGCGAAGCCAACTCACCCGGCGTGGGTGCGGTTCTGGAGGCCGCCGCACAGAGCTCGATTCCGGCGACGCGCTGCTACCTGACGATCGACCACCAGCGCTTCGACTTCACCGGCGATGTCCGGGGCACGGACACGCCCTTCATGGCGCTGTCGGCCGAATACTTCCTCTCCCCCGACGCCCTGGCCGAGCGCGAAGGGCCGCTGCATCGGCAGGCCCTCACGCACTGGGCCGAACTGCACGGCCTGTCGGAACACGCGGCCTGGGCGCTGCACCTGGCGTGCAGCGCGGCGCGCGACCGGACCGCAGACGAGCCCCCCGCGCCCGCGCGACGCTGAACCGCGGCGGCGGGTCCGGCGCAGCGCGCCCCGCCGCTCAGCGCTTGTCGCCCGCGCTCTTCCAGACGGTGGACACCGCCTCGAGCGCCGCCTTGGCCATCAGGCCGGCATCGTTGGCGATCGTCGTCAGGCGAAAGCCCATCTGGATCATCCGGGCCGCATAGTCGGCCGAGCCGCAGTGGATGCCGGCGTAGATGCCGCGCTTGCCGCACTCGGCGATCAGCCGCCCGTAGATCTCGAGGATGGCCGGATCCTCGTGGTCCAGCTTCGGCGTCTTGCCGAGCGAGAACGCGAGGTCGCTGGGCCCCACGTAGATGGCGTCGATGCCCTGGACGTCGAGGATGGCCTCCAGGTTGTCGAGCGCCTGCTTCGTCTCGATCATCGGGATCACCAGCACCTCGTCGTTGGCGATCGACTGATAGTTGCTCGCCACGCCGTACGTCGCATGCCGGATCGGCCCGTTGCTGCGGCTGCCGCGCGGCGGATAGCGGCAGGCGCCGACCATCGCCTCGGCCTGCTCGCGCGTGTTGATCATCGGCGCGATCACGCCCCAGGCGCCGCCGTCGAGCGCCTTGCCGATGATGCCCGGCTCGTTCCAGGGCACGCGCACCATCTTCGTGACCGGATGGCGGTCCATCGCCTGGAAGCACTGGATCATCGACAGGTAGTCCTGCACGCCGTGCTGCATGTCGACGGTGACGCTGTCGAAGCCGCACTGGGCCATGACTTCGGCCGAGAAGCCGGACGGGATGGCCAGCCAGCCGTTGACCGCGGCCTTGCCCGCCTTCCAGCGGGCCTTCAGTTGATTCGTGCTCATCGCGCTGATTCCTTTTTCGTTTATTGCAGCTTGACCCCGGCCTCGCGGATCAGCGCACCCCAGCGCTCGATCTCGCTGGCGAAGCGCGTCCGGAACGCGTCCCGGCTGTTGGCGACCACCTCGAGCCCGTTCGACTTCAGCCAGTCGCGCATCGCCGGTTCCTGCAGCAGCGCGACGAGCTCGCGGTTGAGCTGGTCGGCCACCGGGGAAGGCGTGGCCTTGGGCACGAAGAAGCCGTACCACACGCCGAGATCGAAGCCCTTCACGCCGCCGTCGGCAACGGTCGGCAGCTCGGGCCAGAAGCCGCTGCGGGTACCGGTGCTGACGGCCAGCGCGCGCACGCGCCCCGACTGCGCCAGGTTCTTTGCAGTGGTCAGCGGATCGAAGACGAACTGCACTTCGTTGCCGGCCAGCGCGGTGAGCGCGAGCGAGGCGCCCTTGTAGGGCACGTGCACGATGTTGATGCCCGCCATCGCCTTGAACAGCTCGGTGGTGAGGTGGATGGACGTGCCGACCCCCGGCGTGCCGAAGTTCAGCTTCCCCGGATTGGCGCGTGCATAGGCGAGCAGCTCGGGCACCGACTTCACCGGCAGATCGTTGTTCACCAGCAGCGCGAACGGTCCGACCACCGCCATCGTGATGGGCTCGAGGTCCTTCTGCACGTCGTAGTTCAGCTTCTTGCCCGACACCGGATCGACCGCGACCGCGCCGCTGTGGAACAGCAGCGTGTGCCCGTCGGGATCGGACCGCACCACCGCCTCGGTGCCGATCGACCCGCCCGCGCCGCCACGGTTGTCGATGATGACGGCCTGCCCCACGCGCTCCGACAGCCGCTGGCCGATGCGCCGCGCGACGATGTCGGACGTGCCGCCGGCCGCATAGGGGACCACGATGCGGATCGTGCGGCTGGGAAAGTCCGCGGCCTGCGCGGCCAGGCTGGCCGCACTCAGGGCAACGCCGGCCGCAAGGGCCAGCAGCGCTCTTCGGTTCATGTTCGGTGCTCCTCCGGGTTCGTCTCGTGACGTCGAGACTACACGACCCGTACACCGGCGCCCGCGAGCAGCCCGCGTTCGGCGGCCAGCCGGATGCAGCGCGCCACGTCGATCACCGGCGGCCCGTCTCGGCGCACGCCGACCCACGCCATCTCGCCGTCGGCCAGGGTGCGCTCGCGGTCGCCATCGAAGGCGACCACCCCGGGCCCCTCGAACACGACCTCGGCGCCGAGCCCAAGCCGCGCGTGGCGCGCGACGTGCACGGTGCGGAACAGGCCCGGCGAGATGGGCACGGTCAGCTCCGCGCCGCTGCCGCACTGCACGACGAGCCCGCAGTCGTCGTCGAAGCCGACGGGGTCGAGGTACCCCCCGATGGGGGACATGCCGACCGAAGCCGGTTCGGCGCGCGTCAGCACCAGCGACGCGATGCGCTCGGGGTCGAACGGCAGCAGGTTGCCCGTGTGATCGCGACGCAGCAGCACGGCGTCGATCACGCCCAGGTCCTGCCAGCCGTGCGCGCGTACGTGCACGAGCTTGCAGCGTGCAGCCGTTTCTGCCGCCGATACCGCGCCGCAGGCGACCAGCCCCGCCGCCACCCCGGCACTGGTCGCTTCGACCATCACCGGGAACACGTTGTTGGTGCCCGTCGACAGCGGCACCAGCGGCACCTCGGGCCAGGTGCGGGCGATGATGCGGTTGGTGCCGTCGCCCCCCAGCGAGACGATCACGTCGCAGCCGGCGGCACGCGCGGCACGCACGGCCGCTTCGGTGTCGGCCGCCGTGTGGGTGACCCCGACGTCCAGCAGCCGCACCGCTGCGCGCAGCGGCAGCGCCTCGACGGCGCCGCTCGACACGCGGTACGGCTCCTTCAGGATCATGATCTCGTCGACGCCCATCGCATCGAGTCCGACCGCGACCCGCGCGACGAGGTCGCGCTTGGCTTCGTGGGTCATGTTGGACGCCCGCGCCGCAAGGCGGCGCACGTCGCGACCGGACTTCGGGTTGGCGATGATCGCGACCTTGCCCGGCATGCGGCGTGCTCCGGTGATCCGTTCGCGGAAGGTGGTCCGTTCGCGGCAGGTGGTCCGTTCGCGGCGCGCGCTCAGCCTTGCGCCAGCTTGTCCTGCGTCTTCGTGTCGAAGTCGCTGGCGTCGTGCCGCTCGTGCAGCTGGCTGGCCGGGTTGCCCATCACACGATTGACCATGCGTCCGCGCTGCACCGCCGGACGGGCGGCGATCTGGTCGGTCCAGCGCTGCACGTGCCTGTACTCCTGCACCTGCAGGAACTCGCCGGCGTCGTAGATCAGCCCCTTGGCCAGCGCGCCGTACCAGGGCCAGACCGCCATGTCGGCGATCGTGTATTCGGTGCCGGCCCTGTACTCGTGGTCGGCCAGGTGCCGGTCGAGCACGTCGAGTTGGCGCTTCACTTCCATGGCGAAACGGTCGATCGCGTATTCGATCTTGGTCGGCGCGTAGGCATAGAAGTGGCCGAAGCCGCCGCCCAGGTAGGGCGCGCTGCCCATCTGCCAGAACAGCCACGACAGGCACGCGGCACGGGCCTCCCCGCCCGCGGGCAGGAAGGCGCCGAACTTCTCGGCCAGATGCATGAGGATGGCGCCCGACTCGAACACGCGGATCGGCGTGGGCCCGCTGCGGTCCAGCAGCGCCGGGATCTTCGAGTTGGGATTGATCGCGACGAAGCCGCTGCCGAACTGCTGGCCTTCGTTGATGCGGATCAGCCAGGCGTCGTACTCGGCGCCGGCATGGCCGGCGGCCAGCAGCTCCTCGAACATCACCGTGACCTTCACGCCGTTGGGCGTGCCCAGCGAGTAGAGCTGGAACGGATGACGCCCGACCGGCAGTTCGTGCTCGTGGGTCGGCCCCGCGATCGGCCGGTTGATGTTCGCGAAGCGGCCGCCGCTCGCCTTGTTCCAGGTCCAGACCTTCGGCGGGGTGTAGGTGTCTTTGTCGGTCATGTCTTCGATGCTCCATCGGGAACGGGGGGATCGCCGCACGCAACGGGTGGGATGGGGCGACGCGGCGGGTGGATCGGGAAGGAGGCCGGACGCGGGAGCGTCGGTTCAGGGGAGATCGTTGACGTCTCCCGGCGGGCCTTCGTGATGGGGATTGCGCGGATGCGCGGGGTGCAGCGGCGCGCCGCGCACCGGCACCGTACGCATGAGGAACTCGATCACCGCGTTCGCGAAGATGTCGTTGCGATCGCCGGCCACCATGTGCCCCGCCCCCGTGACGTTCACGTATTCGCTGTGCGGGCACAGTGACAGGAACTCCTGCGCGCCCTCCTCGCTGAGCAGGTCGGACAGCCCGCCGCGCACCAGCAGCGTGGGCAGCGCGAGCCGGCGCGCGCAGGCCTCGAGGCGCTCGCGGCGCTTGTCCATCACCTGCCGGCCCGCGCGGAAACGCGGATCCCAGTGCCAGTGATACTTGCCGTCGGCCCCCAGGCGCACGTTCTTCGCGAGGCCGGCCACGTTGCGCGGGCGCGTGCGGTGCGGCTGGTAGCTGGCGATCGCGTCGGCCACCTCGTCCAGCGAGTCGAAGCCCTCGGGCTTGCGGGTCATGAACGCCTGGATCTTCTCGACGCCTTCGGCCTCGATGTGCGGGGCCACGTCGACCAGCACCAGCGCGGTGGCGTCGACCCGGTCCTCGCCGATCGCGACCAGGCTGGTGCCCCCGCCCATCGACGCGCCCACCAGCACCGGGCGGCGGCCGCCGAGCGCAGCCACCACGCACTCCAGGTCCTGCACCATCACGTCCTGGCCGTACTGGCCGTCGGGCGCCCAGTCGGAATCGCCATGGCCGCGCGCATCGAACGCCACCGCGTGGTAGCCCGCCGCGCCCAGCGTCTCGCCCGCGCCCTTCCAGGCGTGACGCGTCTGCCCGCCGCCGTGCTGCAGCAGCACCAGCGGGCCGTCCGGGTCGCCCCAGGAGTCGCC
>JAKOZZ010000028.1 GCA_029779755.1 Pseudomonadota bacterium
GCGCCGAACGGCGATGGGCGATGCGCTCGCTCAGCACGCCGTCGAGCGCCGACAGCACCCGGCCGTCCAGGTTCGACTGCAGCCAGATCAGACGGGCGCCGAGATCGATCGTCTCCGGGGCCCCGCGCCGGCCACCCGCCGAGTGCCCCGCGGCGCCCGCGGCGAGCAGCGCGCGGGCCGCCGTGGCGAGCGCGTCGACCCCCGCCGCGGCGTCCATGCGGCGGGCAAGCGCGGGGGCGGCGTCGGCCAGGCGCTCCAGTGCCCGCTGCTGACGCCGGATGCCGTCGACGATCCGATGGCCGGGATCGACGGCGAGTCCGCTGTCGGCCTGCGCACGTTCGGGCTCCGCTGGCGCCGCCGTTGCACGCAGCACGGCAGCCCGCCGGACCCCGAACGATTCGCGCACCGAAGCCTGGATCAGATACGCCCCGTCGAGGCCGGGGTCCAGCGCGAGGCCCGACGCATCGACGATCCGTGCGTACGCAGACTCGATCGCTTCGAGCAGCCGGACACGATCCGGCGCGGGCAGTGCCCGGAAGGGACCGGACGCGCGCGCGTCGAGCATGCGCAGCAGCGAGGCACTCTCGGTCTGCAGCGACAGGGCATCGGCCGAAGCGGCATGCACGGACCGCAGCGCGGCCACCGCGCGGTCGCCCGACGCGGCATCGCCCACCCCCGGCCCAGACACCGCCAGTTCGGCGTACAGCACCTCGTTGGCCACCCCATCGAGCGCCGCCAGGTACCGGACGCCCGCACGCTCCCGTTCGGCCGCACTGCGCTCCGCCCCAACGTCGGCGGCATAGTGGTAGCCGACTGCGATCAGCGGCACCAGGAATGCCAGGACCGTCACGGCCATCTTGCTGCGGAATGCCAGACGGCGCATCACCCAGACGCCGGGCGCCATCACGCCGTGCCGGGACAACAGCCCGGACGGTGCGCCGCCTTCGCGCGACGGTACGGCGTCCGCGGATGCTCGATCGGTCGGAATCATGTGGTCGTTCTGCCGGCAAGGGGAGGGCGCACGCCCCCGAAGTTCAACCCGAAGGAGTATCCCGGCGCGATCCGGCACCCGATCGATCAAAAAAGCGCCAGAGGGATGACTATTTTGTACATTTTCGATTGAATCGCCTCACGCTTCCTTATGTAATACGTAGCATTACTTCTTTCCTCAATGATCGTGACCGACACCCGCATTGCCGCCGACATCGACGCCCTGCGTGCATCCCACCCGGACACACGCGCGCTGTACCGGGAGGTCTGCGGTCTGCTGTTCTTCCGCTACGGCATCACGCCCACCGCCAACAAGCTCTACCAGTACGTTCGCAAGGGCAGCATGAGCACACCCGCGGAAGTGCTCGGTCAGTTCTGGAGCGATCTGCGCGAACGCACGCGCGTGCGCATCGATCACCCGGATCTGCCCGAGGCGCTGCGCGAGCGCGCCGGCGATCTCGTCCTCGAACTCTGGGGCATGGCGCGCCAGGAAGCCTCCGACGCGCTCGCATCCCGCGCCCGGGAGGTCGATGCCGAACGCGCGGCGTTCGACGCGCGCCTGAGCGGACTTCAGAGCGAACTCGCCGCCGAACGCGATCACCGCGCTCGTCTGGAGCGGGAACTCGCGGACAGCCGCGCCCATGCAGAGGAACTCGCCCGGGAGGTGGCGACCGCCCAGGGGAGGCTCGCTTCGATGACCGAGATGCTGCGCGATCAGTCGGACGACACGCAGCGCATGCGCTCGGCCCTGGCAGCGGCGCAGATCGACGTGGCGCGCGCGGTGGGCGAGGCCAACGCATTGCGCGTGCAACTTGCCATCGCCAGCAGCCGCGCGTCGCGCAAGCCGCTCGGCGGGGTGCCGGGGGTTCCCGATCCCGGGCAGGAAAGCCTCGGATTGGATCCTCAGCACGACGCCTGAGACAATGGGCGGATGACCACACCGCGCACGGGCCGCGCCCATCGCCACCCGCATTCGGGCCCGCCCAGTCTGCTGCACTCGGCAACGGAGTTCCGCGCCTTCGGCGAGCTGGCATTGCTGCCGTATGCGATGCCGCTGCTGTTCACCGCGCCGCGTGGAGACGGCCATCCGGTGCTGCTGCTGCCGGGCTTCATGGGCGACGAGGCGACCCTCGCGGCGCTGCGCGTGTTCCTGCGCAACCGCGGCTACGCGGTCGAGACCTGGGGGTTCGGGCGCAACGTCGGGTTCCAGCGCAAGCACGCCGACGCGCTGGAGCAGAAGCTGCGCTATCTGCATCGCCAGAGCGGCCGCACCGTCAGCCTGGTCGGCTGGAGCCTGGGCGGCGTGTTTGCGATGTACTGTGCCCATCAGGCGCCGGAATGCGTGCGCAGCGTGGTCACGCTGGGCAGTCCGGTGTCGGTCGATCCGGAAGGCAGCCAGTCGCCGCCGCTGGTGAAGGCGCTCTACCGGCTGATCGCCCACCCGATCGGACCGAGCGCACACGCGATGCAGCCCCGCGCCCGCAAGCTGCGCGGCCGCGCGCCGCCGGCGCGACCGGTCAGCTGTCTGTACTCGCTGGGCGACGGCGTGGTCCCGCCCCAGGAAGCCACGATCGACGGCGACCCGGCCCTGCACGAGAACATCCAGGTGCCGGGCAGCCACCTCGGGCTGGGCTTCAATGCGCTCGCGCTGTGGATCGTCGCCGACCGCCTTTCGCAGCCGGAGGGGCATTGGAGGCCGTTCCGTCCGGAGGGCCTGCCCGGGACTCTGTATCGCCTGCTGACGCACGGCGCGCCCGCCGCCTGACCGGGGGGGCCGGAAACCGCGCGAGGGTCTCCTGGAAGCTGTCGCGCAGGCACTGGGCGAACACCTCCGGGTCCGGCATCAGCTCGCGACACGAGGTCGGCGAGACGATCAGCTGACCGTCGTATCGGCTGACGGCCAGCACCAGGCCCATCCCGTCACTGATCGGCAGGATGGCCGAGAAGTACGTCATCCGTGCACCGATCAGATACTGCGGCTCCGCCGGACCGCCCACGGCGGCGATCGTGCACGTGACGAACGGCGCGTGCCGCGCGAACCCGTGCATCGCCCGCCCGAGCACCTTGCCGGCAAATGCCAGCGTCGGTGCAGGCACGGCCCGCTCGAGCGCACGCAACGCGCCCGCATCGGCCAGCGGAACGCGCGCCGCCACCACCACGCGCAGGCGCTCGGCGGGGTCGTCGATCTCGCAGCCGAGCCGGGCGCGCTGCCAGGCCGGATGTGCCGTCCGAGGCGACGGGTCCGTGCCGTCCGGTTCGCGCTCCGTGCCGTCCGGCCCGCGCTCCGCGCCCGACCCGGTCGCCGTCACGAGCGCGTGCAACGGCTGCGCCGGCAGTTCGCCGTGCAACTGAAGGTATCGCCGCACCCCTCCGCCACACACTGCGAGCAGTACGTCATCGACCGTCGCGCCGGGCACCTGGCGCGCGATCGCAGCGAAGTCGCGTTCCGCGAAGCGGCGCGTCTCGAACACGCGGTGCGCCGACACGACCGCATTGAACCGGGTGACCGGCATCGGCCCCGCCGCGCGCCATTCGGCCAGCAGGGCGCGGGCGGCAGGCGCCACGCGCCGTGCCACACGCGCCATCGGCCCTGCCAGCCGGAACGGGGAGGTCAGGGTGCGCACCAGCCCACGCGCCAGCATCGAGAACGGACCCGGTGGCGCGTCGGGGAACCACGGCTGCGCCGGCGGTGCCGCGCGCGGAATGGGCGTCGTGTCGTGCAGGAGTTCGAGCAGCGCGTTGCTGTGCTCGAGGTCGATCGCCGCGTGGTGCATCTTCACCAGCAGCGCGAAACTGCCGGACGGGAGGTTCAGCAGCCCGTCCAGCCCTTCGATCACGTAGATCTCCCAGAGCGGCCGCTGCAGGTCGAGCGCGCGTGCGTGGATCCGCGATGCCTGGATGCAGAACTGGCGCCAGTCGCCGGGCCTGGGCAGGGCGATGTGGCGCACGTGGTACTCGAGATCGAAGTGCTCGTCCTCCACCCAGTACGGATGATCGAGCTCCAGCGGAACGCGCAGCAGGCGCTGGCGCAGGCGCGGCGCCAGATGCAGGCGTCCCGCGACGTGCGCCAGGATGCTCTTGAAGCGGATGCGACCGCCCGGCGCCGTGGTCTGGTCGTAGATCTGGATCAGCGAGACGTTGGCATTCGCGGTGCCGGTCTCGGCGTAGAGGAACCCCGCGTCACGGGCGTCGAGCTGATCCATGCGGTCTCCTTGCCGGGGGCATCGGTGCGTTCCATCGCCGGAGCGCGTCGCGGCGCCGCATCGCGCTGGGTACCCCTGCGCCCGTGCGCCGCCACGCGGTCAGGATGACACACGGCGGACGAGCCCACCCTCTAATCGGACCGCAGCGCCGCGGACCTCGTTATGCTTGCCCGATCCACGGCCCCGGCGCAGGAGTACACATGAAGATCGTCATCGCCCAGATGAAGCACGAGACCAACACGTTCTCCTCGGTCCCCACGCCGCTGGAACGCTTCGGACCGGGCTCCGGCGACCCGCTCGAGGGCGAGGCCGCATATCGCGCCTACAAGGGCACGGGGGCGGCGATCGCCGCGTTCATCGACCTCGCCGAGGAGGCCGGCGCCGAGTTCGAGATTCCCGTCGCCGCGTCGGCGGCACCGAGCGCTCCGTGCGACGACGCGGTGTTCGAGACGATCGCCGGCAAGATCTGCGCGGCGGTGGCGCGCGGTTGCGACGCGGTGCTGCTCGACCTCCACGGGGCCATGGTCACGCGCGGCCGCGAGGACGCCGAAGGCGAGCTGCTGCGGCGCGTACGTGCGATCGCACCCGACGTGCCGATCGGCGTGGCGCTCGACATGCACACGAACCTGTTCCCGGCGATGGTCGACAACGCCACCGTGCTGGCCGGCTATCAGACGTATCCGCACGTCGACGTCTACGAGACCGGCCTGCGGGCCGGCCGCCCCGTGCTGGCGATGCTGTCGGGGCGCGGGCGCCCGGCGATGGCGTGGGGCAACCGCCCGATGCTGCCGCACGTGATGTGCCAGGGCAGCGACGATTCGCCGAACCGCGAACTGCAGGCCCGCTGCCGCGAAATGGAGCAGCAGGGTGCGCTGAGCGCGACGGTGTTCGTCGGCTTTCCCCACGCCGACATCTCCCTGGCCGGGCTGTCGGCGGTCGTCGTCACCGACGGCGACCCGGCACTGGCCCGGCGGTGGTGCGACGAACTGCTCGACCTGGCCTGGCAGCAGCGCGAGGCCTTCGTCTACCGGATCGAGCCGCTCGCTGCGTCGCTCGAACGCGCCCGTCAGCTGCAGCGCACGGCGCCCGGCAGCGGTCCGGTGGTGCTGCTGGACCACTACGACAACTGCGCGTCCGGCGGCACGATGGACACCATGGCGGTGCTCGGCGCGATCCTCGATGCCGGGCTCCAGAACGTGGCGGCGTTCGCGATCTACGACCCGGCCGCGGTACAGCAGATGATCGAGGCGGGCGTCGGCAGCCGGGTCACCGTGTCACTGGGCGGCAAGCTCGACATGCCCGGCGTGGGACGGGTGGGCCAGCCGCGGACCGTGACCGGACAGGTGAAGCTGCTGTTCAGCGGGGCGTACCGCAATCGTGGTCCGATGGGGCGCGGCGAGCACGCGAACATGGGGCTGACCGCCGTGCTGGACACGGGGGCGGTGGAGATCGTCGTGATCTCCCGCCACGTCGAGCCCCACGACATCGCGACGCTGACGTCGGTGGGCATCGACCCGTCGACCAAGGACTATCTGATGCTCAAGAGCCGGATCCACTGGCGGGCCGGTCTGCGCGCGCATGCGCGCGCGATCGTCGAATGCGCCGGCGTCGGCGTGTGCACGTCCGACTACTCGAGTCTCGAGTTCCGGCGCGTGCGCCGGCCGATCTATCCGCTCGACCCGGAGACCCGCGCCTGATCGTGTCCTTGACCCCGGCGGCAGGATCGGCGACGCTGAAGACGGACATTCAACCCGAGCACGGAGACCACCGATGATCAAGTCCGGAATCGACCAGGAAGCGCTGATCGCAATGCTCAGCAGCGCCAGCGCCAGGCAGGGCGAGATGGTGCGCGCCTCCGTGCGCGACATGACCCTCAAGGCGCTGCAGGGGCGCGAACTGACGCTCCAGAACATCCGCAAGGTCCTGTCGACCGTGACGGCGGCGGCGTCGGCCGGTGCGCTGAAGAACGCCGCACCGGCGATCGACGTCGAGGCGCTGCTCGAACAGACGCTGACGGGCATGGACGACGCGCTGCTGAAGGCCGTCGAGGCCAACCGGATGGCGCTGCAGCAGTTCGTCGACCAGGGCGTGAACCTGCAGGAGTCGCAGCTGAAGAAGGCCCTCGGCGACCTGGAGCGCTTCGAGGATGCGCTCTTCAACTCGGTGAGCAAGGGGTCCGTCGATGCGGGCGACCGTGTCCAGGCGATGTGGCAGCCGGTGCTCGATGCGATGCGGATGAAGGGCACGGCCACCGGTGCCACGGCCGACGCCACGGCGCAGCAGCTGATGGGGCAGATGCAGACGGCCATGCGTGCGTCGCGTGCGGCCGGACTGCGTGCCGCGAATGCGATGGCGCAGAACTATGCCGCGCTGGTGAGCGGGGTGCTGATCGGTATGTCCGAGGCATTGAAGGCCGGTCAGGGTGGATCGGGCGCCGGCAGGAAAGGATCCTCCAGCTCCAAATAATCAACAACGCTACGTAATACGTAGCATTACTTTCAATGACACCGATCACACCGACGACCGCCGCCCCAGCTTCCGACACCCCTCTCAACCGCTACCTGCCGCCCGGCCCGATGCTCGACACGCTGGGCGGCGCCCAGGTTCTGTCGATCGACCCCGGTGCGGGGGTGGTCCGCGTGGCGTTCACCGCCCGGCCCGAGTTCTGCCACACCAATGGAACGATCGTCCAGGGCGGGTTCGTCACCGCCTGGCTGGATTTTGCGATGGCGTTCGCCACGATGAACCGCACCGGCGGCGCATCGAACGTGGCCACCCTCGAGATCAAGGTCAGCTTCTTCGAGCGGGTCGGCCCCGGGCAGGTGGTGGTGGAGGGCCGCGTGCGCCGGCTCGGCAAGCGCGTCGCCTTTCTCGAGGCCAGCCTGTTCACCGAAGGGGATCGCCTCGCGGCGACCGCAACCTCCACCGCGATGCTGGTGCCGCTTCAGCCGCCAGCAGCGCCGGCCTGAGCCGGACGCGGCAATTGCGCCTGCCGCGCCTACCGCGCCTGCCGCCGGATCACTTCTCCACGAACGCGCGTTCGATCACGTAGTGGCCGGGCGATCCCCGGTGCGCGGACGGCTGGAAGCCGCGCGCTTCCAGCAGGGCGCAGGTGTCGCTGAGCATGCTGGGGCTGCCGCACAGCATCGCCCGATCGTGCACCGGGTCGAGCGGCGGCAGACCCAGGTCGGCGAACAGCTTGCCGGACTCGATCAGGTCGGTGATGCGGCCGCGGTTCTGATACGGCTCGCGGGTGACCGTGGGGTAGTACAGCAGCTGGTCGCGCGCCGCCTCGCCGAAGAACTCGTTGTTCGGCAGCTCTTCGCGGATGTAGTCCGAGTACGCCAGCTCGCTGACGTGCCGCACGCCGTGCACCAGGACGACCTTCTCGAAGCGCTCGTAGACGTCCGGATCCTTGATGATGCTCAGGAACGGCGCAAGCCCCGTGCCCGTGCCGAACAGGTACAGGCGCCGGCCGGGCAGGAGGTCGTCGGTGACCAGCGTGCCCACGGGCTTGCGGCTGACCAGGATCTCGTCACCCGGCTTCAGGTGCTGCAGACGCGAGGTGAGGGGCCCGTTGGGGACCTTGATGCTGAGGAACTCGAGATGTTCCTCGTAGTTGGCGCTGGCGATGCTGTACGCGCGCGTCAGCGGCTTCCCGTCGACCTGCAGACCGACCATCACGAAGTGGCCGTTGTGGAAACGCAGTGCCGGATCCCGCGTCGCCTTGAAGCTGAACAGGGTTTCGTTCCAGTGATGGACTTCGAGCACGCGCTCGACCGCAAACGCAGACATGGACCGTCGTTCCTCGCGAAGTGATGCAGGAACGTACTGCAACGCCGGGCGGCGGCCTACGATTGCTGCATTGCGGCATAAGTATATCCGCTCGCGCCCCTTGGATCTTCGACCCGCGGACCGGCTCAGGCGTCGCGCCGACCCTCCGGGCCGCTCAGCACGAGCACGGCCGCCAGCACGAACAGCACGATGCACACGGTCAGCACCGGCTGGTAGCTGCCGCCGGTCTGGCGCAGCCAGCCCATCAGGGACGGCCCGGTCGCGAACGAGATCTGTCCGATGCCGGTCACCAGGCGGGTGACCCGCGCGAAGTGGGCGGAAGGCACGGCCTGCTGCACCAGCAGTCCGGGAAAGGCGATCATGTTGCCGACCCCGGCCCCGAACAGCAGGCAGCCGGCGAGGATCAGGCCCGGCGCAGCGTCCGTGCGCACGGCCACGGCGAGCAGGAGCAGGCCGGCGAGCTGGACGCCGAAGTTGCCCGCCGCGATCCTGCGGCGCGACACCCGGTCCAGCAGTGCGCCGGCCACGAAGCGGCCGGCCACCGCGCTGGCCGTGGTCGCGCCGATCATCCAGGCGGCCTGGTCGGCGCCGATCAGGGGCACGAGCATCGCCAGCAGGTGGGTGAGCAGCCCGACCTGCGCGGTCAGTCCGATCGCGAAGGGCAGGGTGATCGTGATCAGGCCCCGGTCCGTGAACACGCGGCGCAGGCCCCAGTGCGCATCGACCGGCGCGCGCGCCGGGGCCGCCCGATCTCCGCCGCGCGACGCGCGGTCCGCGCGTGCGGCGTGCCCCGTCTGGACCGGCTGACCTGCCTGCCCCGATTGCCCCGATTGCCCCGATTGCCCCGATTGCCCCGATTGCCCCCCGTTGGCCGCTTCTGCGGCCCGTGACGGATCGACCGCGGAGGACGGATCGGCCGTGGAGGGCGCGTCACCGTCGGGCAGCAGGCCCCGCAGCGCCGGCGCGCGCACGAACACCGGCCCTGTGGCGGCCAGGATCAGCGCACAGACCACCCCTGCGACGAACGTCACCCCCGACTCGAAGCCGAAGCCGCGGATCGCCGCCGTCAGCGCCGGGACCAGCACGATCCCGCCAAAGCTCGCGCCGGTCAGCGCGACGCTCAGCGCGAGACCGCGGCGCCGCACGAACCACGGCGCCAGCGTCGCATTGATGGCGGCACTGCTCATCGTCGCCCACCCGACGGCCAGCAGCGCAAACGCGGGATACAGCTGCCACGGTTGCGTGACGTGCGCGATGCCCGCCACCGACACGAACGTGGCGCAGACGCCCAGCGTCGTCGCGCCACGCGGTCCCAGGCGGTCGAGCAGGGGGCCGCTGGTCATGATCAGGACCGCACCGATCCAGAAGTACAGGGTGATCGCGAACGACACCGACGCCACGGGCCAGCCGCGCGCCACCGTCAGGTGGGCGAGGTAGACGCCGGGCCCGTAGAAGCCCAGGCCCCAGCTGCCGATCGCCATCAGGAAGCATCCGGCCACCACGTACCAGCCGAAGAAGGGGGTGCCGCGCGTCGTGGGGTTCATGTCCTGCCGTCCATAGGCGACGGGTGTGTTCCGCCGTCGGCACGCGCGCCGTCGCGCATCGACCACCAGGAGCGAAGCACCGCGACCTGCTGTGCCGTCAGATGCAGGCCGAGCTTGGTGCGACGCCACAGCACGTCGTCCAGGGTGTGCGCCCATTCGTGCGTCCGAAGGTGTTCCAGCTCGTGCTCATGGACGCCGGGCACGATCTCGCGGCCGAGTGTGCCACCGTCGAGCAGCAGCGACACCCGTGCGCCGTAGCACCGCGCCAGACGATGCCGCACGGGCGGGGCGACGTCGGGCAGTGCGCGGGCCAAGGCCCGCTCGAACGTCTCGAAGTCACGCACGGGATCGCCGGTCGTCTCGATCCAACCACCGAGGTCGCCGCCCGGGAGCGCGGCGTGCGCCGTCCACGGGCCCGCAGCGCCGGCATGCGGCGGCCCCAGCGCGGCCACGAGGCGATCGGACGCCTCCTCGGCAAGACGCCGGTACGTGGTGAGCTTGCCGCCCCACACGGTGAGCAGCGGCGCGCCCTCCGCGTCGAGCGCGAGCCGGTAGTCGCGGGTCACCGCGGCGGGATTGCCGTGCTCGTCGTCGAGCAGCGGCCGCACGCCCGAGTAGTGCCAGACCACGTCGGCCGGGACCACCGGGCGGGCGAACCAGCGGCTGGCCGCGGCGCACAGGTAGTGCAGTTCGTCGTCGTCGAGCGCGGGCGCGCCGTCCGCGCCGCGGGTGTCCACGTCGGTGGTCCCGATCAGCGTGAACGTCTCTTCGTACGGGATCGCGAACAGGATGCGCCCGTCGGGGTTCTGGAAGAAGTACGGATACGGATGATCGAACAGCTTTGGCACCACGATATGGCTGCCCTTCACCAGCCGCAGCGGGCGCACGTCGCGGGCGCCGACCGCCGAGCGCAGGAACCGGTCGGCCCACGGGCCGGCAGCGTTGACCAGCGCCCGCGCCCGCAGCCGCTGCGTGCGCCCGTCGGCATGCCGGACCTGCACCTGCCACGCACCGTCTTCGGCGGCGGCCGCCACCACCGCGCAGCGCGTGACGATCGTTGCGCCGCGCGCGGCCGCGTCCATCGCGTTCGCCACGACCAGCCGGGCGTCGTCGACCCACACGTCGGAGTACTCGAAGCCGCGGGTGAACTGCGCCTTCAGCGTCGCGCCGGCCGGATGGCTCGCCCCCAGGCGCACCGCGCGCGAGCCGGGCAGCAGTGCACGATGCGCCAGGTGGTCGTAGAGGAAGAGTCCGACGCGGATCATCCAGGCCGGCCGCATCGCCGGGTCGTGCGGCATCACGAAGCGCAGCGGTCGCATCAGGTGGGGGGCGGAACGCAACAGCACTTCGCGTTCGGCCAGCGCCTTGCGCACGAGCCCGAACTCCCGGTGCTCCAGGTAGCGCAGGCCGCCGTGGATCAGCTTGGTCGACGACGACGACGTGTGACCGGCGAGGTCGTCCTGCTCGCACAGGACGACCCGGAACCCGCGGCCGGACAGATCGCGGGCGATGCCCGCGCCATTGATGCCCCCGCCCACCACGAGCACGTCGCACTGCGCGGGTGCGGACGCTCCGTCCGCACCCGCGCTCGTGTCCCCCCGTGCGTCCCCGTCGACCCCGTTCATCGCGTGTTCCCTTCGTCGCCGGGCGATTATCGCGTTCCGGCACGCACTGCGCTGTGCGTTCCGGTGCCGGTGTAGGCTTGCGCGTTCCGCGTGCCGACGAGGAGATCCCATGACCCGCCGCAACTTCCTGCTCGCCCTCGACCAGGGCACGTCCAGCTCGCGCAGCATCGTGTTCGACCCCGAGGGGCGCGTGGTCGGGATGGCGCAGCGGGAGTTCCGTCAGCTCTATCCGCAGCCAGGCTGGGTCGAGCACGATCCGATCGAGATCCGCGACACGCAGTTCGCCACGGTGCGCGAGGCCCTCGACCGGGCCGGCATCACCGCCTCCGAGGTCGCCGCACTCGGCATCACCAACCAGCGCGAGACCACGGTGGTCTGGAACCGGCGCACCGGCCTGCCCATCCACAATGCCATCGTCTGGCAGGACCGGCGCTCCGAGCCGACCTGCGCGGCGCTGCGTGCGGCCGGCCACGAGGAGACGATCCGCGCACGCACCGGTCTGATCGTCGATGCGTACTTCTCGGGCACCAAGCTGAAGTGGTTGCTCGACCACGTGCCCGGCGCACGCGCTGCGGCCGCACGCGGGGAACTCGCCTTCGGCACGATCGACACCTGGCTGATGTGGCAGCTCACCGGCGGTGCGGTGCATGCGACGGACGTCAGCAACGCCTCGCGCACGATGCTGTTCGACGTGCGCGCCAACCGCTGGTCCGACACACTGCTGGCGATGCTGGACGTGCCGCACGAAGTGCTGCCGGCCGTGCATCCGTCGCGCCATGCGTTCGGCACCTGCGACCCCGCCCACTTCGGCGCCGCAATTCCGATCGGCGGCGTCGCCGGCGATCAGCAGAGCGCGCTGTTCGGGCAGGCGTGCTTCAAGGCCGGCCTGGCCAAGAACACGTACGGCACCGGCTGCTTCATGCTGATGCACACCGGCGCCACCTTCCAGACCTCGACGAACGGACTGATCACGACCAGTGCCGCCCAGCCCACGGCGTCGCCGGAGTTCGCGCTCGAGGGCAGCGTCTTCATCGGCGGCGCCGTCGTGCAGTGGCTGCGCGACGGCCTGCACGCCATCCGCGGCAGCGGGGAGGTGCAGGCGCTCGCCGAGTCGGTGCCCGATGCCGGCGGCGTGATGTTCGTGCCGGGGTTCACCGGCCTGGGCGCGCCGTACTGGAAGCCGCATGCCCGTGGCGCCATCGTCGGGCTCACGCGCGGCAGCACGGTCGCACACATCGCACGCGCGGCGCTCGAGAGCATCGCCTTCCAGAGCGCGGCGCTGCTGCAGGCGATGAGCCGCGACGCGGTGGCCGCCGGCGGGCGGCCGGTGGCCGAGCTGCGCGTCGACGGCGGCGCCTGCGTGAACGATCTGCTGATGCAGTTCCAGGCGGACCTGCTCGGCATTCCGGTGGTGCGGCCCCGGGTGATCGAGACCACCGCCCTGGGCGCCGCCTACCTCGCGGGCCTCGCGTGCGGCCTCTACCGCAGCGTCGACGAGCTCGCGTCGCACTGGCAGGTCGAGCGCACCTTCCACCCGACGATGCCGCGCGCGCGCGCCGACGCACTGATGGGGGAGTGGGCGCACGCGGTCGCGCAGGCGACGCTGTAGCAGCGCGCGCCTGGTGTAGCCGCGCGCGCCCCCGAGTTCGTGCACCCACGCCCGCGCCCCGCGCGGGTGCACGGGGTCGCCGCGGTGCAACAAACGGCACCGCCGCCTGCCGTTCCGGGCAGGGCATGCCGTATCCTTATGGGTTTGACCGCAGCCGCGCCGGACGCCCGCGCCGCCCGCCTTTTTCGCCTTTTCGAATCGCAACGCCCAGGAGAAGCTTCCCATGTTGGCCGCCTATCGCACCCACGTCGCCGAACGCGCCGCGCTCGGCATCCCGCCGCTGCCGCTGACCGCCAATCAGACGACCGAGCTGATCGAACTGCTGCGCAACCCGCCGGCGGGCGAGGAGCAGACCCTGGTCGACCTGATCACGCACCGCGTGCCGGCCGGCGTCGATGCCGCCGCCAAGGTGAAGGCCGCGTTCCTGGCCGGCGTGGCGCTGGGCAAGGAGTCCAACCGCCTGATCGACCGCACCCGCGCCACCGAGCTGCTGGGCACCATGCTGGGCGGCTACAACATCCAGCCGCTGATCCAGGCGCTGGACGACGCCGCGGTCGGCGCTGCCGCCGTCAAGGCGCTGTCGACCACGCTGCTGATGTTCGACGCCTTCCACGACGTCAAGGAGAAGGCCGACAAGGGCAACGCCAACGCGAAGGCGGTGATGCAGTCGTGGGCCGACGCCGAGTGGTTCACCTCGCGTCCCGAGGTGCCGCAGAAGGTCACGCTCACCGTGTTCAAGGTGCCCGGCGAGACCAACACCGACGACCTGTCGCCGGCCCCCGACGCCACCACGCGCCCGGACATCCCGCTGCACGCGCTGGCCATGCTGAAGAACCCGCGTCCCAACTTCGTCGACAAGCCGCTGGAGGTGCTCGCTGAGCTGAAGAAGAAGGGCCACCCGGTCGCCTACGTGGGCGACGTGGTCGGCACGGGCTCGTCGCGCAAGTCGGCCACCAACTCGGTGCTCTGGTACACCGGCGACGACATCCCGTTCGTGCCCAACAAGCGCTTCGGCGGCTTCTGCATCGGCGGCAAGATCGCCCCGATCTTCTTCAACACGATGGAAGACGCCGGTGCGCTGCCGATCGAGGTCGACGTGTCCGCGATGGAGATGGGCGACGTGATCGACGTCTATCCGTTCCGCGGCGTGGTCGAGAAGAACGGCCAGGAGATCGCGCGCTTCGAGCTGAAGTCGGAGGTGCTGCTCGACGAGGTGCGCGCCGGCGGCCGCATCCCGCTGATCATCGGCCGCGGCCTCACCGCCAAGGCACGCGAGGCGCTGGGCCTGCCCCCGTCCACCGTGTTCCGTCTGCCCAAAGGCCCGGCGCAAGCCGACGGCAAGCAGCCGAAAGGCTTCTCGCTCGCGCAGAAGATGGTTGGCCGCGCCTGCGGTCTGCCCGAAGGGCAGGGCGTGCTGCCCGGTACGTACTGCGAGCCGCGCATGACCACCGTCGGGTCGCAGGACACCACCGGCCCGATGACCCGCGACGAACTGAAGGACCTCGCCTGTCTCGGCTTCTCGGCCGACCTGGTGATGCAGTCGTTCTGCCACACCGCCGCCTACCCGAAGCCGGTCGACGTGCGCATGCACCACGAGCTGCCGGGCTTCATGTCCACGCGCGGCGGCGTCAGCCTGCGCCCGGGCGACGGCGTGATCCACTCCTGGCTGAACCGCCTGCTGCTGCCCGACACGGTCGGCACCGGCGGCGACTCGCACACCCGCTTCCCGATCGGCATCTCGTTCCCGGCCGGCTCGGGCCTGGTGGCGTTCGCCGCGGCCACCGGCGTGATGCCGCTCGACATGCCCGAGTCCGTGCTCGTGCGCTTCAAGGGCGAGCTGCAGCCCGGCGTCACCCTGCGTGACCTGGTCAATGCGATCCCCCTGTACGCGATCCGCCAGGGCATGCTGACCGTCGAGAAGAAGGGCAAGAAGAACGTCTTCTCCGGCCGCATCCTCGAGATCGAGGGCCTGCCCAAGCTGAAGGTCGAGCAGGCGTTCGAGCTGTCCGACGCGTCGGCCGAGCGCTCGGCCGCCGGCTGCACGGTGCACCTCGACAAGGAGCCGATCATCGAGTACATGAACTCGAACATCGTGCTCATGAAGTGGATGATCGCCAACGGCTACGCGGACCGCCGCACGCTGGAGCGCCGCATCAAGGCGATGCAGGCCTGGATCGCCAAGCCCGAGCTGCTGTCGGGCGACAAGGACGCCGAGTACGCCGCCGTCATCGAGATCGACCTGGCCGACATCAAGGAGCCGATCGTCGCCTGCCCGAACGACCCGGACGACGTGAAGCTGCTGTCCGAAGTCGCCGGCGACAAGATCGACGAGGTGTTCATCGGCTCGTGCATGACCAACATCGGTCACTTCCGCGCGGCCGGCCGCATCCTCGACGGCAAGTCCGACATCCCCACGCGCCTGTGGATCGCACCGCCCACCAAGATGGACCAGCAGATCCTCACCGAGGAGGGCTACTACGGCATCCTCGGCCGCACGGGGGCGCGCATGGAACTGCCGGGCTGCTCGCTGTGCATGGGCAACCAGGCCCAGATCCGCAAAGGTTCGACGGCGATGTCGACCTCGACGCGCAACTTCCCCAACCGTCTCGGCATCGACACCCGCGTGTACCTGGGTTCAGCCGAGCTGGCGGCGGTGTGCGCACTGCTGGGCAAGATCCCGACCGTGGGCGAATACCTGGAGCAGGTGCAGATCGTCAACGCGAAGGCCGGCGACATCTACCGCTACATGAACTTCGATCAGGTGCAGGCGTTCCGCGAGGTCGCCGACACGGTCGAGGTGGCCTGACGCACCGCACGCGGCGCGTTCGCGCGCCGCGGGCAGCGCACGGCCCGGGCATCCCCCCGGGCCGTGTTCGCTTCCGGCCGCACCTCGCTGCGCGCGCCGGTGCCGTATCCAGAGGAGGAGCACCATGAGCCTGCTGCTCGGCTGCATCGCGGACGACTTCACCGGCGGCACCGACCTCGCCGGCACCCTGGTGCGCCAGGGCATGCGCACCGTGCAGATGATCGGCGTGCCGCACGGTCCGCCGCCGCCCGACGTGGACGCGGTGGTGGTGGCGCTGAAGTCGCGCACCGCGCCGGTCGGCGACGCGGTCGACACCGCGCTGGCGGCGCTGCGCTGGCTGCGGGCCGCCGGGGCGCGCCAGATCTGCTTCAAGGTGTGCTCGACCTTCGATTCCACCCCGCAGGGCAACATCGGCCCGGTCGCCGATGCGCTGATGGACGCGCTCGGCAGCGACTTCTCGATCGCGTGCCCGGCCTTTCCCGTCAACGGACGCACCGTCTACAAGGGCCACCTGTTCGTGGGCGACGTGCTGCTGAGCGACAGCGGCATGCGCGACCATCCGCTCACGCCGATGACCGATGCCAATCTGGTGCGCGTGCTGCAGGCGCAGACGCGCCGCCGGGTGGGGCTGGCCGACTTCCGCGACGTGGACGCCGGCCCCGACGCGCTGCGCCGCCGGTTCGCGGCCCTGCGCGCCGAGGGCGTCGGGATGGCGATCGTGGACGCGATCACCGATGCGCACCTGCAGACGATCGCGACCGCCTGCGCCGACCTGCCGCTGCTGACGACGGGCTCGGGCGTGGGCATCGGGCTGCCGGCCAACTTCCGGGCGTCCGGCCTGCTGCCCGACGGGCTCGTCGCCGACGCGCTGCCGGGCGCGCCCGGGCCGAGCGCCGTGATCGCCGGCAGCTGTTCGGTCGCGACGCGGGCGCAGGTCGCCGCGATGGCGGCGGTGCACCCCGCGTTCCGGGTCGACCCGCTGGCGCTCGCCCAGGGCGAGGACGTGGTCGGCGCGGCCACCGCGTTCGCGGCCGAGCGCCTGGCGGCCGGGCCCGTGCTGATCTATGCCACCGCCACGCCCGAGGAGGTGCGCGCCGTCCAGCAGCGCCTGGGCGTCGAACACGCCGGCGCCCTCGTCGAGAACGCGCTCGCCGACATCGCGCGCGCACTGGTCGGCCTGGGCGTGACCCGACTGATCGTGGCCGGTGGCGAGACCTCCGGCGCCGTCGTGAAGGCGCTCGACGTGCAGGGACTGCGCATCGGGCCGGAGATCGCCCCCGGCGTGCCCTGGACGAGGGCGCTGCCGCGGCGTCCCGACGCGGCGCCCCTGGCGCTGGCGCTGAAGTCGGGCAACTTCGGCGGCACCGGCTTCTTCCTCGACGCCTGGGATGCGCTGTCATGAGCGCCGACGAGCATCGCCTGCGCGAGAAGATCGTCGCCTTCGGTCAGTCGCTGTTCGCGCGCGGCCTGTCGGCCGGCAGCAGCGGCAACATCAGCGTGCGGCTGGACGACGGCTGGCTGCTCACGCCCACCAACGCCTGCCTGGGCACGCTCGACCCGGCGCGGCTGTCCAAGCTCGACGACCAGGGGCGTCTGCTGTCCGGCGACCCGCCGTCCAAGGAGGCGTTCCTGCACCGGGCGATGTACGAGGAGCGGGCGGGCGCGCGGGCCATCGTGCACCTGCACGCCACGCACTCGGCCGCGGTGTCGTGCATGCACGGCCTGGATCACGACGACTGCCTGCCGCCGCTGACCGCCTACTTCGTGATGAAGATCGGCCGGCTGCCGCTGGTGCCGTACTACCGCCCGGGCGACCCGGCCCTGGCCGATGCCATCCGCGGCCGCGCGCGCCGGCACTGCGCGGTATTGCTGGCCAACCACGGGCCGGTCGTCTCCGGCACCAGCCTCGAGGCCGCGGTCTATGCGACCGAGGAGCTGGAGGAGACGGCCAAGCTGTTTCTGCTGTTGCGCAACACGCCGGTGCGCGCGCTCGACGCCGCCCAGATCGACGAGCTGCGCCGGGTGTTCGGGCTCGACCTTTGACGGTCGGGGGCGAATCGGGGCGGCCGGGACCGGATCGGGGCCGCCGGCGCGTGCCCCCTGTGCAGCTTCACCGCACCCCCGGGTTTCCACTGACGAAAACCGGGAGCGCATCGCATCCGGGCCGCTATCATTGCGGCGGCGCCGGATTCCCGGGCCACACCCCTCGACGCGCGACCCCATGGATTCGATCAACGAACTTCTCGCCAAGGCCGTCCGCCGGCATCTTCCAGGCGCCACCGGCATCGCCGACCTGCGTCGCCTCTCGGGCGGCGCCAGCCAGGAGACCTGGTCGTTCGATGCCTGCTTCGACGACCGGCGCACGCCGCTGATCCTGCGCCGCGACCCGAAGCGCCTGCGTCGCGGACGCACCACCGCGCTCTCGATCGAGATCGAAGGCAAGACCCTGAAGGCGGCGGCGCGCGCGGGCGTTCCGGTGCCGGCGATCCTCGGCATGCTCGACGACGCCGACGACCTCGGCGACGCGCTGATCATGCAGCGCCTGGAGGGCGAGACGATCGCACGCAAGCTGCTGCGCGACGACGAGTACGCGCAGGCCCGGCGGGTGATGGCAGGGCAGTGCGGCGAGACGCTGGCGAAGATCCACGCGACCGACGTGTCGGACGTGCCCGAGCTCGTCGTCTCGCC
>JAKOZZ010000034.1 GCA_029779755.1 Pseudomonadota bacterium
TCTGCCGACGTCTCGCCCGCGGCATCCGCGGGACGCGACGGATCGATCACGCCACTGCGGGACGTGCCAGGCAGGCGCTCGTTCAGAGGCGTATCGCGGGAAGGGATCTGCACCTGCACGTCGGGCCGGACCTGACGCGGCTCGGAGTCGAGCACGAGCGGCAGCACGATGGCGGCCGCGACACACACGGCCAGTGCACCAACCAGTCGTCGGCGGGCGCGCTTCTTCTGCGGCAATGCCGGGTCGAGTGCACCGCCGGCCTTGGCGGAAGAGCTTCGCGATGCCATCAGGACTGTCGGAGGGCGGTGAGAGGAGGCTTCGGAGGGCGCCTGCGCGCCCGTCAGGATGGTGTCCGGGATCCGCTTGCGGTGCGACGCGATGCGAGCACGTCGGCCACCGTCAGGAAGGAACCGAAGACCACGATTCTATCATTCGTGTCGGCCCGCTCGAGCGCGGCGGCCAGCGCTGCGGCCGGGGTCGCGTGGACTTCGACCAGGCGCTCGGGCCCAGGGCGCACGCCCGCTTCGTCCAGGCGGGTGCGGAGTTCGTCGGCGCGCGCGGCGCGCGCGCCGGGCAGGTCGACCAGCAGCCAGTGATCGATGCGCTTGTCGAGGTGTCCGACGATGCCCGCGATGTCCTTGTCGCCCATCGCCCCGAACACGCCCCAGGTCACGGGGAAGAACCCCATGTTGTCCAGGTTGTTGGCGAGATGCGCTGCCGCATGCGGGTTGTGCGCGACGTCGAGCACCACCGACGGGCGCCCGGCCAGCACCTGGAAGCGGCCCGGCAGTTCGACCGTGGCCAGCCCCTGGCGGACCGCCTGCTGGGTGACAGGCAGCCGGTCGCGAAGCGCGTCGAGCGCGGCCAGCACACCCGACGCGTTGAGCAGCTGGTTCGCCCCGCGCAGGGCCGGGTAGGCCAGGCTGTTGCGGCGCTGATGGCGCCCGGCGAACGACCATTGCTGGCGGTCACCCGCGTAGTTGAAGTCGCGCCCGAACAGCCAGAGATCGGCGTCGATCTCGCGGGCATGGTCGATCAGCGTCTGCGGCGGCATCGGGTCGCTGCAGATCGCCGGTCGGCCGGTGCGGTAGACGTGGGCCTTCTCCCACCCCACCTTGCCCCGGGTGTCGCCCAGGAACTCGGCATGGTCGAGGTCGATGCAGGTGACGATCGAGCAGTCGGCGTCGATCAGGTTCACCGCATCCAAACGGCCGCCCAGGCCCACCTCGAGCACGATCGCGTCGAGCGGCTGCTGCTGGAACAGCCGCAGGATCGCCAGCGTGGTGAACTCGAAGTAGGTGAGCTGCGTGTCGCCGCGCGCCTGCTCGACGGCGTCGAACTGCGGCACGAGCTGCGCGTCGGTGGCGGGCACGCCGTTGATGCGCGCGCGTTCGTTGAAGTCGATCAGGTGCGGCGAGGTGTACAGCGCCACCCGGTAGCCCGCATGCATCAGGATCGCCTCGAGCATCGCGCAGGTCGACCCCTTGCCGTTGGTACCGGCCACCGTGATGACGACCGCATCGAGGGCCAGCCCCATGCGCTGCGCGACCGAGCGCACGCGCTCGAGCCCGAGCTCGATGGTGCGCGGGTGCAGACGTTCCACGTAGGCCAGCCAGTCGGCCAGCGACCGGCCCTGGGATGCCCCCTCCGACCCCACCCCTCGCACTTCAGCGGAAGACACGGCGGCAGCGACCGATCAGACCACCGCGTCGCTGGGCTGGCGCAGCAGAAGCGCCAGCAGGCGGGCGATCTCGTCGCGCATCTCGCGGCGGTCGACGATCATGTCGATCGCGCCCTTCTCGAGCAGGAACTCCGCGCGCTGGAAGCCTTCAGGCAGCTTCTCGCGCACGGTCTGCTCGATCACGCGCGGCCCGGCAAATCCGATCAGCGCCTTGGGCTCCGCGATCACGACGTCGCCCAGGAAGCAGAAGCTCGCCGACACGCCGCCCATGGTCGGATCGGTCAGCACGGAGATGTAGGGCAGCTTCTTCTCCGACAGCCGGGTGAGCATTGCAGTGGTCTTGGCCATCTGCATCAGCGACAGCACGCCTTCCTGCATGCGCGCCCCCCCCGAGGCCGCCACCGAGATGAACGGCACCTTCTGCTCGATCGCCGCCTGCACGCCGCGGGCGAAGCGCTCGCCCACCACCGAGCCCATCGAGCCGCCCATGAACTCGAACTCCATGCACGCCACCACCACGGGGATGGTGCGGATGGCGCCGCCCATCACGATGATGGCGTCGGTCTCTTCGGTGTCGTCGAGTGCCTCCTGCAGACGGTCGGGGTACTTGCGGCTGTCCTTGAACTTCAGCGCGTCGACCGGCAGGATCTCCTGCCCGATCTCGTAGCGGCCTTCGGCATCGAGCAGCCCGTCGAGGCGCTTGCGCGCGCGCACGCGCAGGTGATGGCTGCACTTGGGGCACACGCCCAGGTTGGTCTCGAGATCGGCACCGTAGAGCACGGCGTCGCACGAAGGGCACTTCACCCACAGGCCTTCGGGCACCTTCTTGGCGCCCGCATTGGCGCGCTTGATGCGCGGGGGCAGCAGCTTGTCGAGCCAGGTCATGTCGGATTCCTTTGTCCCGCGCCCTCAGGCGTCGAGTGCGGTGCGGATGGACGCGATGAACGCGCCGGCACGCTCGGGCGCCTGCGCCGGATCGCCCTCTTCCAGCACCTGGATCATGCGCGAGCCGATGATCACGCCGTCGGCCTGCTCGGAGATCGCGCGCGCGGTCTTGCCGTCGCGGATGCCGAAGCCGACGCCCACCGGCAGCGGCGTGCTGCGCTTGATGCGCGCCACACGCTGCGCCACCTCGGCCAGGTCGATGCCGCCCGCACCGGTGATGCCTTTGAGCGACACGTAGTACACGTAGCCGCTGGCAAGCCGCGCCACCGAGTCGATGCGCTCGTCGGTGGAGGTCGGTGCCAGCAGGAAGATCGGATCGATGCCGCGCGCCTTGGCCGCGGCCGAGAACGCCTCGCATTCCTCCGGCGGATAATCGACGACGATGAGCCCGTCGACGCCGGCCGCGCGGGCGGCGTCGAGGAAGGCCTCGATGCCCATGCGCTCGATCGGATTGGCGTAGCCCATCAGCACGACCGGCGTGGTCGTGTCCGTGGCACGGAAGCCGGTCACGGCGGCCAGCACGTCGCGCAGCCCGATGCCCAGGGCAAGCGCGTGCTCGTTGGCCTTCTGGATCACGGGCCCGTCGGCCATCGGATCGGAGAACGGCACGCCGAGCTCGATGGCGTCGGCCCCGTTGGCGACCATCGCGTGCATGACCGCAACCGTGCTGTCGCGCGTGGGGTGTCCGCAGGTGATGTAGGGGATCAGGGCCTTGCGTCGCGCTTCGGCGAGACGCTGGAAACAGGAAGCGATTCGCGACATCAGAAACTCAGCCCGCCACGCTGGGCAACGGTGTGCATGTCCTTGTCGCCGCGACCGGACAGGTTCACCAGGATGATCTGGTCCTTGGGCAGCGTCGGCGCCAGCTTGGCGGCGTAGGCGAGCGCATGGCTGGACTCGAGCGCCGGGATGATGCCTTCGATGCGGCAGCAGGTGTGGAACGCGGCCAGCGACTCGGCGTCGTCGATGGGCACGTACTGCGCGCGGCCCGAGTCCTTCAGCCAGGCGTGCTCCGGCCCGACACCCGGATAGTCGAGGCCGGCCGACACCGAGTGCGTGTCGATGATCTGCCCGTCGTCGTTCTGCAGCAGGTAGGTGCGGTTGCCATGCAGCACGCCCGGCGTGCCGGCCGTGAGCGAGGCCGCATGACGGCCGGTGTGCACGCCCTCGCCGCCTGCCTCGACGCCCACCAGCTTCACGCCGTCGACGTCGATGTACGGATAGAAGATGCCGATCGCGTTGGAGCCGCCGCCCACGCAGGCGACGACGTAGTCGGGCTGGCGGCCCGCCATCTTCGGCATCTGCACCTTGCACTCTTCGCCGATCACCGCCTGGAAGTCACGGACCATCATCGGATACGGATGCGGTCCGGCCACGGTGCCGATGATGTAGAACGTGTCTTCGACGTTGGTGACCCAGTCGCGCATCGCTTCGTTCAGCGCGTCCTTCAGGGTCTTGGAGCCCGACTCCACCGGCACCACTTCGGCGCCCAGCAGCTTCATGCGGTAGACGTTCTGCGCCTGGCGCTTGACGTCTTCCGAGCCCATGTAGACCACGCACTTCATGCCGTAGCGGGCGGCGACCGTGGCGCTGGCCACGCCATGCTGGCCGGCGCCCGTCTCGGCGATCACGCGCTGCTTGCCCATGCGGCGTGCGAGCAGTGCCTGGCCGATGGTGTTGTTGATCTTGTGCGCGCCCGTGTGGTTGAGGTCTTCGCGCTTGAAGTAGATCTGCGCACCGCCCAGCATCTGCGACCAGCGCTTGGCGTGGTAGACGGGGCTGGGTCGTCCGACGAAGTGCTCGAGCTCGTCCTTGAACTCGGCGACGAATTCGGGGTCGTCCTTGTAGCGCGCATACGCCTGGCGCAGTTCCTCGAGGGCGTGCACCAGGGTCTCGGCGACGAAGATGCCGCCGTACGGCCCGAAGTGGCCACGTGCGTCGGGGAGATCGTAGGGTTTCATTGCGGATTGGGGCGGAGGTTGGCGCGGTGGTTCATTGCCGAGCGCAGGCTGCCGGCGCGGGCGTCGGCTGCGATGACCTCGGCCATGAAGAGTTCCATCTTCTCGGCGTCTTTCTGCCGTGGATTGGCGCCCTGGATGCCGCTGGAGACGTCGACGGCCATCGGGTGCACCCGCGCGATGCCCTGCCCCACGGTCTGCGCGGTCAGGCCGCCCGACAGCACCACCGGACGCGCCCTCAGTTCGGGCACCCAGGACCAGTCGAAGCGCTTGCCGCTGCCGCCATAACCGTCGCTCAGGGTGTCCAGCAAAAACGCCTCGGCCTCGCCGAAAAGAGCCTCGGATTCTAGCAAATCGCCGGGTCCGCCCATGCGCACGGCGCGCCAGAACGGGCGTGATGCGGTGGACGCGGGGTCGATCACGGACGCGGCCGCGCATTGGGCGGGCGTTTCGTCGCCATGGAACTGCAGCAGGTCGATGCCCACCTGTGCCGAGACACGGCGGACGTTCTCGGCCGACTCGTTCACGAACAGGCCGACCGCGCACACATACGACGGCAGACGCCGCCGCAGCATGCGCGCCGTCTCGACATCGATGCACCGCGGGCTGCGGGAGAAGAACACGAACCCGATCGCATCTGCGCCGATTGCCACCGCGGCGTCGACGTCCTCGGGACGCACCAGACCACAGAACTTCACTCGGGTTCTCATCCCGCCACGGTATCAGATCGGCGGCAGGATCGGGGGCCAGGCGCCGATCGCATAGGGTCGCGGATACTCGACGCCGTTCAGGTACAGCCCGGCGGCGGAGAACGTCGGTGCACCGAGGCGGCGGTCGCGCCCGGCTAGCAGCTCGGCCGTCCATTCCGGCGGGCGCCGGCCCAACCCCACCCACACCAGCGCACCGACGATGTTGCGCACCATGTGGTGCAGGAAGGCGTTGGCCTGCAGCTCGATCACCAGGGTGTCGCCCTGCTCGCGCAACACGAGCCGCTCGAGCCGCCGCACTGGCGAGCGCGCCTGGCACTGCACGGAGCGGAAGGCCGAGAAATCGTGCTCGCCTTCCAGCGCCCGTGCCGCCACGCACATGCGCGCCACGTCGAGCGGACGGAACACCCAGCCGCTGCGCTGCTCGTGCAGCGGATGCCGCTGCGCCCCGCGATGGATCAGGTACACGTAGCTGCGGCGCTGCGCGCTGAAGCGGGCATGGAACCCGGCGTCGACGCGGTGGACGGCCTGGACCGCCACCTGTGCCGGCAGCCGCGCATTGACGCCGCGCACCCAGGCCGATTCCGGCCGCACGACGGCCGTGTCGAAGTGCACCACCTGGTTCAGCCCGTGCACCCCGGCATCGGTACGCCCGGCGCAGACCGTGGCGATCGGCGCGCACGCCACGCTGGAAAGCGCGGCTTCGAGCACGTCCTGCACCGCCGCACGCGACGGCTGCGTCTGCCAGCCCGGAAACGACGCGCCGTCGTACGCTACGCGCAGCGCGTAGCGGGCGACATCGTGGGCAGGTGCTGACGGGTCCGCGTCGTTCATGTGCCGATCCGCGACGGTCGTGACAATGAAAAACGGGGAAGCGTCGCTTCCCCGTCGAGGCGCAGGCAGAGCAGGTTCAGATGCGCATCAGGCTCAGATGAGCTTCGCAAGCATCGTGCGCGCCTGCTTCTGCTGCTCGGTGTCGCCACCGCGGACGACTTCCTCCAGCAGCTCGCGGGCACCTTCCTTGTCGCCGATCTCTTCGTACGCCGAGGCCAGGTCGAGCTTGGTGGCCATCTCCTGCCACTTCATGCCGTCGCCTGCGGCCGCTGCCGGCGCGGGCTCGAGGTCGAGTCCGATCGACGAGAGGTCGAGGGCCGGCACTTCGAGGGTGGCCGTGCCGCCACTGCCGGCGGCCGTCTTCGGCACGGCCGTCTGGCTCAGGCCTTCGAGCGCGGGCAGATCGATGTTGAGATCGTCCAGACCCAGGACGGCCTTCTCTTCCTCGACCAGCTTGGCCTCCTCGGCCGGCGGCAGATCGAGGCTGGGCAGCTCGAAGCGGCCTTCGACAGCCTTCTCGAGCTCGCTGGCCGCCGGGCGGTCGTTGGCAAGACGCTCACCCGCCTTGCCGACCGTGGTGTCGATGTCCAGGTCGAAGTCGAGCGAAGCGACCGCATCGTCGGCCTGCGACGACTTGACCTCGTCGCCCGGCAGGGGCTGCGTCTCGGCGAAGGGACGCGCCTCGTCGATCGAGGGAATCTCGAGCGAGGGCATCTCGAGCGAAGGCGCTTCGGCGGCCGGCTCGGCCGTCGGCTCGAGCGCTGCCATCGGGTCGGCGGCGAAGGCGCTGGACGACTCGGCGGCCGGCGTCTCGGGGATCTCGGGGGCTGCGTCGGCCACGGCCGCGGGCGCGGCGCCCTGACCGGTGAACAGCGGATTCGACGGATCGAGGGCCAGCCCCTGGGTGACGACCTTCGGCCATTCCTCGTTCTGTCCGCCGGTCATCTGGTACATCTCGGCGGCGACCGTGCCGAACGCGGCCACGTCCTTGCGGCCGGAGTAGATCTCGAGCAGCTTGGCGCGGATCGCCTGACGCTCCGGCTGACGCTTGAGCGCCTCCTTCAGGATCTCCTCGGCCTGGGCTTCACGCCCGTAGGCGATGTAGACCTCGGCCTCGGCGATCGGATCGACTTCGGTGGAATGGACGTCGACGCCGCTGTCCTTGGTGCTGGCCGCGAACACGCTGTTGCTGGTGTCGACCGTCTGGCCGCCGGTGGACCCGAACAGCGAGTTGGTGGCGAAGCCGTCGGCCGCGATCAGGCTGTCTTCGAACTTCTCGACCTTCTTGCGGCGGCGCATCGCATACCAGCCGTAGCCGGCGCCAAGCGCGAGGATCGCGCCGATCCCGGGCAGCATGAGCGGATTGCCCAGCAGGTCGTCGACGAAGCTGGTCTCGGCGACGGGCTCGGGCTTGGCCTCGGCCGCCTTGGCGGGCTCGGCCTTCGGCGGCTCGGCCGGGGCTTCGGCCTTGGGCGGCTCGGCCGCCGGCGCAGGCGCCTCGGCCTTGGGTGATTCGGTCGGGGCCGGTGCCGCTTCGGCTTTGGGCGCTTCGGCCGCCGGGGCAGTGGCGGCCGGGGTCGCCGGTGCGGGCGCAGCCGACGCGGCGGGCGCCGCGGGCGCGGTGACGGCCGGTGCAGCGGCAGCTGGTGCCGCGGGCGCCGCAGCCACCGGAGCGGGCGCGGCCGGCGCGGCGGGGGTCTCGGGTTTTGCGATCGTGCCGGCGCTCGACTTGCCGGCCTTGGCGGCGTCCTCGACCTGCTTCTGCAGATCGGCCAGCTGCTTGTTCTTCAGCTCGACCAGGCGCTGCAGGTCGGCGACGTTCTTTTCGAGTTCGCCGACACGCGACTGCGCTTCACGGAGCGCCGCCGAGCGGGCCACGTCGTTCTCGGCCGCGGCTGCGCCACGCGAGGCGGCCGAACCGGTGGCCGACGCGCCGGCAGCGCCGGTCGCGGCGCCCGACCGGGACAGCTTGAGCTGATCGCTCGGGGTGGCGCCTGCCGCCTTGTCATCGACCCGGGCACCGATGGCCCCGGCAGCGGACTGGCCGGCCTTGGCCGCATCGACCGGACGTGCGCTGTCGGCCAGGCGGGAACGGTAGGCGTTGAAGTCGGCGCTCTGCACGCGGATCTGCTCGCGCGCCTTGGCCGCATCGACCGCGGCCATGGCCGACGCGTCGGG
>JAKOZZ010000035.1 GCA_029779755.1 Pseudomonadota bacterium
AACCTTCCGTCGTGCGTCGCAAGCGTACGCATGGCTTCCTCGTTCGCATGAAGACCCGTGGCGGTCGTGCGGTGATCCGCAACCGCCGCGCCAAGGGCCGCAAGCGCCTGGGTCTCTGATCCCCGGGCCCGAGGTCGGGGTCGGCAGCGGCTCGATGAGCCCGACCGGCGGCGACTCCGGGCATGACGCGCGCGGTGCGTCGACGCGTGGTGGTGTGGCGCGTGCCCGAACCCGCGTGGACTGGGCAGGGGTGGACGTCTCGTTCGCCGCGCTGTCCAAGCGGCGTCCCGACATCACGTCCGCCCACTTCGGGCTGGCGTTCGTGACCGGCGCGCGGCTGAATGTGCAGGATCCGGCGCAGCAGCCCGCCGACGCGAAGGCGTTCGTGCGGAATCCTCCGCAGCCCGCGCTCGGATTCGCCGTGCCCAAACGGCTGATCAAGGGTGCGGTCGGGCGCAATGCGCTCAAGCGGGTGGCGCGCGAGGCCTGGCGTGCGGCCGCCTGGCCGGCCCGTCACCAGCCGGCCCGTGCGCTGGTGAAGTTGCGCCGCGCGCAGGCCGAGTGGAAGCAGATGCCGATGGCGACCTTGAAGAAAGTCTGGCGGGCCGAGCTCGACGAACTGCTCGTCCGGCTCGATCGGCGGGACCGCAGAAGCGCGCCGGGCGCGCCGTCCTCCCACACACCGTGAACCCACATCCGTCGCCGCGCGCCGCCGAGCCCGCACGGGAGTCTCTCCGTGCGGGCCTGTTCGTGCGCGTGCTGTCGGTGCCGATCCGGATCTACCGGTTTCTGATCAGCCCGATGCTGCCGCCGCGCTGCCGGTTCTATCCGAGCTGCTCGGCGTACGCGCTGGAAGCGCTGTCCCGGCACGGCGCACTGCGTGGCGGGTGGCTCGCCACGCGCCGGCTGTGCCGCTGTCATCCCTGGAACCCGGGTGGTGTCGACCTGGTGCCAGAATCCCCATCCCTGCTGCGCGCGGGCACCGGCCGCTGGCCGGACGCGCTGCGCTCCGAACCCTCCGTGAAGGCCGACTGAGCCATGCAACTGCAACGCACCATCCTGTGGATCGTGTTCTCGATGTCGCTGCTGTTCCTCTGGGACAACTGGCAGAAGCACAACGGCAAGCCGTCGATGTTCGGCGGGCCGACGGCGACCGACGCGGCGGGCAAGGCGCCGGCGGCCGGCGCCGCACCCGCGGCCGACGGCAGCGTTCCGAGCGCGCCCGCGTCGGTGGCGGCGCCGACGGCGGCTGCGGTGCCGGGTGCGACGGCCGCCGGGGCCGCGCCGGCGTCGGGGGCCACACCCGCTGCCGGGGGCGTCAAGCCGCTGCGGGTGCGCAGTGACGTGCTCGCGCTGGACATCGACCCGGTCGGCGGGCAGATCCTGCGCGGCGAGCTGCTCAAGCACAAGGCCAACCACGACACCAGCGGCAAGGCCGACGTCGGCGGCGTGGTGCTGCTGCAGAACGAGCCCGGCCGCATGTACGTGGCGCAGAGCGGCCTGATCGGCGGCGCCGAAGGGGCGGCCTTCCCCACCCACAAGACCCCGTTCACGATCGCCGACGCGCCGCGCGAGCTGGCCGACGGCAGCGACGCGATCGAAGTCACGATGACGGCCGAGTCGGGCGGCGTGAAGCTCGAGCGCACCTATCGGCTGGCGCGCGGCTCGTACGTGGTCGAGGTGCGCGACACGGTCAGCAACACGGGCGCGGCACCGGTGCGTCCGACGCTGTACATGCAGCTGCTGCGCCATGGCGAGCCGCCGGTGGGCGAGTCGCAGTTCTACAGCACCTACACCGGGCCGGTGGTCTACACCGAGGAGAAGAAGTTCCAGAAGGTGGCCTTCTCCGACATCGAGAAAGGCAAGCCCGACCACGTGAAGTCGGCGTCCGACGGCTGGGCAGGCATCATCCAGCACTACTTCGTGTCGGCCTGGCTGCCCACGGACAAGGCGCCGCGCGAGTTCTTCAGCCGCCGCATCGCCGACAACCTGTACGCGGTCGGCGCGCTGCAGCCGCTGGGCGAGCTGGCGCCGCAGGCCAAGACGAGCGCGCAGACCCGCCTGCTGATCGCCCCGCAGGACCAGAACATGCTGGAGAAGGTGGCGCCGGGCCTGGACCTGTCGGTCGATTACGGCTGGCTGACGGTGGTGGCCAAGCCGATCTTCTGGCTGCTCGAGAAGCTGTACGGCCTGGTCGGCAACTGGGGCTGGGCGATCGTGCTGCTGACGATCATCATCAAGACGATCTTCTTCCCGCTGCAGGCGGCGAGCTACAAGTCGATGGCCCGAATGAAGGCGGTGAGCCCGCGCCTGATGGCGCTGCGCGAGCGCTATGGCAACGACCGCGTGAAGCTCAACACCGCGATGATGGAGCTCTACAAGGAAGAGAAGATCAACCCGCTGGGCGGCTGCCTGCCGATCGTGGTGCAGATCCCGGTGTTCATCGCGCTGTACTGGGTGCTGCTGGCGTCGGTCGAGATGCGCAACGCCCCCTGGGCGCTGTGGATCAAGGACCTGGCCGCGCCCGATCCCTTCTACATCCTGCCGCTGGTGATGGCCGGCACGATGTTCCTGCAGGTGAAGCTGAACCCGACGCCGCCCGATCCGGTGCAGGCCAAGGTGATGATGATCATGCCGCTGGTGTTCTCGGTGATGTTCTTCTTCTTCCCCGCCGGCCTGGTGCTGTATTGGCTGGTGAACAACGTGTACTCGATCATCCAGCAGTGGCTGATCACGCGGAAGATCGAGGCGTCGATGGCCGCGAAGAAGGCCTGACCCCCGCGACGGGGTCCCGCGCCGCCGCGTCGCCGCGCGGCGGGCCCCGGGCGATCAGCCCGGCGTCGGGCACCGCACGGCAGAGGCCGCCTTCGGGCGGCCTCGTCGTTTCCGGCGCCAGATGCCTGCAAAAACCGTCGCTCATCGCACGATCGGCAGGGCCCGCCGCACCGTTGAATGCGGGGATCGTTCGCGCATTCGCGACGGCGCGCCGCTGCGGCGCGCGCCGGTCATGGGTACGCACGCCCAGCCCTCGGGCAGCGGGACAGGACGTCCGTATACGCCGCAGTCCCTTGCGAGGCGCCCGACCCCATGCGTTCGAACCGACGTCGATTCCTGCAGGCTGCCGGAGGCGTCTTCTCCACGCTGTCGCTGCCGATGCTGACCGCCTGCGGCAGCGACGGCGACGCACTTGCGTCCCCGACGCGTTCGCGCCGCACGCTGCACTTCGATCTCGCCGGCAACGGGTTCCTGGATCACCGCGAGGACTTCCGTCTGCATGCGGCCGGGCGGCGCTATGCGCTGGTCGCGCACGACGCCGACAGCCTGCGCACGGCGGGTGCCGACGCGCAGGGCGCCACGCACTTTGTCAGCGACGTGCTGCTGCCCGACCGGCGCGCCGTGCACGTGTACGTCACGCAGCGCAGCGACCGCGGCGGCCTGATCCGGCGCGCGCACGGCGCGGCGGCCGACCACGGGTTGGCGCTTTCGGCGATCCACATCCCGCCGGCGGCCCGCGCGACGGCGGCCGCGGCGATGGCCGCGCGCAGGAAGTCGCGCCGCACCCGCAAGGACCAGACGCCGGACGCGGGCACGATCGCCTCCTTCGCCACGATGGGGCCGCAGGACATCGCCACGACGATCCTGTTCCATCACGCCAACCTGATGGCGCTCGACGCGGACACCGCGGCGATCGTGATGGCGCACCTGCTGGCCGCCGAAGGGCTGGGCGACCTGGAGCGCGCGATCCGCGCCAAGGGCCCGCATGGCTGGTACGACATGGTGGCGGTGCTGGGCGACGACGACCAGCCGGCGATGCGCGCCGACGGCACGCCGCTGGTCCAGTACGTGGTCGACCCCGACGTGATGCTGGCCGGGCAGGGCGCCCTGGCCAGCGGGCTCAACGCCGTGCACAACGATCCGCTGCTGAAGGACCTGCTGTATGCGTCGACGGTGGGCGACGCCGATGCCGACGGCGATGGCGCACCGCAGGGCACCGGCGCCGCCGTCGCGAAGGCGCGCACCAAGGACACCGCGTCCAGCCAGGGCCTGACCTACCGGCTCGCGCACGATGGTCGTCAGACCGGCTTGAGCACCAGCCTCGACGCGGTCGACGGCACGCAGGTGACGCTCGGATTCGCGTCGCGCTTCATCCGTCACCTGAGCGTGTTCGTCGAGTTCATGGACGTCGACGGCAAGGTGATCGACGTGACGAACTGGCTGGTGGACACCGACGAGATGGCGTCGATCGCGACCCGTCAGCAGTCGGCCAGCCTGAAGTTCCTGACGCTGATGAGTCCGCCCACGCTGTTCCTCAGCGGACCGCTGCTGGAGAGCAGCCGCCAGGCGACGTTCTATTTCCCGCCGACGGCGAGCTCGGCGCGGGTGATGGCCGGGGGCCTGGGCAACGGCGGCCATCGGCGCTCGGACGTGGAGGAGATCGGGATCGCGCTGACCTCGACCTTCGAGATCGGCCTGCCGAGCATCCTGCTGGCCAGTGCGGCGGGGTACCACGACGACGGCGACACCCTGAAGAAGATCTTCCGCGCGTCGATCCTCGGTGCGGTGGTCAACCTGTTCTTCAGCATGATCTGGAGCAAGGGTGACCGCAGCGCCGCCGGCATCATGGCGAAGGCCGCGACCTTCATGGCCAACATCATGATGAAGTCGGCGATGCAGGAAGTGCTGTCGCTGATCATCGAGGACGAGACCGAGTCCGCGGTCGAGGACGCGATCCCCTTCGTCGGCTGGGCCCTGAACGCCGTGTCGATCGCCACCACCGCGGCGCAGCTCGCGCAGACGATCGCGGAGGTGGCCAGCTCGCCCTACGTGATCGAGAACATCCTGACGGTGACGCACGACATCGTCGTCACCGTGGCCCACGACCCGGACGACTACCAGTTCCCGGCGACCGCAACGCACTACACGGTCGAGCTGGCCTTCTCGCATGCGAAGACCGTGCGCCAGACGATCGCCCTGCCGGGCACCACCGTGTCGGCCCCGCAGCAGGTGGTGTTCGCGGGTGTGCCGTACGGCGGGACGGTGTCGGCCACCGTGACCTTCCACTCCGCCAGCGGCTGGATCGCGGGCTTCGGCACGCGCCCGGGCATCGCCAACCTCAACGACGCCGGCAAGACCAGCCTGTCGATCGATCTGGTGATCGAGGAGCGGCTGGTGCCGCTGACGACGGACACCCGCTATGCGCACAAGCAGAAGCTGACTGCAGACGGGAACGCGTTCGCCTGGCAGGCGGCGGGCGCGCCGGCGGCGGTGCGTGACGATCTGAACGCGCAGCCGCGCGCCGGGGCGCTGGCGAACCTGTTCGGCGTGTCGGTGAACCAGACGCTGGGCCGGCTCAGCTATTCGTGGCAGAGCTTCTCGGGCAGCCTCGCCGCCTGCGGCGGCACCGCCACCGGACAGGTCGGCTACGCGTACCGCACGATCGGGCTCGGCCAGGATCCGAACGTGGGCGGCAAGTTCCCGGGCTGCTACGACACGGCCCCGACGCTCGTGCAGACGGCGCTGACGACGTCGCCGCAAGGGGTGGGCGACAACCTGCTGGTGCAGCCGGCCGGCGACGGCACCTGGGTGGTGAAGCGCTTCGCACTGGATGCGGCCGGCACCTACGTGAGCTCGGGCGTGCTGGGGGTGTTCCCGATCCGGCCGGACGTGGTGCGCAGCCTGCCGGGCGACGTTCTGGTGGGCATCAGCCGCGCCCACCAGAAGCTGCTGCACCTGCGCCTGATGACGGATGCCGCGCAGAGCGAGCAGGTGCCGGAGGCGACGCTGGCGTCCGGCCCGGCCTTCTCGCCCGAAGGCCGCGACGACAACCCGGCGCTGCTGCTGGCGCCGGTGACGATGGACGTGGCCCCGAACGACACCCTGATCGTGCTCGAGGTGGACCCCTCGCAGCCGGGCGCCGCGGGGACGCTGCGGGCGTTCAATCCGCATGGCCAGCCGGTGGCGCAGTTCGCGGGCGGCACGCTGCATGCGGTGCCTCTGCGCGCGGGATCGGCGATCACCTACCTCGACATGTCGATCGAGCACCTGGGCTTCATCTACGTGCTGAGCTTCGTCGGCGACGGTCATCTGGCGCAGGACTACGTGATGGACATCTACGATTCGCAGGGCGCTTTCCTGGCGAGCACGCCGGGCGTGGTGGCGGCGAACTTCGCGCTCGACGCCTGGCGCAACGTGTACACGCTCAACTACGAGGCGATCACCGCGCCGGCGGGCGACACCGAACCCTCGGTGAGCGAATGGATCCCGTCGACGCCGAGTGTCACGACCAAACGTCTGGCCGGTGCGCGGGGGGCGGCATGAAGCGCATGAGGATGGCCGGCGGGATGCCTGTGATGGCCGGCAGGCTGCCTGCGATGGCGGCCGGCGGGCTGCTTGCGATGGCGGTGGTCGGGTGTTCCGACGGCGGAGGATCGGGTGCGCCCGCCGCGGGCGCCGCACCGGCGGCATCCACGGCGCCGGCCGCGCAGGCCCGCCGCGTCGCGCACCTGCTCGAGGATCTGGAGCGCGCCGGCGCGCGTGCCCAGGCCCACCACACGGTGCTGGTCGAGCTCCAGCCTCCCGAGGGTGGGCAGGCCGCCCATGCCAAGCGTGTGATTCCCTACCGCTTCGCGCATGCGGCCACGCGCACCGTGTGCCTGGCGCCGGGCGACGGGCCCGATCTGCGCATCGAACTGCGGCGCAGCGGCGGCACCGGCGAGGCCGAGGTCACCCTGACGTGGACGTGCCGTGCCGGCAGATGCGCTTCGAAGCCGGCGACTACGAGGCGCACCTGCATCACCTGGGCGGCGCGCAGACGGGCAAGGCCGTGCACGTGTTCGCGCAGCCGCGCTACGAGGCGATCGGCACCGGGTCGCCCCTGGGCCGGCTGCTGCAGCGCTCGGCCGATGCCGCCGTGGCGAAGGCGCGCGCACCGGCGTCGGACGCGGTCCGCGCCGTGGCACGCAAGGCCGCCGCCGCCTGCACGGCGATCGACACCACCGCCTTGCGCAACAGCGCGACCGGCTCCTACTTCCGGTCGTCGCTGCCCGCGCGCTATGCGGACTACTTCGAGATGTACCGGGTGTCGGCGGCGGGCCTGATCGCGCCGGCCGGCGAGACCTCGCCGACGGCCGATGGCCTGATGACCGTGTACGCCTGCGGCGACGCACCCGACGGGGTGCTGAAGTTCGCCAACGCGGACGGTGCGTTCCTGCAGTCGCGCTGCGGTTATCCGCTGTTCTCGGCGACGCGCATCGAGGACGCGACCGGCTACCGGCCGGTGTGGAACGCGACGTGGAAGCGGCTGGACCTGATCAACGACGACAACGACGCGCTGCTCACCGGCGTCGAGCGCAGCGCGGGGCGCGTGATCGGCGGCACGTCGACGCTGAATGCCGATGCCCAGCCCGGCCTGGGCACCTGCGCGGCGATGCCGGCGGACCTGTCGGATCCGCAGGTGACGCCGATCGTCTGGAAAGGCTACGAGTCGACGTACTTCAACGTGATGTCCGACCTGCGGGCCCGGCACACGACGATCGCCGACGGCGCCCCGGTCGCGACCAGCGGCGTGGCGCCCGGCACCTGGGAGACCGTTGCTGCGCCGCAGGCGATGACGATGGTGGCCGAGTTCGCGTATCGGCCGGTGGGCACCACCCTGCTGCTGGTGCCGCAGGCAATGCTGATGCCGCGTGTGGTCGGTCCGAGCCCCAAGCCCGTGAAGACACAGCTGATCGCGCGCGACCTCACCTACTACCACGCCGACGAGGCGCATCGCCAGGCGTTCACGTACCCGCCCGCGGTGCTCGACGCGAAGGGCGGGTTCCTGCCGACGCAACAGGCGTCGCTGGTGTTCTCGGTGGGCAGCTGCGTGAACTGCGACCTCACCGGTCTGGACCTGTCCGGGCGCACGATGGGCGCGATCGACCTGAGCGATGCGCGCATCGACGGCGCCACGTTCAAGGGCGCACGCATCGCGTCGCTGAAGCTCGACCGCGCACGCGTCACCGGCACCGACTTCACGAACGCCGTCTTCACGTTCGTGAGCGCCGCGGGCGCGACCTTCGCAGGGGGCGCCGTCGGCACGCAGACGACGAAGACCGTGTTCGACGGCACGGTGCTCGGTGACCGGACGAACTTCCCGTCGCAGTTCCAGGGTGCCCGCTTCACCGGCCCCGACGTCACGCTCGCCAACCTCGACCTGGGCAATGCGCACTGGCAGAACGTGGCCCTGTCGGGCCTGGTGCTGGAGAACGTGGTGCTCGATGGCGCGCGGATGTCGGGCGCCACGATCACGCACGTGTCGACGTCGGGCGGCTCGATGGCGGGTGCGCTGTTCGATCGCGCCACCATCGACACCTTCGTGGTGGACAGCGCGCGGGCGCGCGGCGTCGACTTCTCCGGCGCCACGCTGACCAGCCTGTCGCTGGTGGGGGCGGACCTCAGTGGCGCCCGATTCGCGGGTGCCACCCTGACCGCGTCGACCTTCGACGCCGCGTTTGCGGTGGGCGCCGACTTCTCCGCCACGACCTGGTACGGGGGGTCGTTCCAGAACGTGCAGGCGTATTCGGGCGGCACACCGCAGACGACGACCACGTTCGCGGGCTGCACGATCGTCAGCGGAGCGTTCGACAACGCCCTGTTCATGGAGAGCGTGTTCGACGGCTGCCGGCTGCAGGGCGGCAGCTTCGGCGGCAGCAACTTCGTGGCGGCGAGCCTGAACGGCATCGTCAACGTGGCCGACGCGTCGGGCAGCGTGCTGTCGTTCGCCGGCGCCGCCCTGCAGGGCGCGAAGCTGGGGTCCGCGACCCTGGACCGCGTGTCGCTGCTCGACGCGCTGATCTCGACCGGCACGGGCTCGACGACCGTGACCGTGATGACGGTGCCGTCCGGCCCGTCGACCTCCGGGCAGACGGCGCCGTACGTGTACAACTACGGCAGCACCGTGCTGCCCGCATCGACCACTGTGCTGACGATCTGTCCGAGCGGTCACCCGGGCCCGTGCACCGGCACGGCCTGGCAGGCGCGCGCGGCGCCGGTGTCGACGGGGCCGCAGGACCCGAACGCGTTCTAGCGGGGGGCAGCGGAAGAGGCCGAGATGGAGGCCGAGGTAGAGGTCGACGTAGAGGTCGACGTAGAGGCCGAGGCGGAGGCCGAGGTGGAGGCCCGGGTGTTTGCACGGGCCGGCGCGCCGGCGGTGCTACATTGCTCGCCTCCTTCGGCCCCATCATGCGTTCCGACCCGACCTCGTCCGTCCCCATCGCCGCCATCGCCACCGCCGCCGGGCGCGGCGGCATCGGCGTGGTGCGCGTGTCGGGCCACGCGCTCGGGCCGATCGCCGAAGGACTGCTCGGCGCCGCGCGCGCGCGGGCGATGACGCCGCGGGTTGCGCACTACGGGCCGTTCCTCGAGGCCGACGGCAGCGAGATCGACCGCGGCCTCGCGCTGTTCTTTCCCGGGCCGCATTCGTACACCGGCGAGGACGTGCTCGAGTTCCAGGGCCACGGCGGGCCGGTGGTGATGCAGCTGCTGCTGCGGCGCGTGCTGCAGGCCGGCGCCGCGCTGGGCGTGCGCCTGGCCGGGCCGGGCGAGTTCACGCAGCGCGCGTTCCTCAACGACAAGCTCGACCTGGCCCAGGCCGAAGCCGTGGCCGACCTGATCGACGCCAGCACCGAGCAGGCCGCGCGCGGCGCGACGCGCTCGCTGGCCGGCGCGTTCTCGCGCGCCATCCACGCGCTGGTGGAGCAGGTGGTGCACCTGCGCATGCTGGTCGAGGCCACGCTCGACTTCCCCGAGGAGGAGATCGACTTCCTGCAGCGCGCCGACGCGCTTGGCCAGCTCGCGCGCATCCGCACCGCGCTCGCCGACGTGCTGGCGCGCGCGCAGCAGGGCGCCCTGCTGCGTGCCGGCATGAACGTGGTGCTGGCCGGGCGGCCCAACGTCGGCAAGAGCAGCCTGCTCAACGCGCTGGCCGGCGCCGAGGTGGCGATCGTCACGCCGGTGGCCGGCACCACGCGCGACAAGGTCACGCAGGCGATCCAGATCGACGGCGTGCCGGTCAACATCATCGACACCGCCGGCCTGCGCGAGACCGGTGACGAGGTCGAACGCATCGGCATCGCCCGCACCTGGGAGGAAGTGGCGAAGGCCGACGTGATCCTGCACCTGCAGACCGCCGGCCACGTCGACGCGCTGGATGCCGACATCGCCGCACGCCTGCCCGCGAACGTGCCGATCGTGCGGGTGGTGAACAAGATCGACCTGGCGGGGGAGGGGGCGCGCATCGAGCGGGCGGAGGGCGTTCCCTCCGCGCCCGTGCGCGCCGTGCACCTGTCGGCCAAGACCGGCGAAGGCATCGACCTGCTGCGCGGCGCGCTGCTGGAGCTCGCGGGCTGGCAGGGCGCCAGCGAGTCGCAGTTCATCGCCCGCGAGCGGCACCTGCAGGCGCTGCAGGCCGCGGCCGCCCACCTGGCGAGCGCCCAGGCCAACGCCGAGCGTCAGGCGCAGGCGCTGGACCTGTTTGCCGAGGAATTGCGGCTGGCGCAGGAGCGCCTGAACGAGATCACCGGGGAGTTCACGGCGGACGATCTGCTGGGGGTGATCTTCAGCCGGTTCTGTATCGGGAAGTAGGTGGGGGTCCGTTGGGCTTCCGATAAGGTGTACGATGAATAGATCTTAATGACGGCACCCGCCGCCCGCACGCATGCCCACCCCCGACCTCTGCACCGAAGACGACGTCGTCCGTCTCGTCCACACGTTCTACGCGAAGGTGCGCGCCGACGCCGTGCTCGGCCCGGTGTTCGACGCCCACATCA
>JAKOZZ010000038.1 GCA_029779755.1 Pseudomonadota bacterium
AACAGCACGCCCGACAGGAACCGAACCGTGGACACCCGCACACGAGGAACGCATGGCTGGTAGCGGCACCGCACACCTGACCGGGGATGACGCGCTGCTGACCGCGCGCCACCTGGTCAAGACCTTCCACGCCAAGGGCGGACGCCGCGTGCAGGCGCTGTCCGACGTCTCGCTCGAGCTGCGGCGCGGCGAGACGCTGGGGGTGGTCGGCGAATCCGGCTCGGGCAAGTCGACGCTGGCGCGCGCGCTGATGGCCCTGCCCGCGCCCGACAGCGGCTCGGTGACGTTCGCCGGCCAGGAGGTGTTCGCGGCCCGCGGTGCGGCGCTGCGCGCGCTGCGCTTCCGCATGCAGATGGTGTTCCAGGACCCGATGTCGTCGCTGAATCCGGCGCACAGCATCCTCGACGTGGTCGAGATGCCGCTGCTGGTGGCCGGGCGCGGCGACGCGAAGCAGCGCCGCGCGGCCGCGCTGAAGACGCTGCGCAGCGTCGGCCTCGATGGCGAGCTGATCGGGCAGCGCCGTTCGTACGAGCTGTCCGGCGGACAGTGCCAGCGGGTGAGCATCGCGCGCGCGCTGATGCTGGGTCCCGACCTCCTGGTGTGCGACGAGCCGGTGTCGGCGCTGGACGTGTCGGTGCAGGCGCAGGTGCTGAATCTGCTCGAGGACGCGAAGGCCGAGCACGGCCTGACCATGCTGTTCATCTCGCACGACCTGGGCGTGGTGAAGGGCATCAGTGACCGCGTGATGGTGATGTACCTGGGCAAGGTGTGCGAGATCGCGCCGGCCGATGCGCTGTATGCGCAGCCGCGCCACCCGTACAGCGCCACGCTGCTGGCGTCGGTGCCGTCGCTCACGCCGACCCGCCGCGCTGCCCGGCCGGCGCTGGCGCGCGGCGAGACGCCCTCCCCGCTGGCGGTGCCTTCCGGATGCCGCTTCCGCACCCGCTGTCCGCGCGCCACCGACCGGTGCGTACAGGAAGAACCGCAGATCGCCGCCGCGGGCGGTGGGCCCGGCCACTTCGTGGCCTGCCACCACCCGCTGCAGACCCCGGCCGAGGCCGGCGTTGCCACCGCCTCCTGAGGCGATGGGCGCTGGCCGGCCATCTCGCACGTGACGACACACGCACACACGGGAGACGACACGATGACCTCGACCCTTTTCACCGCGCGATCACCGCGCCCGCTGGCCGGCGCCACCCGACTGGCCGCAACCGCGATGGGCGGTACGCGGCTGGCCGCGACCGTGCTGGCGCTTGCGCTGGCCGCGACGGCGAACGCCCAGCCGAAGACCGGCGGCACGATTGCGGTCGGCCTGGCCCAGGACCCCGCGATCGTCGACCCGATCCGCACCGGCACGTTCACCGAGCGCCAGCTGTCGACGCCCGTCTACGAAGGCCTGTTCGACATCGACCCGAAAGGGCAGGCGGTGCCGCTGCTGGCCGAGAGCTACACGGTGTCGGACGACCTCAAGACCTGGCGCATGAAGCTGCGCCCGGGCGTCAAGTTCCACGACGGCACGCCTTTCGACGCGGCCGCGGTGATCGCCAACCTCGACCGCACCAGCAACCCGGCCAACCGCTGCCGCTGCCTGACGACGATGAGCCTGTTCCAGGGCTGGAAGGCGCTGGACCCGATGACGGTCGAGATCACGCTGAAGGCGCCGAACGCGGCGATGCCGACGATCCTCGCCGACGCGCCCGGCATCATGGTGTCGCCCACCGCGTTCAAGGCCGATCCACAGGGCATCGGCGTCAAGCCGGTGGGCACGGGGCCGTTCAAGTTCGTCGAATGGGTACGCAACAGCCGCTTCGTGGTCGAGCGCAACCCCGACTACTGGCAGAAGGGCAAGCCCTACCTCGACCGGGTCGTGTTCCGCGGCATGCAGAACATCGAGACCCGCGAGGCGGCGTTCAAGTCGGGCCAGACCGACATCATCATGCAGCCCACGCTGCACTTCGTGTCGACGATGAAGAACGATCGCCGCCACGACGTCTACTCGCCCGCCGGCTTCGGCACCGAGGGTGTCTACATGAACCTGAAGAAGCCGCCGCTGGACGACATGCGCGTGCGGCGGGCGGTCGCTCATGCGATGGACCGCGAGCTGATCAACCGCACGCTGGGCTTCGGCGTGTCGACGCTGGCGTACAGTCCGTTCGGCAAGGGCATGTCGATGATCCAGCAGCCGGTGGCCGAGTACCCGAAGTTCGACCTCGCCAAGGCGCAGGCGCTGGTCAAGGAATACGGCAAGCCGGTCGAGTTCACGCTCAGCTACAACAACACGCCG
>JAKOZZ010000040.1 GCA_029779755.1 Pseudomonadota bacterium
GTTCTACGCCACCGCGCTGCTCGAGGCCGAGCGGGCCGGCACCGTGTCGTTCGACATGCTGTTCGGCCCCGCGTACAAGGGCATCACGCTGGCCAGCGCCACCGCGGTGGCCCTGGCGCGCCACGGCCGCAACGTGGGCTTCGCGTACAACCGCAAGGAGGCCAAGGACCACGGCGAAGGCGGCGTGCTGGTCGGCGCGCCCATGCGCGGGCGGGTGGCCATCGTCGACGACGTGATCTCCGCCGGCACCTCGGTGCGCGAATCGGTCGAGATCATCCGCCGCGAGGGCGCGCAGCCGTCGGCCGTGCTGATCGCGCTCGACCGGCGCGAGCGCGGCGGTGACGCGACACATCCCACCGGGCAGTCGGCCGTGCAGGAAGTGACGGCGCTCTACGGCATGCCGGTGGTGTCGATCGCCAGCCTCGACGACGTGCTCGCGTTCCTCGACGCGGACGCGAAGAGCGGCTCGCCGCTGGCGCAGTATCGCGAAAAGGTGGCGGCGTACCGCGACCGCTACGGCGTGCCGGCCGCGGGCTGACGCGGAAACCGCCTGCGGACTCGGCGGTCGGCTCGGTCCGACGCCTGACGCCCGACGCCTGACGCCTTTCGCCTGACACCCGCCCCCCCCCGCCCCGACAGAGGAGATCCCGCATGGCCCTGTGGCAGAAGATCGAATACGAGCAGGCGAGCCCCGCCGTGCGCGCCGTGTTCGACGACATCCGCGCGACGCGCAGCAGCGACTACATCAACGACGTGTGGAAGGTGCTGGCCAACGATCCCGGCCTGCTCGAGCGCTGCTGGTCGCGCGTGAAGACGGTGATGTCCGCCGGCGCGCTCGACCCGCTGACCAAGGAGCTGATCTACGTGGCGGTGTCGATCGCCAACAGCTGCGAATACTGCGTGGGCACGCACAGCGCGTCGGCGCGAGCCAAGGGCATGACCGATGCGCAGTTCGGCGAACTGCTCGCGGTGGTGGGGCTGGCCAGCGAGATGAACCGGATCGTCACCGGCGCGCAGGTGGAGCTGGACGAACGGTATCGCTGAGCCGGGGCCGGCTGGCCCCGGATCCGACGCGCCGGTTCAGCCCGCCAGCCGTGCCCGCAGCAGTTCGTTGACCTGCTGCGGGTTCGCCTTGCCCCGCGTGGCCTTCATCGCCTGGCCGACCAGCGCATTGAACGCCTTGTCCTTGCCGGCGCGGAACTCCTCGACCGACTTCGGATTGGCGGCCAGCACCTCGTCGATGATCTTCTCGAGCGCGCCGGTGTCGCTGATCTGCTTCAGGCCGCGCGACGCGATCACCTGATCGGCGGCGTCGTCGGCGTCCGGGCGCTCCTGCCACAGCACGCCGAACACGTCGCGGGCGATCTTGCCCGACACCGTGCCGTCCTGGATGCGCGCCAGCAGCAGCGCGAGCTGGTGCGGCGACACCGGGCTGGCGTCGATCTCGACGCCGTCGCGGTTGAGCGCGGCGGCCAGGTCGCCCATCACCCAGTTGGCCGCCAGCTTGGCCTGCGCGCGTGCGGCGTCGTCGCCGGCCGCGGGCGCGATCTCGCCGAGCCGCGCCACGACGCGCTCGAAGTACCCGGCCATCGCCCGCGACGCCGTCAGCGTCGTCGCGTCGTACGCCGACAGCCCCAGCCGCTGCTGGAACTGGGCGCGCAGCGCCTCCGGCAGCGGTGGCAGCGACGCGCGCACTTCGTCGATCCAGGCCGGCGCGATCACCAGCGCGGGCAGGTCGGGGTCGGGGAAGTAGCGGTAGTCGTGCGCGTCTTCCTTGCTGCGCATCGAGCGCGTCTCGTCGCGATCGGGGTCGTACAGCCGGGTTTCCTGCACCACCGTGCCGCCGTCCTCGATCAGCTCGATCTGGCGGCGCACCTCGTAGTCGATCGCGCGCTCGAGGAAGCGGAACGAGTTCAGGTTCTTGATCTCGCAGCGGGTGCCGAACTCGGCCTGGCCCACGGGCCGCACCGACACGTTGGCGTCGCAGCGGAACGAGCCTTCCTGCATGTTGCCGTCGCAGATGCCCAGCCACACCACCAGCCCGTGCAGCGCCTTGGCATAGGCGACCGCCTCCTTGGCCGAGCGCATGTCGGGCTCGGTGACGATCTCGAGCAGCGGCGTGCCGGCGCGATTCAGGTCGATGCCCGACATGCCGTGGAAGTCCTCGTGCAGCGACTTGCCGGCATCCTCCTCGAGGTGGGCGCGCGTCAGCCGCACGCGCTTCTCGTGCTGCTGGCCGTCCTGCTCCCAGGCGATCGACAGGCCGCCGCCCGACACGACCGGGATCTCGTACTGACTGATCTGGTAGCCCTTGGGCAGGTCGGGATAGAAGTAGTTCTTGCGCGCGAACACCGACCGGGGCGCGATCGTCGCGCCCACCGCCAGCCCGAGGCGGATCGCGCAGGCGACGGCCTCGCGGTTCATCACCGGCAGCACGCCGGGCAGGGCCAGGTCCACCGCACAGGCCTGGGTGTTGGGTTCGGCTCCGAACGCCGTCGAGGCGCCGGAGAAGATCTTCGAACGGGTGGCGAGCTGGGCGTGCGTCTCCAGCCCGATCACGACTTCCCACTGCATGGCTGAGCCTCGTGCCGTGTTCGCAATGAAGGGACGCGCGCCCTAGGGACGCGCGCAGCGGCCGCTGACCGGATCGAACATCACCGGCCAGGCCTGATCGTAGATGCCGGGCGTGCAGCGCTTCTCGCAGGACGCGTGCGCCAGCGTGATGCGCCGCGGGTCCTGCCACACCATCAGCCGGCAGGCGCTGCCGTCGGTGGCCTGCATCTCGATGTGCGGACGCGCCTTGGTCTGGCGGAAGTCGGCCATCTCGAAGCGGCAGCTGCCGCGGCGCCCCACCCACAGCTGCCAGGACAGCGCCTGCACCTGGTTGTCGCGCACCTGCAGCGTCGCCTGCTCGCGGAAGCCGTCTTCCTCGGTCTGCGCGCACTGCCCCTGCAGGTTGATCGGACGGTCGGCGATCGGCGCGGGCGAGCGCGCGGCGCCGGGCCGGCCGGCATCGGGGCGCGCCCCGTCGGGACGCCCGGCATCGGGGCGCGACGGCTGCGCCGGGCCGCCGGGCAGCGGCGGCATCAGCGAGCACGCGGAGGCCAGCGCCACCCCCACCGCAGCGGCGGCGAGACGGACGAGGCGCAGGCAGCGGGCCGGACGCGGCATGGTCAGCCCCCCGGCTGGCGCAGATGCCAGTCGGTGTGCTGCTGGAACTGGTGCCCGACGCGCAGCAGCAGGGCCTCGGCGAAGTAGTTGCCGATCAGCTGCAGCCCCACCGGACGGCCGCCTGCGCCGAAGCCGACCGGCACCGACATGCCGGGCAGCCCGGCCAGCGATGCCGGCAGCGTGTAGATGTCGGCCAGGTAGTTGCGCACGGGGTCGTCGGTGCGCTCGCCGATGTTCCAGGCCACGGTGGGCGACACCGGGCCGGCGATCACGTCGACGCCGGCGAAGGCCGCGGCGAAGTCCTGCGCGATCAGGCGGCGCAGCTTCTGCGCCTGCAGGTAGTAGGCGTCGTAGTAGCCGTGCGACAGCACGTAGGCGCCCACGAGGATGCGGCGCTTCACCTCGGCGCCGAACCCTTCGGCGCGGGTGCGCTCGTACATGCTGCGCAGGTCGGTGTAGTCGCCCGTGCGGTAGCCGTAGCGCACCCCGTCGAACCGGCTGAGGTTGCTCGAGGCTTCGGCGGGCGCGATCACGTAGTACGCCGGGATCGACAGCCGCGTGCGGGGCAGCGACACGTCGACCAGGCGCGCGCCGAGCTGCTCGAGCTGGCGCAGCGACGCGTCGATGGCGGCGCGCACGTCGTCGGCCAGGCCGTCGGCGAAGAACTCCCGCGGCAGGCCGACGCGCAGGCCGGCCAGCGGCTGGTCGAGGCCGCGGGCGAAGTCCTCGTCGGGGCGCTCGAGGCTGGTGGAGTCGCGCGGGTCGAACCCGGCCATCGCCGACAGCAGCAGCGCGCAGTCTTCGGCCGACCGCGCCATCGCGCCGCCCTGGTCGAGGCTGGACGCGTAGGCGATCATGCCCCAGCGCGACACCCGCCCGTACGTGGGCTTGATGCCGGTGATGCCGCACATGGCGGCCGGCTGCCGCACCGAGCCGCCGGTGTCGGTGCCGGTGGCCAGCGGCGCCAGGCCGGCGGCCACGGCGACGGCCGAGCCGCCCGACGAGCCGCCCGGAATGGCCGCCGGATCCCAGGGATTGCGCGCGGCGCCGAAGTACGAGTTCTCGTTGGACGAGCCCATCGCGAACTCGTCGCAGTTGGTCTTGCCCACGCACACGGCGCCCGCCTGCGCCAGGCGCTCGACCACCGTGGCGTCGAACGGGCTGCGGTAGTCGGCGAGCATCTTCGAGCCGGCCGTCGAGCGCCAGTCGCGGGTGACGAAGATGTCTTTGTGGGCCACCGGGACGCCCAGCAGCGCGCCGCGCTGGCCGGACGCGCGCCGCGCGTCGGCGGCGCGGGCCTGCGCCAGGCTGGCCTCGGGCTGCACGTCGATGAAGGCGTTGAGATCGCTGGCGGCGATGCGCTCGAGGGCGTCGCGGGTCAGGCCGACGGCGCTGAGGCTGCCGTCCTCGAGACCGGCGGCCAGCGCACGCACGGAACGGGATTCGAAGCGCATGGGGGCCCTTACTCGATGACGCGCGGAACCAGGTAGAGCCCCTGCTCGACGCTGGGCGCCGCCTGCTGGCAGGCCGCACGCTGGTCGGCCTCGGTCACCTGGTCGGCGCGCAGCCGCAGCGTCATGTCCTGCGTGTGCGTCATCGGTTCGACACCGGTGGTGTCGACGGCGCGCAGTTCCTCGATCAGCCCGAAGACCGAATTGAGCTGCTCGAGCGTGCGCGCGGCCTCGTCGCCGGACAACTCCAGGCGGGCCAGGTGGGCGATTCGGGTTACGTCTGCGGCTGTGAGCGACATGCGGTCACCGGAAGTGAAGACGGGCACGGCAACGCGCTGCGGCGGGAGCGGCCGCAGGCCCGGCCGGTCATGGGAGCGGGGGATTATACGGTATGATTTCCGTTTTCCCGGCGCCGGCCCGGTGCCTTCTTGCGAGCCTGTCCGACGGCTCGCCCGCCCTCGAGTCCCTCATCGAACGGAACCGTGATGTTCGGGTTTTTGCGTAAGTATTTCTCGACCGATCTGGCGATCGACCTCGGCACTGCGAACACCCTGATCTACGTGCGCGGCAAGGGCATCGTGCTGGACGAGCCGTCCGTGGTCGCCATCCGGCAGGAGGGCGGGCCCAGCGGCAAGAAGACGATCGCCGCCGTCGGCACGGGCGCCAAGCAGATGCTGGGCAAGGTGCCGGGCAACATCGAGGCGATCCGCCCGATGAAGGACGGCGTGATCGCCGACTTCACCGTCACCGAGCAGATGCTCAAGCAGTTCATCAAGATGGTGCACGAGTCGCGGCTGCTGTCGCCGAGCCCGCGCATCATCATCTGCGTGCCCTGCGGGTCCACCCAGGTCGAGCGCCGCGCGATCCGCGAGTCGGCACTGGGGGCCGGCGCCTCGCAGGTCTATCTCATCGAGGAACCCATGGCCGCCGCCATCGGCGCCGGCCTGCCGGTGTCCGAGCCGTCGGGCTCGATGGTCGTCGACATCGGCGGCGGCACCACCGAGGTCGGGGTGATCTCGCTGGGCGGCATGGTCTACAAGGGCTCGGTGCGGGTCGGCGGCGACAAGTTCGACGAGGCCATCGTCAACTACATCCGCCGCAACTACGGCATGCTGATCGGCGAGCAGACCGCTGAAGCCATCAAGAAGACCATCGGCTCCGCCTTCCCGGGCTCCGAGGTCCGCGAGATGGAGGTCAAGGGCCGCAACCTCTCCGAAGGCATCCCGCGCAGCTTCACGATCTCCAGCAACGAGATCCTCGAGGCCCTCACCGATCCGCTCAACCAGATCGTGTCGGCCGTGAAGATCGCGCTCGAGCAGACGCCGCCCGAACTCGGCGCCGACATCACCGAGCGGGGCATCATGCTGACCGGTGGCGGAGCACTGCTGCGCGACCTCGACCGCCTGCTGATGGAAGAGACCGGCCTGCCGGTGCTGGTCGCCGAAGATCCGCTCACCTGCGTGGTGCGCGGCTGCGGCATGGCGCTCGAGCGGATGGAGAAGCTGGGCACCATCTTCACCAACGAGTAGCCGCCGCCCCGGCCCTGCCGCCGGGGTCCCGGGGCGTCCTACCGGAGCCAGCGACTGAGCGATGGACCACAGCCCGCCGCCGTTCTTCAACCAAGGTCCCTCCGCCCACGCCCGTCTCGCCTTCTTCGCCCTGCTGGCGATCACGCTGCTGGTCGTCGACTCGCGGCTGGGCGTGCTGGCCGCGCTGCGCCAGGGCATCGGCACGGTGCTGTACCCGGTGCAGCGCACGCTGCTGGTGCCGCGCGACCTGCTCGATCTCGGCGGCGAATACCTCGAGGACGTCAACCGGCTGCGCAGCGAGAACGCCGACCTCAAGCGCATCGAGATCGCCAACGCCAAGAAGCTGCAGCAGGCCGAGCACCTGGCGATCGAGAACGCGCGGCTGCGCGAATTGCTCGGCGCCCGCGAGCGCGCCGCCACACCGTCGGTGGTCGCCGAGGTGCTGTACGACACCCGCGATCCCTATTCGCGCAAGATGGTGCTCGACAAGGGCCTGCAGCACGGCGTGCTGCCCGGCCAGCCGGTGATCGACGCCCGCGGCGTCGTCGGCCAGGTCACGCGGGTGCTGCCGCTGTCCAGCGAGATCACGCTGCTGACCGACCGCAACGCCAGCATCCCGATCGAGGTGCAGCGCACCGGCCAGCGCTCGATCGCCTTCGGCGGCGCCGAGCCGGGGCTGCTCGAGCTGCGATTCCTGTCGGCCAGCACCGACCTGCGCACCGGCGACGTGCTCGCCACGTCCGGTCTCGACGGCGTGTTCCCCCCCGGGCTGCCGGTGGGCCGCATCGTGCGCATCGAGCCGGGCGGGTCCTCGGGCGCGTTCGCGCGCGTGCTGGTGTCGCCGATCGCCGGCATCGAGGTCAGCCGGCAGATGCTGGTGCTGCTGGTCGACCCCACGCTGCTGCCGCCCGCGCCGGCCGCAGAGCCGCCGGCCGACACGCGCCGCCGCAGGTAGCCCGCGCATGCAGCCCCGCCCCGAGTACCTGCTGCTGCCCGCGAACCGGGCATTCATCGCGTTCACGCTGGCCGCCGCGTTCATCCTCAACCTGCTGCCCTGGGGCCGCGCCTACTGGGTGCCCGACTTCCTCGCGCTGGTGCTGGTGTTCTGGAACATCCGCCAGCCGCACAAGGTGGGCATCGGCATCGCCTTCCTCTTCGGCGTCCTGATGGACGTGCACAACGCGTCGCTGCTGGGCGAGCGCGCGCTGGCCTACAGCCTGCTCTCCTACGGGGCGATCGCCCTGCACCGGCGGGTGCCCTGGTTCGGCGTGTTCGGCAAGATCGCCCACGTGCTGCCGCTGTTCCTGCTCGCGCAGCTGATCACCCTGCTGGTGCGCGCCGCGGTCGGCAGCGGCCTGCCGGCGTGGCCGTACCTGCTGTCCGGCATCACGACCGCGCTGCTGTGGCCGATCGCCGAGGCGCTGCTGCTGGCGCCCCAGCGCCGGGCGATCGAGCGCGACGAGAACCGTCCGCTGTAGGGCCCGTCCGCACCGATGATCGAAGTCCACGACACCGAACGCGCGCTGCGCCGGCTGCGGCTGCGGCTGAGCCTGGCATGGGCGCTCGTGCTCGTCTGCTTCGGCGTGCTCGTGGGCCGCTTCGTCTACCTGCAGGTGCTGCGCTACGCCGACTTCCACGCGCTGGCCGAGGACAACCGGATCGCGCTGCTGCCGATCACCCCGCAGCGGGGCCTCATCTACGACCGCAACGGCGTGCTGCTGGCCGACAACCTGGCGGCCTACACGCTGGAGATCACGCCCAACCGCGTGCAGAACATCGACCGCACGATCGAGGAGCTGTCGCGCATCATCGAGATCCCGGCCCGCGACCAGCGACGGTTCAAGCGGCTGCTGGCCGACGCCCGCAGCTACGAGCCGATCCCGATCAAGACGCGGGTCAGCGACGAGGAGCTGGCGCGCTTCGCGGTGGCGAAGTTCCGCTTCCCCGGCGTCGAGATCCGCGCCCGCCTGTTCCGCACCTATCCGATGGGCGAGACGGCGTCGCACGTGATCGGCTACATCGGCCGCATCTCGCCGGGCGACAAGCGCCGCATCGAGGAGAACGACCAGCAGGTCAACTACGCCGGCGCCTCGCACATCGGCAAGGTGGGCATCGAGCTGTCGTACGAGGAGCCGCTGCGCGGCCGAGCCGGCGCCGAGGAGGTCGAGGTCTCGGCGGGCGGGCGCACGGTGCGCTCGCTGTCGCGCACCCCGCCGATCGCGGGGTCGAACGTGATCCTGTCGATCGACGTCAAGCTGCAGAAGCTCGTCGAGGAGTGGTTCGGCAACCGCCGCGGGGCGCTGGTGGCGATCGAGCCCTCCACCGGCGACGTGCTGGCGTTCGTGTCCAAGCCCACCTTCGACCCGAACCTGTTCGTCGACGGCATCGACCCGCAGAGCTGGCAGGCGCTCAACGAGGACCCCGACAAGCCGCTGCTGAACCGGCCGCTTCGGGGCACCTATCCGCCGGGCTCCACCTACAAGCCGTTCATGGCGCTGGCCGCCCTCACGACGGGCGCGCGCACGCCCGAGATGTCGATCAGCGATCCCGGCTACTTCCTGCTGGGCGGGCACCGCTTCCGCGACTCCGTGCCCAGCGGCCACGGCAGCGTGAACCTGCACAAGTCGATCGTCGTGTCGAGCGACACGTACTACTACAAGCTCGCGTACGACATGGGCGTCGACGCCATCCACGACTTCATGGTGCCCTGGAAATTCGGGCAGCTCACCGGCATCGACCTCGAGAACGAGGTCACCGGCATCCTGCCGTCCTCGGCCTGGAAGAACCGGCGCTACAAGCTGAAGTGGCTGCCCGGCGAGACCCCCTCGATCGGTATCGGACAGGGCTACAACGCCTTCACGATCCTGCAGCTCGCCCACGCCACCGCGACGCTCGCCAACGACGGCGTCGTGATGCGTCCGCACGTGGTGAAGTCCATCGAGAACCCCGTCACCCGCGAACGCGTCGACGTGGTGCGGGCGCCCAGCTACCGCATCGATCTCAGGCCCGAACATCTCGCGCTGGTGAAGTCGGCGATGATCGACGTCAACCGCTTCGGCACCAGCCGGCGGGTGTTCGCCGGCGCGGAGTACGTCGCCGCCGGCAAGACCGGCACGGCGCAGGTCATCGGCATCCGCCAGAACGAACGCTACGACGCGCGGCGCATCGCCGAGCGGCACCGCGACCACTCGCTGTTCATGGCGTTCGCGCCGGCGCACCAGCCGCGCATCGCCGTGGCGCTGATCGTCGAGAACGGCGGCTTCGGCGCCCAGGCCGCGGCGCCGATCGCCCGCAAGGTGTTCGACTACGTGCTCCTGGGCAAGGTGCCGGGCGAGCCGCCGGCCGCGCGCGCCGGCGGCGCACGCGCCCCCGAAGCCGAACCCGAGCCCAACGCCGACGAACGCGACGTGCCCGAGAGCATGGAGCCCGAACCCGTGGCCCCCGCCGCCGCACCGACGCAATGAACGACACGACCACCCTCTGGCAGCGCCTGAAGCCGCACGTCGCCGTGTTCGACCCGATGCTGGCGCTGACGCTTGCGCTGCTCGCCGGCATGAGCCTGATGACGATGTACTCGGCCGGCCACGACTATCCGGGGCGCTTCGACGACCACGTGCGCAACCTGACCATCGCGCTGGGCATGCTGTGGATCGGCGCCAGCATCCCGCCGACCTGGATGATGCGCGCCGCGGTGCCGCTCTACGTGTTCGGGGTGCTGCTGCTGGTGGGCGTGGCCCTGTTCGGCGACGTCTCCAAGGGCGCGCGCCGCTGGCTGAACCTGGGCTTCGGACGCGTGCAGCCGTCGGAGCTGCTGAAGATCGCGATGCCGCTGATGCTGGCCTGGTACTTCGAGCGCCGCGAAGGCATGCTGCGCTGGTTCGACTTCGCGATCGCCGCCGCGATGCTGCTGGTGCCGGTGCTGCTGATCGCACGCCAGCCCGATCTCGGCACGGCGCTGCTGGTGATGGCCGCGGGCGGCTACGTGATCTTCCTGGCCGGCCTCAGCTGGAAGGTGATCCTGGCGCTGATCGTCGCGGGCGCCGGCGCCATGCCGCTGATGTGGTCGCTGATGCACGACTACCAGCGCCAGCGGGTGCTGACCCTGCTCGACCCCAGCTCCGACCCGCTCGGCAAGGGCTTCCACATCATCCAGTCCACCATCGCGGTCGGCTCCGGCGGCCTGTGGGGCAAGGGCTGGATGGGCGGATCGCAGACCCATCTCGAATTCATCCCCGAACGCACCACCGACTTCATCTTCGCCGTCTACTCCGAGGAGTTCGGCCTGGCCGGCAACCTGGCGCTGCTGTTCGTGTACCTGGTGCTGATCTCGCGCGGCATGGTGATCGCCGCGGTCGCGGCCACCGAGTTCAGCCGCCTGCTGGCCGGCGCGATCACGCTGATCTTCTTCATCTATGCGTTCGTGAACATGGGCATGGTCTCGGGCATCCTGCCGGTGGTGGGCGTGCCCCTGCCGCTGATGTCGTACGGCGGCACGGCGATGGTCACGCTCGGCCTGGGCGCGGGCCTGCTCATGAGCATCAGCCGGCACCGGAACCTGATGCGGGGCTGAACCGGGGACGCCCATTGGGGACGCCCAATGGACCCGCACGATGGGGCGCACAGCAGACGCTGACCGGGCGCGCCCCGGCCGGCACCGGCGCACGTGCCGACGCTAAAACCCTGATCCCATTGCGGAAATTGCATTCGACCCCGACGCGGACTGCTAGATTCGCGCCTCTCGGGGAGTAGCTTCCGCGACTCGTTCGCGTGCACCTGCGTCGTCAATTCGGGGCTTCGGCCCTCGGCGGGGTGGCTCCGGTTCGGCAATCGAACCGCTGCAGGCAAGACCGGTGTCATGCGCACTGGTCGTATTCCGGGCTGTCCCAGATCGCTCCGTGCGTGCATCAACCTTCAGCACGGAGTACTCATGGAATTGTTCGATGCCTCCTGGTGGACCGCACTGGCCACCATCATCGTGATCGACCTCATCCTCGCCGGCGACAACGCGCTGGTGATCGGCATGGCCGCGGGACGCCTGCGCCCCGACCTGCGCCGCCGCGCGATCCTCTGGGGCAGCGCCGGCGCGCTGATCGTGCGCGCCGCCATGGCGCTCATCGTCGTCTGGCTGCTGAAGATCCCGGGGCTGCTGCTGGCCGGCGGCCTGCTGCTGCTGCCGATCGCTTATCGCCTCGCCGTCCCTTCCGAGAAGTCGGATGCGCATGGCGGCGGTGCCGCGACTTCGTTCTGGGGCGCGATGAAGACGATCGTCGTGGCCGACGCGCTGATGGGCCTGGACAACGTGCTGGCCGTCGGCGGCGCGGCGCACGGGCGCTGGGAGCTGGTGGTGATCGGTCTGGCGCTGACCGTGCCGCTGATCCTGTACGGCAGCACCTGGGTGGCGCGCGCCATCGAGCGCTGGCCGGTGCTGATCGCCGCGGGCGCCGGCGTGCTGGCGCTGACCGGCGCCGGCATGATCGTCAAGGACCCGCTGTTCGACCGCTTCGCGTTCGACCACGACGTCTACGACTGGGTGGTGAAGGCGACGATCGCCAGCCTGATGTTCACGATCGGCTTGCGTGCCGTCACCCGCGCGCGGTCGCGGGCCGGCATGGAGGCCTGAGCGGACGCTGCATGGAGGCCCGCCGCGGGCGCTGCGCAGAGGCCTGAGCGGGCTCTGCGGTATCGTCGGGGGTTCGCTCAACCCCCGATGAAGCCGCTGCCATGAATCCCGCCATCGAGCACTGCCTGCGCGCGCCGACGACCACCCCTGCGTGCGACACCGTCGCCCAGTGGTGGCCGGCGTTCCGCCCCCTGCTGTCGGAGTGGGACGCGACGATCTCACCGGCGATCGTCGGCGGCTATCGGGCCGACCGGGCCGGCTGGGCATTCTGCGCCGGGTATCAGGCGGCGCTGCGCCGGATGGTGCCCGGCCTGGGCCACGACGCGGCCGCGGCGTTCTGCGTGACCGAAGACGGCGGCAACCGCCCGCGCGACATCCTCACCGTGCTCGAGCCCCTGACCGACGGCCGCTACCGCCTCACCGGCACCAAGCGGTGGGCGACGCTGGGCCCCGACAGCACCGAGATGCTGGTGGCCGCGACGCTCGCGCCCGCAGGGGCGGCGACGCAGGGCGGACCGCCGTCGCCGTCCGATGGTGCGTCGGCGCCGGCTGCCGCACGCCCCGGCATCCGCATGGTCCGGATCCGCACCGCCACCCCCGGCGTCCGGCTGATCGACATGCCGCCGACACGCTTCGTCCCCGAGGTGCCGCATGCCCGACTGGCGCTCGAAGGCGTGGTCGTCGACGCGGCCGCGCTGATGCCCGGCGACGGCTACAGCGACTACGTGAAGCCCTTCCGCACGATCGAGGACACGCACATCAATGCGGCGCTGCTCGCGTACCTGCTGCGCGAAGCCCGCGCGCGCGGCTGGCCGCGCGGCTGGATCGAGCGCACGCTGGCGGTGCTCGACGGCCTGGCCCGGATCGCCCCGGAGGATCCGTCCGCGCCGGGCACGCACCTGGTGCTCACCGGCCTGCTCGACTGGACCCACCACCTGTTCGCGGAGACCGCACCGTGGTGGACGGCCGCCGGCGACGACCCGGCCGCCCTGCGCTGGCAACGCGACACGGCGCTCTTCGGCATGTCCGGCGCCACGCGCACGCTGCGGGCGACGCGCGCCTGGGAGCGCTACGGCGTGCGGGCCGAATCCTGAGCCCGGATCAGCCGCCGGCCACCTTCAGCATGATCTTGCCGATGTGCGCCGACGACTCCATCAGCGCATGTGCGGCGGCCGCGTCCGCGAGCGGGAACTCGCGATAGATCTGCGGCAGCATCTGTCCGGCCTCGAGCTTCGGCCATACCTCGCGCTCGAGCGTCTGCGCCAGCTTGGCCTTTTCGGCCGTGGGCCGGGCGCGCAGCGTCGACCCGGTGAACGTGAGGCGCTTGATCATCACGGGCATCAGGTCGATCTCGACCCGCGACGGCTGCAGGAAGGCGATCTGCACGAGCCGGCCCTCGAGCGCCAGGCACTTGAGGTTGCGGGCGATGTAGTCGCCGCCCACCATGTCGAGGATCTCGTTGACGCCCTTGCCGCCGGTCAGGCGCGCGATCTCGGCAACGTAGTCCGCCTCGCGGTAGTTGATGACGGCGTCCGCCCCCATCGCCTGACAGGCGCGGACCTTGTCCGCACTGCCGACCGTGGCGTACACGGTGGCGCCCCAGGCCTTGGCCATCTGGATCGCGGTGATGCCGATGCCCGACGAGCCGCCGTGCACCAGCAGCGTCTCGCCGGCCTTCAGGCCGCCGCGCTCGAACACGTTGGCCCAGACGGTGAAGTAGGTCTCGGGCAGCGCCGCCGCCTGCAGCATCGACAGGCCGCGCGGCACCGGCAGCACCTGGCCCGCGGGCACGTTCACGTACTCCGCATAGCCGCCGCCATTGGTCAGCGCACACACGCGATCCCCGAGCTTCCAGCGCTGCACGCCCGCGCCCACCGCGGCGATCTCGCCCGACACCTCGAGGCCCAGGTAGGGCGAGGCGCCCGGCGGCGGCGGATAGCTGCCGCCACGCTGCAGCACGTCGGGACGGTTCACCCCGGCCCAGGCGACGCGGATCATCACCTCGCCTTCGGCAAGCGACGGCAGCGGGCCGGTGCCTTCCTTGAGCACGTCGGGCGGGCCGCCGCGGCCGTGGTCGATGAAGCGCATGGTGGCGGGAAGGGTCATGTCCGTCTCCTGTGGAATGTCGTGCGGATTGTAGGGGCGAATGCGGCTACCATCGGCGCGACGAGACGCACACGTCCGGAACACCACAGGAGGAGATCGACTTGGCGACACTGCATTCGTTCGGGGACGGCGGCTACGCGTTCCTCGAGGGCGGCTTTCCCTATTCGGCGGGCGTGGTCGCGCTGCCCGGCTTCGAGATCGTGCGCGCGCGCCTGCGCCGCGTGCTGCCGATGGCCGACGGCTTCGCGGCGATCGACGCGCTGCTGCGCGCCGCGGGCCGCCCGCGCACCGCGCTGTGCGCTGCCGAGCTGCGCTCGCCGCAGCCCTTCAGCTTCGACGGCTTCGGCAACTTCAACAAGGGCTACGTCGCCGTGCTGGAGCAGTGGGGCCTGGTGCGCAACGGACTGAATCCGGTGGCGCGCAGCAACGTCTGCCCGGAGTTCGACGCCCCGTCCGAGCCCGGCTTCTTCGCGTTCTGCTACACGGTGCCGGCCGGTTCGCTCACGGCCGGCGTGGCGTCGGACACCGGGCTGGCGCAGTCGTTCGTGGTCGCCGGCAGCGGCGAATGGCCCGAAGGCACCCCCTTCCCGGATCGGATCGTCGCGCGCGGCGACACCTCGCCGGCCGGCCTGTCGGCCAAGGCGCAGTTCGTGCTGGAGGAGATGCGCCGGCGCACCGACGGCCTGGGCGCCGACTGGAACGCGCTCACGTCCGCGCAGATCTACACGGTGCACGACATCCATCCGCTGCTGCGCCCGCAGCTGCACGCCGCCGGCCTCACGCGGCTGGGCCTGGACTGGCACGTGTGCCGGCCGCCGATCCGCGAACTCGAGTACGAGATGGACGTACGCGGCGTGCGGATGGAGCTGACGATCGGCTGACCGCCGGGCGCCTGCCCCCCGCGCCCGGGGGCTGCAGGCGCGCACGCGTCAGCGTTTCGCGCCGCCCGCCTGCACCCGCTCGAGCGCCGTGCCGAGGATGCCCTTCGGCATGTAGATGATGAACAGGATCAGCAGCAGGCCGTAGATGGTGATGTCGACGCCGAGCACCTCGTTGCCGATCAGCACGCGCAAGCCCTCGGACAGCAGCATCAGGAACACGGCGCCCACCGTGGGTCCCAGCATCACGAACATGCCGCCGGCGATCACGCCGAACACCATCTGCAGCGAGATGCCGATGCCGGACACGGTCTCCGGATTCACGTACTGCTGGTACTGGGCGTAGAGCACACCGCCCAGGCAGGTCATCACCGCCGACAGCACGGTGATCGACAGCTTCGTGCGGTTCACGTTGATGCCCACCGACGCGGCGGCGTCCTCGTCCTCGCTGATCGCCTCGAGCGCCATGCGGCTCATGCTGCGATCGACGCGGTGCCACACGTACAGGGCGAACAGCCAGCAGCCGAGCATCAGGTAGAACCACACGGCCTTGCTCGAGAACTGCAGTGCGCCCACGGAGGCCGTCACGCCGTCGGACAGCGCGCTCTTGGGCGTGATGCCGAGCGATCCGCCGGTCTGCTCGCGCAGGCCGACGATGATCAGGCGCACCACCTCCGAAAGCGCCAGCGTGGTCAGCGCGAAGTAGTGGCCGACGATCTTGAAGCGGAAGCAGGGGTAGCCGATCATCACCGCGACGACCACGGTGATGGCCAGCGCCACCAGCGCCCCGATCCAGGGCGAGATTCCCCACAGGTTCCACAGCAGCACGACGGTGTAGGCGCCGATGCCCAGGAAGGCGCCGTGGCCGAAGCTGACCATGCCCAGCCGGCCCATGATCGACCAGCTCGTGTAGATGAAGCCCCACAGCAGGCCCATCACCATCAGGTGCAGCGGATAGTTGCCCGGCCCGAACAGCGGCACCGCGGCCAGCGCCGCGAGCAGGATCAGCGAGATCGAACGCATCGTCATGTCTGTCCCCTACTTGCGCTTCGACAGAAGCCCTTCGGGCTTCCAGAACATCACGACGATGAAGAACAGGAAGGCGAGCACGTAGCCCCACTCCAGCTGGAAGAAGAATCCGCCGACCGAGATGAACTGCGCGAACACGAACGCGGCGACGAAGCCGCCGATCAGGTTGCCCAGCCCGCCCAGCACGCAGATCAGGAAGGTGATCGGACCGAACGACAGCCCGATCGCCGGATGCACGTCGTACTGCAGCACCAGCAGGCAGGCGGCCAGGCCCGCGAGCGCACCGCCCATGAACGAGGTGAGCAGGTAGATGCGCGACGGGTTGACGCCCATCAGCGGCATGATCGTGCGGTCCTGGCTGATGGCCCGGATCGCGGTGCCCATGTAGGTGCGGGTGAGGAACAGATACGTGGCCGCGATCGCGGCCAGCGCCACGCCGAAGGCGATCATCCGCGCGAGCGAGAAGTTCATGTCGCCCACGTTGACGCCGGGCAGCCGCACGCCGATGTTGCGGAACTCGACGCCGAAGGCCACCGTCGCAATCGCCTGCAGGAAGAACAGCACGCCGCCGGTGACCAGCAGCTGGTTGATCGGCTCGGCCGACAGCACCGGCCGGATGATGAACTGGTGCAGACAGGCGCCCAGCACCCCCACCAGCAGGATCCCCGCAACGAAGGCCAGCGCCAGGTGCACGCCCATCGCCGAGTGCAGCCACCAGATGGCATACATGCCGACCATGATCAGCTCTGCATAGCAGATCCAGACCACGTCGATGACGCCGAACACGAGGTTCAGCCCGAGCGCCAGCAGCGCCAGAAGACCGCCGAGCAGCACGCCGTTCAGCACGGCCTCGAGCAGGAAGATGTCGAAGATCTGATCCACGGATGGTTCCTGTCAGTCGAGTCCGAGATACGCGCGGCGGATTTCCTCGCTGTCGAGCAGCTCGGCCGCCGAACCGCTCTGCCGGATGTGTCCGGTCTCGAGCAGGTACGCCCTGTCCACCACCTTCAGCACCTGCTGGATGTTCTGCTCGACGATCAGCACGGTGTAGCCCTCTGAGCGGATGCGCCGGATCAGGTCGAAGATCGACTGCACGATCACCGGCGCCAGGCCCGCCGACGGCTCGTCGAGCAGCAGCAGCTTCGGACCCGACATCAGCGCGCGCCCGATCGCGCACATCTGCTGCTCGCCGCCCGACATCGTGCCCGCCATCTGCAGCCGGCGTTCCTTCATGCGCGGGAACAGCGAGTACACGTAGTCGAGGCGCTCGGCGAAGTGCGCGCGCGCATCGGGCAGGAACGCCCCCATGCGCAGGTTGTCCTCGACCGTGAGGCGCGGGAACAGGCGCCGCCCCTCGGGCACCTGGGCGATGCCCAGGCCGATGATCTCGTGCGACGGCAGGTCGTTGTAGCGCCGGCCTTCCATCTCCAGCGTGCCGCCCGTGACCGGGATCAGCTTGGAGATCGCCCGCAGCAGGGTGGTCTTGCCCGCCCCGTTCGGACCGATCACCGCGATCGCCTCGCCCGCCTTCACTTCGAGCGACACGCCGAACAGGGCCTGGAAGGTGCCGTAGCCCGCGGTCACGTCCTGCAGCTTCAGCATCGTGGTCATGCCCGCTGCCCTCCCGAGCCTTCGGCCAGCGCCTTCGTCTGCTGCTGCACGGCGTGCGCATCGGTACCGAGATAGACCTCGACCACGCGCGGATCGTGCGTGACCTCGTGCGGCTTGCCCTGCGCGATCAGTTCGCCGTGGTCGAGCACCAGGCACCGGTCGATGACTTTCATCAGCACGCCCATGATGTGTTCCACCCAGATGATGGTCACGCCCTTCTCGTCACGGATGCGCTTGAGCATCTGCGCGGCCTGCTCCATCTCGGCCTCGTCGAGACCGCCCAGGCTCTCGTCCGCGAGCAGCACCTTCGGACGCGTGGCGAGCGCGCGCGCCATCTCGAGCTTCTTCAGTCCGGCAGCGCCGAGCCCGTCGACGCGCGCCGCGGGATCCTTCGGCAGCCCGATCAGGTCGAGCGCCTCGAGCGCGTGCTCCTGCGCCTGCGCCCGGCTGAGCGGCTCGGACGATCCGTAGTACGCCGCCAGCGTGGCGTTCTCCAGGATCGACAGCTTGCGGAACGGCCGCGGGATCTGGAAGGTGCGCGCCAGCCCGAGCTTGCAGATCTCGTTGGGGCTGCGCCCGCCGATCTCGCGCCCGTCGAGCTTCACCGAACCGGCCGTGGGCGCGTACAGGCCGGCGATCACGTTGAAGGTGGTGCTCTTGCCCGATCCGTTGGGACCGATCAGCCCGAGGATCTCCCCGCGCGCCAGTTCGAACGAGATGCCGTTGACCGCGGTGAATCCGCCGAACTTCTTCGTGAGACCGGAAACCGTCAGCATGGTGTCATCGCCAGGCACGCGCACGCCGACCGGCCGCCAGGGCGGCCGGGGTGTGTCGTGCGGTTGTGGCGCCGGAGCGCGTTACTGGTTGGAGTAGGCGTGACCCTTGGGCAGCGGCAGCACCGCATCCCGGGTCTTCAGGGCCGACGGCCAGACGATGAACGTGTCGTTGCCGCTGTACTGCATCACCACCGGCGTGGACCGCTCGTTCTGGCCGGCCATCTGGTGGCCGGGCGGGAAGAACTTCACGCCGTAGCCCTGGATGGTGCCGCCGACCGGAATGTCGGTCTCGAGCGCAGCCTTGCGCAGCGCCTCGGAGTCGATGCCGCCGTGCTTCTTGATCGACCGCGGCAGCACGTCGGTGAAGAAGATCCAGGCCTGGTTGAAGCCCATCGACACGTGCGGCGGCACCTCGTCGCCCTTCACGTCGGCCTTGTAGCGGCGGACCATCTCCTTGGTCACGTCACCCATGCCGGCGGCCAGGGTCTTCGGGTCGAGCAGCTGCGCGGCCACCGGATCGACGTTGTAGATCAGGTTGGCATCTTCCTTGAACGTGGCGTAGAGCTTGTCGAACTGTCCGTAGCCCGCGCCGTGACCGATCAGCGCCGACCACTTCAGCCCCTGCTCCTTGGACTGGCGCAGGAAGAGCGTGATGTCGGGGTTGTAGCCGGTGTGCAGGATCACGTCCGGGCGCGCACGCTTGAGCTTGGTGATCAGCGGCGAGAGGTCGGGGGCGGTGGCCGCGTAGCCTTCCTTCAGCACCATCTGCATGCCGAAGCCCTTGCAGGTGGCCTCGTTGCCGGATGCGACGCCGGCGCCGTAGGGGCCGTCCTCGTAGATCACCGCGACCTTCAGGTCCTTGGGATCCTTGCCCAGCTTCGCCTTGGCCTGATCGTTCAGGAAGTTGCACGACGCCCAGCCGTGCTGGTCCGAGTGCACCTGCGCGCGGAACACGTACTTGAGGTTCTTGTCCTTGAACACGCTGGAGGCGACGCAGATGTTCGCCCACATGAAGCGCTTGGCCTGGTCGGCCTTCTGCGACATCGGCACGCAGTGCGCGGAGGAGAACACGCCCATCAGCATGTCGACCTTCTCCTGCTCGAGCAGGCGCGTGGTCTCGTTGATCGCGACTTCGGGCTTCGACTGGGCGTCGGCGTAGATCGGCCGGATCTTGTAGCCCTCGACCCCGCCGCGCTCGTTGATCATGTCGATCGCGTACTTGGTGCCGAGGTAGCCGGCATAGGACCCGCCGGCCGCCAGCGGCCCGGTCAGGTCGTACACGACGCCGATCTTGATCTCCTTGCCCTGCGCAAGCACGGTGCCGGTGGCGCACCCCAGCGCCAGTGCCGCAATCAGCTTCTTCATCTCGTCTCCTCCAGTCGCCTGGTCATGTGGCCCGTGGTCTCTGCGGACCGTGCAGGCCGGGCGGTTGCCCGTTGTTCGGTGTTCGGACGGCGCGCAGTGCGCCGGCCCTCGATGATGCCTGATTTCAGCGCATGAAGTTCCGCACGTAGTCGGCGCCGAGTCCGACCCGCTCGAAATGCGCGCGGTACTTCTCGATGCGGGTGAACACATCGTCGAAGCCGGTCGAGTTGCCGTCCGGGTCCACGTACATCAGCGACCCGTGGATCATGAACAGCGTCAGCATCTCACTGCAGTCGTCCGGCACGGTCAAGGTATGGGTTTCCCCCGGTGGCTCGTACACGTAGCTGCCCTCCTCGGCGACCCAGTCGTGCTCGAGGTAGTACCAGCGCCCCTTGAGCACGTACGCATGCACCTGCCCCGAATGACGATGCCGCTGCAGCACGCCCGAGCGCTTCACCTTCAGCACGTGCGCGTAGAACCCGCCGGTCGGGTTCAGGTGCAGCGGGCGCGACCAGATGTCCGGGGCGATCGGCGCCCACAGCCGTTCGTCCGACGTGAGCACGTCGGGCAGCATCATGTCGGCGGCCATGCCCCAGGGCTGGGGCTTGCGGAAGGCCTCCGGCCGGCGGGCGATCGCGGGTTCGACGGGTGTGTTCATCGCGGCTTCCTCGAAGTGACGGGCGGACTGTAATCGAGCGCACGCTGCGCACGCAAACACCGTGGTTTCGAACATCGAACCTGCCGCAGGCCGATGCTATGCTCGACGCGAGCACACCATGCAGGAAACCGTCATCACCTGGGCCACGCCGGCGTTCTTCGCGCTGATCGCGATCGAACTGCTGTGGAGCCTGCGCGTGCGGCGCACCGTCTACCGGCTCGACGACGCGCTCACCTCGATCGGGCTCGGCGCGCTGTCGCAGGTGGCGGGCGTGTTCATGCGGCTGCTGCGCATCGGGGTGTATGCGCTGGTGTTCCAGGTCTTCGCGCTGGCGGCGTGGCCGACCGAGGCCTGGTGGTCGCTGCCGCTGGCGCTGGTGTTCTACGACTTCTGCTACTACTGGCACCACCGCTGGATGCACGAGATCGGCGTGGCCTGGGCGGCGCACGTCGTGCACCACTCCAGCGAGGACTACAACCTGTCGACCGCGCTGCGGCAGACCGCCACCGGGCCGCTGCTGGGCTGGATTCCGTACGTGCCGATGGCGCTCGCCGGCGTGCCGCCGACACTGTTCGCCGTCGTCGGGCTGATCAACCTGCTGTACCAGTTCTGGATCCACACCGAGCTCGTCGGCCGGCTCGGCTGGTTCGACCGGGTGTTCGCATCCCCGTCGAACCATCGCGTGCACCATGCCGTGAACGACGCCTACGTCGACCGCAACTACGGCGGCGTGCTGATCCTGTGGGACCGCCTCTTCGGCACGTTCCAGGACGAGCGCAGCGACGATCCGCCGGTCTACGGCACGCGCGCGCCGCTGCGCAGCTTCGACCCGCTGCGCGCCAACCTCGAGGTCTACGCTTCGCTGGCGGCCACCAGCCGTGCGGCCCGGCGCTGGATCGACCGGCTGCAGGTCTGGGTGCGGCGGCCGGGCTGGCGGCCCGCCGACGGCTCGGCCGGCACGACGGCCCCGTTCGCGCTCGCGGCGCGGCAGCGCTACGCGCCGGAGGCGGGGCGCGCGGTGCGCCGCTACGCCGTGCTCCAGTTCGCCGTGGTGCTGGCGGCGAGCGTGCACGTGCTCCAGATCCACGCGCGCACGCCGGTGCCCGAACTGCTTGCCTACGTGGCCTGGGTGATGCTGTCGCTGAGCGGCATCGGACGCATGCTCGGGCGCGAGCCCGGCGGCTGGGCGATCGAGGCGGCGCGCCATGCCGCCGTCGCCGTGGCGCTGCCGCTGGCGGGGCGCTGGTTCGCCACGGGTGCGCTGCCCGCCTGGGCGCTCGCGCTGGCGGCGGCCGCTGCCGCCGGCTGCGCTGTCGTCGCGTGGCGCATCGGCAGCGACGACCTGCGCCGGCGCGCCGCCGACGCGTTGCGCGCGCGGGGCACCGACGACGCCCGCGCCGACGCCGCACGCACCGCCTGACCGACCGGCCCGCCAACCGACCGAACCACCGATCGACCGATCGAACGCCATGCCGATCCTCGCCGCCACCGCGCTCGCTGCAGCGTCGACCATCGCGGGCAAGCTGCTGGGCCTCGCGTGGATGGTGTGGGTGTTCAAGCCGCTGACCACCCTGCTGATCATCGCCGTCGCAGCCGCCCGCCTGCGCGACGGCGGGCCGTATGCGCGCGCGGTCTGCGCGGGCCTGCTGCTGTCGCTGGCCGGCGACGTGCTGCTGATCCCCGACGGTCTGTTCGTCGCCGGACTGGTCGCCTTCCTGCTGGCGCATGTCGCGTACCTCGTCGCGTTCACGCGCGACTGCCCGCCGCTGGCGCGCCGCGGGCCGTTCGCTGCGGTGGCCGCCGTCGCGGCCGTGCTGCTGACCGTGCTCTGGCCGTCGTTGCCGGCCGGACTGCGCGTGCCGGTGCTCGCCTACGTGCTGATGCTCGGACTGATGACCGGGCAGGCACTGGCGCGCGCGCGGCACCTCGACGACCCGCATGCGCGGCGCGCGGGCATCGGCGGCGTGCTGTTCCTGTGCTCCGACGCGCTGCTGGCCTTCGACCGGTTCCATGCACCGCTGCCGCTGGCGGCCCTTTGGGTGCTGGGCACCTACTACCCGGCGCAGATGCTGATCGCGCGCTCGATTAACATGCGCGCCCATGCCCGCGACACGCCCACCCCGCCCCGCCGCCCCGACTGACGACGCCACCGGGACCCCGACCGCGCAGGCCCTGCTCGCGGCGGCACGTGCGCTCTCCGACACCTGCCACCACCTGCGGTTCACGCCGCCGGTCACGCACGTGTACAACCCGCTCGACTACGCGTGGGACGCCTACGAGACCTATGTGCGACGGTTCGGCGCCGGGCCGCGGCGGGTGGTGTTCCTGGGCATGAACCCGGGCCCGTTCGGCATGATGCAGATCGGCGTGCCGTTCGGGGAGGTCGCGGCGGTGCGGGACTGGATGGGCATCCGCGCGACGATCGCGCGGCCGGCGCACGAACATCCGAAGCGCCCGATCCAGGGATTCGACTGCACGCGCTCGGAAGTCAGCGGCCGGCGCCTGTGGGGATGGGCCGCGCAGCGCTTCGGCCGTGCCGAAGACTTCTTCGCGCAGAGCTTCGTGCTCAACTACTGCCCGCTGGTGTTCCTCGAGGCGTCGGGTCGCAACTTCACGCCCGACCGCCTGCCGGCCGCCGAGAAGCGGCCGCTGGAGGACGCCTGCGACCGGCACCTGCGCGCGGCGATCGACGCGCTGCAGCCCGAGTGGGCGATCGGCATCGGCGGATTCGCCGCGCAGCGGCTGCAGGCCGTGCTCGGCCCGCGTGCGGTGACGGGGGCGGGCGCCGCCGACGATGCGCGCGGTGCACGTGATGCGCGCGCGGCACGCGTGTCGCCGCCTGCGATCCGCATCGCCCAGATCCTGCATCCGAGCCCCGCGTCGCCCGCGGCCAACCGCGGCTGGGCCGAAGCGGTCGACCGCAGCCTGGAAGACCTCGGCGTGTTCGGACCCGTCCGCCCGGCATGAAGGCGCTGTTCGCCGCGACGATCGCGCTGTCGGCCTTCCTGCTGTTCCTGGTCCAGCCGATCATCGCGCGGCAGATCCTGCCCTGGTTCGGCGGATCGGCCGCGGTCTGGACCACCTGCATGGTGTTCTTCCAGCTCGCGCTGCTGTCCGGCTATCTGTACTCCGATCTGGCCGCCCGGCGCCTGCCGCCGCGCCGTCAGGCGCTGCTGCACGCGGCGCTGCTCGCGGCCAGCCTGGTCTGCCTGCCGATCGTCGCCGACGCCGCGTTCAAACCGGCCGACGCCGACGCACCGATCGCCCGCATCCTCGTGCTGCTGACCGTCACCATCGGCCTGCCGTACGTGATGCTCGCCACCACGGGCCCGCTGGTGCAGAGCTGGTTCGCACAGCGCTATCGGGGCGCCCGCGTCTATCGCCTGTATGCGCTGTCGAACGTCGCGTCGATGCTGGCGCTGCTCGTCTACCCGCCGCTGATCGAACCGCTGGCCGGCGCGCGGGCGCAGGCGCTGGGCTGGAGCGCGGGCTATGCGCTGTTCGTGGCGCTGGCGCTCGCCGCCACCTGGGGCGGCTGGCGCGCGCGCCAGGCGTCCGCCACGGCCGACGGGCCGCCGGCCGGCGCACGCATCGGCGCCACACCGGCCACCACGGCCGGCACGACGGCCTCCACCGACGAACCGCCGCCCGGGTGGCGCGCGCGGGCCACCTGGAGCACGCTCGCGGCGCTGGGCACCGCGCTGCTGCTGTCCGTGACCACGCACATCGGCCAGAACGTCGCCTCCGTGCCCTTCCTGTGGCTGCTGCCGCTGTCGCTGTACCTGCTCACCTTCATCCTGTGCTTCGACGGCGCGGGGTGGTACCGCCGCGGCTGGATGCTGCCACTGGGCCTGCTGCTGGGGGTGGTGATGGTGGCCGGGCTGCAGTGGCGCATCGACTGGGCCACGCTGCGTCCGCAGCGCGGGCTGCTGCCGCTGTGGGAGGCCGTGCCGCTCTACACGGCCGGCCTGTTCGTGCTGTGCATGATCTGTCACGGCGAGCTGGTGGCGCGCAGGCCCGGGCCGCGGCATCTCACCGCGTTCTACCTGATGGTGTCGGCCGGCGGCGCCGCGGGCGGCCTGGCCGTGGGCATCGCCGCACCGCTGCTGCTGTCGTGGTACTGGGAGTTCCCGGTGGCGCTGCTGGGCGTGACGGCCATCGCCGCGCTGCTGTCGCGCGGCGGGCTGCGCTGGATGGCGGTGGCCGCACTGTGTGCCGCGGCGGCGGGGTTCGCCGATCACGTCCGCGGCATCCGCGCCGACACGCTGGAGCTGACCCGCAACTTCTACGGCGCGATGCGGGTCAAGACCACCGGGCTGGAACACGACCCGAACGCCGTGCTGCGGCTGATGCACGGCGTGATCAACCACGGCGAGCAGTACCGCACCGAGACGCGTCGCACACGCGCCACCACGTACTACGGCGCGCCCTCCGGCATCGGCCGCGCGCTGCAGGCCGCGCGCGACCCGGCCGGGACGACGCCGCTGCGCGTCGGGGTGGTGGGGCTCGGCGTCGGCACGCTCGCGGCCTACGGCCGCAGCGGCGACACCGTGCGCCTGTACGAGCTCGATCCGCAGGTCGAACGCCTGGCCCGCACCCGGTTCGACTTCCTGCGCGACAGCGCAGCCACGATCGAGACGCGGCTGGGCGACGCACGCCTGGTGCTCGAGCGCGAGGCGCCCGCCGGCTTCGACGTGCTCGCGATCGATGCGTTCTCGAGCGACGCGATCCCCGTGCACCTGCTCACCCGCGAGGCGATGCACACCTACCGGCGCCACGTGAAGGAGGGCGGCGTGATCGCCTTCCACGTCAGCAACCGCTACCTCGACCTGTCGGGGGTGGTGCGCGGGCTGGCGGACGCGATCGGCTGGCCCGCACTGCGCGTGATCCACGATCCCGAACGCGGCAGTCCGCTGTACCGGTCGGACTGGGTGCTGGTCAGCGCCGACGCCGGGTTCGCCGCGCGCCTGAAGGCCGGCGGCCCGGTCGAGGCAATCGCACCGCGCGCAGACCTGCGGCCGTGGACCGACGACTACAACAACCTGTTCCAGGTGCTGAAGTAGCCGACGGGCGGGGCTACAATTGACGTTTACGTAAACTGCACGCACCTCGGTCGCGCGTCATCGGCATGGACGACAGCCGTCGGACCCCTTCGTACACGATCGGCGAACTCGCACGCGAGTTCGAAGTGACCGCGCGCGCAATCCGGTTCTACGAGGACCAGGGCCTGCTCGCGCCGCAGCGCTGCGGCGCCGGCGGCCGTCAGCGCGTGTATTCGCAGCGCGACCGCACGCGCCTGAAGCTGACGCTGCGCGGCAAGCGTCTCGGTCTGTCGCTGTCCGAGATCCGGGACCTCGTCGACATGTACGAATCGCCCGACGACACCGTGCCGCAGCTCACGCGCTTCCTGGCGACCCTCGAGCGCCACCGGCTGTCGCTCGAGCAGCAGATGCGCGACATCCGCGAGACCCTGGGCGAGATCGCCGCGCACGAGGCGCGTGCGCGGCAGCTGCTGGCGCAGGCGGGATCCCAGAACTGACGCCGGACCGCGTTCCGGACCGCAACCCTCCCTGGAGACGACACGATGCTGAACATCCCCGGACTGCAGTTCGACCTCGGCGAGGACATCGCGATGCTGCGCGATTCCCTGCAGCAGTTCACGGCCGCCGAGATCACGCCGCGCGCCGGCGAGATCGACCGCACCGACCAGTTCCCGATGGACCTGTGGCGCAAGTTCGGCGCGCTCGGCGTGCTCGGCATGACGGTGCCCGAGGAGTACGGCGGCACCGACATGGGCTACCTCGCGCACATCGTGGCCATGGAGGAGATCTCCCGCGGCTCGGCCTCGGTGGGCCTGTCGTACGGCGCGCACTCCAACCTGTGCGTGAATCAGATCATGCGCAACGGCACCACGGCGCAGCGCGCGCGGTACCTGCCCAAGCTGGTCAGCGGCGAGCACGTCGGCGCGCTGGCCATGTCCGAGCCCGGCGCCGGGTCGGACGTGATCTCGATGAAGCTGCGCGCCGAGCGCAAGGGCGACCGCTGGATCCTGAACGGCTCCAAGATGTGGATCACCAACGGCCCCGACGCCGACGTGATGGTCATCTACGCCAAGAACGACCCGGCCGCCGGCCCGCGCGGCATCACCGCGTTCCTGGTCGAGAAGGGCTTCAAGGGCTTCTCGGTCGCGCAGAAGCTCGACAAGCTGGGCATGCGCGGCAGCCACACCGGCGAGCTGGTGTTCCAGGACTGCGAGGTGCCCGCCGAGAACGTGCTGGGCGGCGTCGACGACAACCCGCTGGCCGGCGTGGGCCGCGGCGCCTACGTGCTGATGAGCGGTCTCGACTTCGAGCGCGCGGTGCTGTCCGGCGGGCCGCTGGGCATCATGTCCGCCTGCATGGACGTGGTCGTGCCCTACGTGCACGAGCGCAAGCAGTTCGGCCAGGCGATCGGCGAGTTCCAGCTGATGCAGGGCAAGATCGCCGACATGTACTCGACGATGATGGCCAGCCGCGCCTACGTGTACGAGGTCGGCCGGCAGTGCGACCGCTCGCGCGCCGGCAAGGTCGACGTGCGCACGCTGCGCAAGGACGCCGCCGGCGCGATCCTGTTCAGCGCCGAGAAGGCGACCTGGATGGCCGGCGAGGCGCTGCAGTGCCTGGGCGGCAACGGCTACATCAACGAGTACCCGACCGGCCGTCTGTGGCGCGACGCCAAGCTGTACGAGATCGGCGCCGGCACGTCCGAGATCCGCCGCATGCTCATCGGCCGCGAACTCTTCTCCGAGACCGCCTGACGCCCACCGGGCACGCCCGTCGCCTGCGCAGCGGGCGCCCTGCCGGCGCCGGCCGCGCCGGAGCCGGCGCACAACGACTCCACGGGTCCGACACGCATGTCCAAGGAACGCGCCCGCAGCATCGCCGAAGCCATCCTGGCGGGGTTCGACCGCCACTACGGCCTCTTCCGCTACAACGCGCAGCAGGCCAAGACCCAGTACGAGCTGGGCCGGTGGCACACGATCCGCCGCCTCGCACGCGAGCGCATCGCGTTCTACGACCAGCGCGTGCTCGAGGCGGTGCGCCGGATGGAGTCAGAGTTCCGCGCCAGCGACCTCGACGGCACGGTGTGGCCGGACGTCAAGCGCCACTACGTGAACCTGCTGGCCGAGCACCGCCAGCCGGAGCTCGCCGAGACCTTCTTCAACTCGGTCTGCACCAAGATCCTGCACCGCGAGTACTTCCGCAACGACATCATCTTCGTGCGGCCGGCGGTGTCCACCGAATACCTGGACGGCGATCCGCCCTCGTTCCGCGTGTACTACCCCACGCGCACCGGCTGGACCGCCGCGCTGCGGCAGGTGATCATCGACGTCGGCTTCGCCTGCCCGTTCGTCGACTTCGAGCGCGACCTGCGCCTGGTGCGCGACGCGGCGCGCGCCCAGTTCGAGAAGAACTTCGTCGCTGCGATCGATTGCCAGATCCAGGTGCTGCGCACGCCCTTCTTCCGCAACAAGGGCTGCTACCTGATCGGCCGCTTCATCAACGACGGCGAGCTCGTGCCCTTCGCGATCCCGATCCTGCAGGATTCGCAGGGCCGCCTGTACATCGACACGGTGCTGTTCGGCGGCGACCGCATCGAGGCGCTGTTCAACTTCTCGCGCGCCTACTTCATGGTCGACATGAACGTGCCGTCGGCGTACGTGCAGTTCCTCAAGACGCTGATGCCGACCAAGCCCGAGTCGGAGCTGTACACGATGCTCGGCCTGCACAAGCAGGGCAAGACGATGTTCTATCGCGACCTGCTGCACCACCTGCGGCACTCGACCGACCAGTTCGTGATCGCCCCCGGCATCAAGGGGCTGGTGATGGCGGTGTTCACGCTGCCCTCGTTCCCGTACGTGTTCAAGATCATCAAGGACAAGCGCCGCAAGGAGATGACGCGCGAGTTCATCCAGGGGCAGTACCAGCTGGTGAAGTTCCACGACCGCGTCGGGCGCATGGCCGACACCTGGGAGTACTCCGACGTGTCGTTCCCGCGCGCGCGCATCGACGCCGCCCTGATGGCCGAGCTCAAGGACGTCGCACCGTCGATCGTGCACGAGGAGGGCGACCGGGTCGTGATCCGGCACGTGTACATCGAGCGCCGCATGGTGCCCCTCAACATCTACCTGGAGCGCGCCGATGCGCTCGAGCGCGAGCACGCGGTGATCGAGTACGGCGACGCCATCAAGCAGATGGTCGCGGCCAACATCTTCCCGGGCGACATGCTCTACAAGAACTTCGGCGTCACGCGCCAGAACCGGGTGGTGTTCTACGACTACGACGAGGTCGCCTACCTGACCGACTGCAACTTCCGCCGCATCCCGCCGCCGCGCACGCCCGAGGACGAGATGTCGGCGGAGCCCTGGTACACGGTCGGCCCGCACGACGTCTTCCCGGAGGAGTTCGCCACCTTCCTGCTGGGCGACCCGAAGGTGCGCGAGATCTTCATGCGCCACCACGCCGAGCTGCTCGACGCCGGCTACTGGCAGGAGCGCCAGAAGCGCATCCGCGAGGGCGTGCTCGAGGACGTGTTCCCCTACCCGGACGCGCTGCGCTTCAAGCACCGGCTCGCCGGCGGCGCCCAGGCGGCCGCATGACGCCGCGCGGTTCGACAAGTGCCGCGGGATGGTTCATCCTGCGGCCTCCTGCTCCCCGACATCCCCCGGCGCCCGCCGCCCGGGGCGCATTCCCGTTTCAATCCACAGGAGTCTCCAAATGAGCGATCCGATCGTCATCGTTTCCGCCGCCCGCACGCCGATCGGCGGCATGCTCGGCGACTTCGCCAACGTCAGTGCCGCCGAACTCGGCGCAGTCGCCATCCGGGCGGCCGTCGAGCGCGCGGGCGTCAAGGGCGAGGACGTCGGCGAGGTCTTCTTCGGCAACTGCCTGATGGCCGGCCAGGGCCAGGCGCCCGCGCGCCAGGCGACGCTCGCCGCGGGCCTGCCGCAGTCGGCCGGCGCCGTCACACTGTCCAAGATGTGCGGCTCGGGCCTGAAGACCGTGATGCTCGCCCACGACCTGCTGCAGGTCGGCACCCACGACGTGATCGTGGCCGGCGGCATGGAGAGCATGACCAACGCGCCGCACCTGCTGGTGGGCGCGCGCAAGGGCTACCGCTACGGCGCGGCCACCATGTACGACCACATGGCGATGGACGGCCTGGAGGACGCCTACGAGCGCGGCAAGGCGATGGGCGTGTTCGCCGAGTCGTGCGTGGCCAAATACGAGTTCACCCGCGAAGCGCAGGACCAGTTCGCGATCACCTCGACCGAGCGCGCGATCGCCGCCAACAAGGACGGCAGCTTCGCCTGGGAGATGGCGCCCGTCACGATCAAGGGCAAGGCCGGCGACACCGTGATCGACAAGGACGAGCAGCCGTTCAAGGCCAAGCTCGACAAGATCCCCGGGCTGAAGCCGGCGTTCAAGAAGGACGGCACGATCACCGCCGCCAACGCGTCGTCGATCTCCGACGGCGCCGCCGCGCTGGTGCTGATGCGCGCCTCGACGGCCGCCGCCAAGGGCCTCAAGCCGATCGCCCGCATCGTCGCGCACAGCACGCACGCGCACGCGCCCGAGTGGTTCACCACGGCGCCGGTCGGCGCGATCCAGAAGGTGCTGGCCAAGTCCAACTGGAAGGTCGGCGACGTCGACCTGTGGGAGGTCAACGAGGCGTTCGCCGCGGTCACGATGGCGGCGATGAAGGAGTTCGACCTGCCGCACGCGAAGGTCAACATCCACGGCGGCGCCTGCGCGCTGGGCCACCCGATCGGCGCGTCCGGCGCCCGCATCCTCGTCACGCTGCTGGGCGCGCTGCGCAAGACCGGCGGCAGGAAGGGCGTCGCTTCGCTGTGCATCGGCGGCGGCGAGGCGGTGGCGGTCAGCGTCGAGATGCTCTGACCGTGCCTTCGGCCCTGATCCTCGGCGCGTCGCGCGGCATCGGCCTGGAGTTCGTCCGGCAGTACCTGGGCGAAGGCTGGACGGTGCACGCGACGTACCGCAGCGAAGCCGACCGGGTGCGGCTGCGCGACCTGGGTGCGCACACGCTGAAGCTGGACGTGCAGGACATCAACGACCTGGCCGGCATCGCGTGGCAGCTCGACGGCGAGCCGCTGGACGTGGCGCTGGTCAACGCGGGGGTCTACGGCCCCCGCGCCAGCACCGTCCGGCAGCCGCCGTCGGACGCCGAGTTCGACCTGGTGTTCCGCACCAACGTGCTGTCGGCGATGCGCCTCGTGCCGGTGATCGCGCCGCTGCTGGCGCCGTCGCGCGGCACGCTGGCGTTCCTGTCCAGCCGCATGGGCTCGATCGCCGAGGCCGGCGCCAGCTACGGCATGCTGTACCGCGTGTCGAAGGCGGCGGTCAACATGGTCGCCAAGCTCGCGCATGCCGACTTCGCGCCGCTGGGCGTGCGCGTGCTGTCGCTGCATCCGGGCTGGGTGCGCACCGACATGGGCGGCCCCAATGCCGACGTCGACGTGACCGACAGCGTCACCGGACTGCGGCACGTGATCGGCAGCCCCGGCGCGTTCCCGGGCGGCTGCTTCTACGACTACCGCGGGCAGTCGCTGGCCTGGTAGTGCGGCGTCGCGGCGTGACCGGCACGTTTCAGGAGCCTTTCCTTTCATGAGCGACCGTACCCTGATCTCCTCCGGATCCAGCTTCGAAGCGCTGGCCGGCTATTCGCGCGCCGTCGTCGTCGGTGACGACGTGCTGGTGTCCGGCACCACCGGCTTCGACTACACGCGCATGACGATCGCCCACGACGCCGTTGCGCAGACCCACCAGTGCTTCGCCAACATCGCGCAGGCGCTGGCGCAGGCGGGCTGCACGCTCGACGACGTGGTGCGCGTGCAGTACCTGCTCACCGACGCTGCGCTGTTCGAGCCGCTGGCGCCGATCTTCGGCCAGTACTTCCGCATCGCGCGGCCGGCCGCCACCGCGATGGTGGTCGGCCTGGTCGACCCGCGCATGAAGATCGAGATCCAGGTGACCGCGCGCCGGCGCAGCGTGTGAACCGCGCGCGCCGGGCCCACGCGCGCCCGGGCCGCCCCCTCCAACAACACAGGACCTCCGATGCTGTTGACCGAAGACCAGCGCATGGTGCGTGACGCCGTGCGCCAGTTCGTGCAGGCCGAGATCGCGCCCAACGCGGCGCTCTGGGACAAGAACAACACCTTCCCGCGCGACGCGCTGCGCGGGCTCGCGCAGCTCGGCTGCTTCGGCATCGCGGTGCCGGAGGCGCTGGGCGGTGCGGGCCTGAACTACGTCGCGCTCGCCCTCATCATCGAGGAGATCGCCGCCGGTGACGGCGCCACCTCCACGATCGTGTCGGTCAACAACTGCCCGGTGTGCTCGATCCTGCTCGCGTGGGCCAACCCGGCCCAGCAGCAGCGCTGGCTCGCGCCGCTGGCCGCAGGCGAGATGCTCGGCGCGTTCTGCCTGACCGAACCGCACGTCGGCTCCGAGGCTTCCGGCCTGCGCACGACCGCGCGGCGCGACGGCGACCACTACGTGCTCGACGGGGTCAAGCAGTTCATCACCTCGGGCAGCACCGCCGACGTCGCGATCGTGATGGCCGTCACCGACAGGACGGCCGGCAAGCGCGGCATCTCCGCCTTCCTGGTGCCGACGGACACGCCCGGCTACGTCGTCGCCCGGCTCGAGGACAAGCTCGGCCAGCACGCGTCCGACACCGCGCAGATCGTCTTCGAGAACTGCCGCATCCCGGCGGAGCACCTGATCGGCGAGGAGGGCCAGGGCCTGAAGATCGCGCTGTCCGGGCTGGAAGGCGGGCGCATCGGCATCGCCTCGCAGAGCGTCGGCATGGCGCGCGCCGCGTTCGAGGCGGCACTTCGCTACTCGAAGGAGCGGGTCGCCTTCGGCGAGGCGATCTTCAACCACCAGGCGCTGCAGTTCCGGCTGGCCGACATGGCCACGCAGATCGAGGCCGCGCGTCAGCTGATCCTGCACGCGGCCAGCCTGAAGGACGCCGGCCAGCCCTGCCTGAAGGAGGCCGCGATGGCCAAGCTGTTCGCCTCCGAGATGGCCGAGCGCGTGTGCTCCGACGCCATCCAGATCCACGGCGGCTACGGCTACCTGGCCGATTTCCCGGTCGAGCGCATCTACCGCGACGTGCGCGTGTCGCAGATCTACGAGGGCACCAGCGACATCCAGCGCATCCTGATCGGCCGGGCGCTCGCCGCCGACGGCAGCGGCTGAGCGCGCGTCGTACCATGGCGCCTCCAACGCAGGAGGAGCCCCATGACCGAAACCGTCACCCTGACCGCCGGCGACGGCGCCACGATCCCCGCCTTCGTCGCCCGGCCTGCCGGCCCGCCGCGCGGCTGCATCGTCGTCGTGCAGGAGATCTTCGGCGTCAACGAGCACATCCGCTGGGTCTGCACCGAGCAGTACGCCCGCGCCGGATTCCTCGCCGTTGCGCCCTGCTTCTTCGACCGGTTCGAGAAGGGCGTCGAGCTCGGCTACAACCCGGACGGCGTGGCACGCGGGCGCGCGCTCGTCGACCAGCTGGGCATGGACGCCCCGATGCGCGACATCCGCGCCGCCGCGCAGCAGGTCGGCGGCGGCCTGAAGACCGGCGTGGTCGGCTACTGCTGGGGCGGCTCGGTGGCCTTCCTGGCCGCCACCCGGCTGGGGTTGCCGGCCGTGGGGTTCTACGGCGGGCGGACCGTGCCCTTCGTGCACGAGCGGCCGCAGGCACCGGTGATGCTGCACTTCGGCGAGCAGGACGCGATGATCCCGCCGACCGCGATCGCGACGATCCGCGCCGCGGCGCCGCAGGCCGAGGTGTTCACCTACCCGGCCGGCCACGGCTTCAACCGCTTCGGCCATCCCGACTGGCACGAGGCGTCGGCCACGCTGGCGCTGCAGCGCTCGATCGCGTTCTTCGAGCGCGCGCTCGCTCAGGGCTGACGCGCGGGCGGCCGGTTGCCTTCGTGGGCCTCGACTGCCGGGTCGATCAGCGTCCAGGGGCGCCGGCTGCGGGTCCAGATGTTCATCACGACCTGCAGCCCCTCGTGACGGTCGAGACTGCCGGCCTTCAGCACCATGAACTCGCGCAGGTTGTCGCGCTGGCTGAAGATCGGTGCGCCGCAGTCGCCGCAGAAGTGCCGGTGCAGCACGTTGCCGCTGTCGGCCGGCTTCGTGAAGACACGCGGCGTGCCGCGCGTGATCGAGAACGCCGACGACGGCAGCAGCGCGTTGATGCTGGCGCCGGTGCCCGACGCCTTCTGGCAGTCGGTGCAGTGGCACGCGATCAGGTTCTGCACGGGGGCGCTGACGGCGTAACGGATGGCGCCGCAGAGGCAGCCACCGGTGAGCGGTTCGGACATGTTGGGCTCCGGCAAGGGGGAAGGTGACGCCACCACGGCTCAGGTCAGCCAGGGCTGGGCGGCGAAGTGGCGCCGTTCGAAGGCGCGGATCTCCTCGGCATGCTGCAGCGTCAGGCCGACCGCGTCGAGCCCCGCGAGCAGCATCTGCCGGCGCAGCGCATCGAACGCGAACGCCAGCACCCGGCCGTCGCCGTGGCTGGTGACCGTCTGCGCGTCGAGATCGACGGTCATGCGACAGCGCGCCGGATCCGCCGCCAGCGTCATCAGGCGCTGCACTTCCTCGGCCGGCAGCACGATCGCCGGCACGCCGTTGCGGGCGCAGTTGTCCGCGAAGATGCCGCCGAAGCTGGTGCCGATCACGCAGCGCACGCCGAGTTCGCGCATCCCCCACACCGCATGCTCGCGGCTCGAGCCGCAGCCGAAGTTCGGCCCCGTCACCAGGATGCCGGCCTCGGTCCAGGGCGCGCGGTTCAGCACGAAGCCGGCACGCGGGCGGCCCGGCGCCTCGAAGCGCAGATCGAACAGGAAGCCGGCGCTCAGCCCGGCGCGATCGACGCCCCTGAGGAACTGCTTGGGCATGATCTGGTCGGTGTCGACGTTGGCCTGCGGCAACGCCGCCGCCACGGCCGTGTGGGTGCGGAACGGTTCCATCGCGATCCTCAGTCGGGCAGCAGGCGACGCACGTCGGTGATCGCGCCGCGCACCGCGGCGGCGGCCACCATCGCGGGACTCATCAGGTGCGTGCGCGCGCCCGCCCCCTGCCGCCCCTCGAAGTTCCGGTTGGTGCTCGACGCGCAGCGGTCGCCCGCAACGAGATGGTCGTCGTTCATGGCCACGCACATCGAGCAACCGGCCTGACGCCATTCGAACCCGGCGTCGATGAACACCTGCGCCAGTCCTTCGGCTTCGGCCTGGGCGCGGACCGTGCTCGACCCCGGCACCACCAGCGCGCGCACGCCGGGCGCGACGCGCCGGCCGCGCAGCACCCGCGCCGCGTCGCGCAGGTCGTCGATGCGGCCGTTGGTGCACGACCCGATGAAGGCGTGGCTGATCGGCAGCCCGTCGAGGGACTGCCCCGGCACGAGGCCCATGTACTCGAGCGCGCGCGCCATGCCGCGGCGCCGTGCGGGGTCGGGCTGCGCCGCGGGGTCGGGCACCCGGGCGTCGATCGCAAAGCCCTGGTCGGGACTCGTGCCCCAGGTCACCATCGGGGCGAGCGCCGCCGCATCGAGCGACACCGTCGCGTCGAACGTCGCGCCGTCGTCGCTGCGCAACCCGCGCCACGCGCGGACGGCGGCCTCCCAGCGTGCGCCGGTCGGCACCTTGGGGCGTCCGCACAGGTAGTCGAACAGGGTGTCGTCGGGAGCGACGATCGCCCCGCGCGCCGCGGCCTCCACGCTCATGTTGCACAGGGTCAGCCGGCCCTCGACACCCAGCGCAGAGATCGCCTCGCCGGTGAACTCGATCACGTGTCCGCCGGCACCGTCGGCACCAATGCGGCGGATCAGCGCCAGCACCAGGTCCTTGGCGGTGACGCCGGGCCCGAGCCGGCCCGACACGTCCACCCGCATCGTGCGCATCACGCGGTAGATCAGCGTCTGCGTGGCGAGCAGATGCTCGATCTCGCTGGTGCCGATGCCGAAGCCCAGCGCGCCCATCGCGCCGTGCGTGGTGGTGTGGCTGTCGCCGGCGGCGATCACCATGCCGGGCAGCACCAGCCCCTGCTCGCTGGCGACCACGTGCTCGATGCCCTGGCGCGCGTCGAGCATGTCGTAGAGCTCGATGCCGTGCCGCGCGCAATTGGCGCCGAGCGTCGTCACCTGACGGGCGCGGTCGGCGTCGACCAGCACCATGGTGCGGGCCGTGCGTTCGGGCGTCGTCGGGTTCACGTGATCCACGACGGCCACCGACGCGGCCGGGCGCCACACCGGTCGTGCGGCCGCGTGCAGCGCGGCGAAGGCCTGCGGGCTGGTGTACTCGTTGAGCACCTGACGGTCGACGTAGAGCAGGACCTGGTCGCCGGGCATCGCGGCGCCGTCGGCGCAGGCGCCGCCCGGCTGCGCGGCATCGACGGGACCGCCGGCGGCGGGGGCGGGGTCGCGGGCGGCGGCGGGGTCGCGGGCGCCTGCCGGGTCGCGCGGGGCGGCCGTGGCGGGCCCGTCGAGCCGCCGCACCACGTGCGCGTCGACGATGCGCCGGTAGAGGGTGCGGGGGGTCATCCCTTCGGCGCGGTGGCGGCGTAGGCGGCGGTGGCGGCGACCGCACCCGCGACGTCGATGTCGTCCTCGGTCAGGCCGGCCGGCAGCACGATGACGCCGTCGTCGTCGGCGACCAGGCGGTGACCCGGGGTGAAGGTGACGCCGCCGAACGTCACCGGCACGTCGGCCTCGCCGGCGCCCGTGCGCTCGCCGCGCCGCGGCACCGTGCCGAGGGCCTTCACGCCGATGTCCATCGCGTCGATCTCGACGCTGTCGCGGATCGCGCCGTGGATCACCAGGCCCGCCCAGCCGTTGCGCATCGCCACCTCGGCCATCACGTCACCGAACAGGGCCCGCGCCAGCGATCCGCCGCCGTCGATCACCAGCACCTGTCCGTGCCCCGCCTGGCCGACCGTCGCCCGCATCAGGCCGATGTCCTCGTGGCAGCGGATGGTGCGGATCGTGCCCGCGAAGGCGCGACGCCGGCCGTAGCCGCGCCACGCCAGCGCGCTGGCGCGCGCGCCGTCGCAGGCGTCGCACAGATCGGAGGTCTTGAGGGTCATGGGCGGCTCCGGTCAGTCGATGCGTACGTTGGCTTCCTTCACGAGCCGCGCGAACGCGGCCGCATCGCCCGGAAGGAACGCGGCGAACTGCTCGGCCGAGCCGGCCACGATCTCGCCGCCCTGCGCGGCGATCTTCTCGACCACGTCGGGCAGCTTGAGGATGGCCTGCACCTCGGCATTGAGGCGCTGCGTGACCTCGCGCGGCATGCCCGCCGGCCCCAGCAGCGCGAACCACTGCGACATCTCGGCGTTGGGCACGCCCGCCTCGGCGAGGGTGGGCACGTCGGGCATCAGCGGCGAGCGCTTCTGGCTGGTGATCGCCAGCACGCGCAGCTTGCCGGCCTGCCAGTGCGGCAGCACGTTGGGCGGGCTGTCGAAGTTCAGCTCGACCTGACCGGACAGCAGGTCGACCATGGCGGCGCTGCTGCCCTTGTACGGCACGTGGATCATCTGCGTCCTGGTGGCCAGCATGAACCGCGCGGCCGCCAGGTGCTGCGCACTGCCGTTGCCCGACGACGCGAACCGCAGGCCGTCGGGCTGCTTCTGCGCCAGGGCGACGAAGGACTTCACGTCGCGCGCCGCCACCGACGGATTGACCGCCAGCAGCAGCGGGGTGGACGCGATGCGCACGATGGGCGTGAAGTCCTTGACCACGTCGTACGGCAGCTTCGGGTACAGCGCAGGCGCCACCGAGTTGGAGTTGCTGTGCCCCAGCAGCAGCGTGTAGCCGTCGGGCTTGGACTTGGCGACGAGATCGGCGCCCACCGTCCCGGCGGCGCCGGCCTTGTTTTCGATCACCACCGGCTGGCCGAGGCGCTCCTGCAGCTTCTGCCCGACCATGCGGGCCAGCACGTCGGTGAAGCCGCCGGGCGCGAAGCCGACGACGATCCGGATCGGCCGCTCGGGCCAGGTCTGCGCGGACAGCGGCGACGCGAGCGTTGCCGCCAGCAGGGCGGTCAGGACGGTGCGGCGGGTGCGGCGGCGGGCGGTCATGGCAGCTCCGGAGGAAGGGATCGCCGGATTCTGCCACCGCCCGACGGGCGTGCACCGGCGCATGCAGGCACAATCGTCGGATGCCCACCCAACGCTTCGATGCCGTCCTGTTCGACTGCGACGGCGTGCTCGTCGACAGCGAGCCGATCACCAACCGCGTGCTGGCCGACATGCTCGGCGAGCTCGGCGCGCGCCTGTCGCTCGAGGAGACGATCCGCACCTTCGTCGGCAAGGCCGTCTGGCAGGAGTTCGCGCTCATCGGCGAACTCACCGGCCGGCCGGTGCCCGAGGGCTTCTACGACGAATACAAGCGGCGGCGCGACGACGCGCTGCGCGACACCATCGAGGCCGTGCCGGGCATCGAGGCCGTCTTCGACGCCTGCGCGTCGGCCGGTCTGCCGGTGGCCGTCGCCTCGGGCGCCGAGCGCGCCAAGATGCACATCACGCTGGGCCGCACCGGACTGCTGCCGCGGCTCGACCCGCACGTCTACGGCGCCGACCAGGTCGCGCGCAGCAAGCCGCATCCCGACGTGTATCTGCTGGCCGCCGGCGGGCTGCGCGTGGATCCGGCGCGCTGCCTGGTGATCGAGGACACGCCCACCGGCACGCAGGCGGGCGTGGCGGCCGGCGCGACGGTGTTCGGCTACTGCGCGGCCAACGACCCGCGTGCGCTGCTCGGCGCCGGCGCAACGATGGTGTTCGACGACATGCGGCGCCTGGCCGACCTGCTGCGCGCCTGAACCGTACGACGGGGCTGCCCGGCGTCGTCGGAGTCGCCCGCGTCGTCGGGGCCGCCCCCTGCGTTTCAGTCCCGCCGCAGCCGCGTCAGTCCCGCTGCAGCCGCGTCAGGAACGCGCCGGTGCCGTCTCCACGCGCCGGGCGTGGCTGTGCGACTGCAGCCGGCTGATCGGGTGGAGCGCCATCGACGCCAGCGTCAGCAGCGTGACGCCGACGATGGGCAGGGCCACGCCGCCCGGCACGCCCCACTGCCCGATCACGGCGCCGGACACCAGCGCGCCGAGCGGCGCGCCGCCGGTGGTCGCCAGCGTCAGCGCCGCCATCACCCGCGACTGGTGCGTGGCCGGCGACTGCTCCTGCATGATCGTGCGGCTCATCGTCATCGCCAGGCCGCCGCTCATGCCCCAGACGAAGATGCACGCGAGGTACCCCCACTGCGGCGGCGTGAACGCGATCGGCAGCAGGGCCAGGCAGCCGCTCGCCTGCGAGACCAGCAGTGCGCGTCCGGGGCGGCGCGCGCCGCCCCGCCGCATCAGGCCGACGATGCACAGCAGGGTGCCGAGCCCGAACGCCACGTAGGCGAACGAGATGTCGCGGGCGCCCCCCGCATACAGATCGCGCACCGCGAGCGGCAGCAGCACCAGGAACACGCCGCCGAAGAACACACCCATGCCGATCGTGATCAGGTAGGTGGCGCGCAGCACCGGGGTCGACAGGATCAGCGCGAAGCCGCCCGCCAGGCCGCGCCACAGCCCTTCGGCCTGCGGGGCGTGCGACACCCGCCCGGGCGGCAGCCGCGACGCGACGAACACGCCGAGCGCGACGACCACCGCCTGCAGCACCAGCAGCGGGACCACGCCCCAGCGCGCCGCCTGGCCGGCCAGCGCCTGACCCAGCATCTGCATGCCGAACTGGGTGCCCAGCGCCAGCGTCACCATGCGCTGGACCTCGTCGCCGGCGACGCGCCGGAGCAGACCGTCGCGCGCCGGCATCGAGAAGGCGCCGACCAGTCCCCACGCAAACGCCCACAGCAGCACCGGCGTCTCGCCGGCATGCCCCGTCCACAGCAGCACGGCGAGCACGAGCGGCATCACGACCGCGGCCGCCTGCACGCCCATCAGCCAGCGCCGCGTGTCGACGCGATCGGCGATCCAGCCGCCCATCAGCAGGAACAGCAGCAGCGGCAGCTGCCCGATCATCTGCGTGAGGCCGAACCGACCGGCCGACTGGTTGAGTTCGATCGCCATCAGCGTCGGCAGCAGCACCATCTGGATGCCGTTGGGCACCATGTACGTGGCGATGCTGGCCAGGAACCAGCGGGCGGCAGTGGGGACGGGTCGGGTCATGCGGTGGTCGGGCGGGTGTCGGGCGGGTGTCGGACAGGCGTTGCGGGGGTCGGGCATCGGGCGGGCGCGGCTGCGTCTCGGGCATCGGCATGAGCGTCGCCGACGCCGCGGCGCACGGGCACGGGCACGGGCACGGGCACGGGCACGGGCCCGGGCCCGGGCACGGGCACGGGCCCGGCAGGTGGGTCAACAGTACAGGAGCGGCGCCGCGCGTGCGGGCCGGGCGACGTCATAATCCTCCGGTCGCACGCGCCCGTCGGCGGCGCAAGCGCCACCGCCCTTGGACCGAACCCGGAACACCCCCGTGACCGACCCGCTCCCCCGCCCGGCGCCCGACGCCGCCTTCACCGCCCTCGATGCGCGCCGGTTCCGCGCCGGCCCGCTCACGCGCGGCCCCTGGGATCCGCAGCACCAGCACGCCGGCCCGCCGATCGCGCTGGTGTGCCGCGCGGTCGAGCTGGCCGCGCGCGAACACGGCCTGTCGCACATCGCGCGCCTGACGGCCAACCTGCTGCGGCCGGTGCCGATCGGCGATCTGGTCGTCGAGGTGATGACCGACTACGTCGGCCGCAACGCCGGTCAC
>JAKOZZ010000044.1 GCA_029779755.1 Pseudomonadota bacterium
CCGCGCGAAGTGTCGACGGCGCTCAAGGCCTACGCGCTGCTGGCGACGTCGGCGGACCGGGGCGCGGTGCGCGACCTGTCGGCGTACGAGTGAGGCGAACCCGGTAAGCTCGACCCCGCACGAACGGCGCCCGATGCAGGCGCCGCACACGAGGAGGCAATCGATGAAGTTCCTGATCCTGGGCGCCGGCGCGCTCGGTTCCATCCTGGCCGCGCACCTGGCGCGCGCCGGCACCTCCGTGGCGCTGCTGGCGCGCGGGCGCCGGGCCGACCACGTCGCGGCGCACGGGGTCGCGCTCACCGGTCTGGTCGACTGCACGGTGCCGGTCCCGGTGGTCCGGCCCGGCGAAGCCACCGACGCCGACGTGCTGATCCTGTGCACGAAGGCCTTCGATACCGCGCAGGCGCTGGACGGCGTGCGTCTGGCGCGGCCGCCGATCGCACTCTCGCTGCAGAACGGCGTGCTGAAGAACGACGAGCTCGTCGCCCGCTACGGCGCGGGCCAGGTGCTGGGCGCCACCGCGAGCATCTCGGGTGAACTGCTCGACGACGGCACCACGCGCTTCACGATGAACCAGGCGCTGCCGATCGGCGAGCTCGGGGGCGGCCCGTCGGCGCGCGTCGCCGACATCGTCGGCGCACTGAAGTCGTCGGGCATCGCCGCCGAGGCGTCCGACGACATCCGCAGCGTCGAGTGGACCAAGTACGCGGGCTTCCTGCCGCTGTTCGCGCCCGCGCTGCTCACGCGGCAGTACACGTGGCGCAACCTGTCCGACCCGGACACCGCGATCGCGATCGCGCACCTGATCCGCGAGACCTGCGCGCTGGCCGCCGCCAGCGGCGTGCGCATCCTCGACCAGAAGGGCCTGCCCCTGAACACGATCGCCGCCGCGCCCCCCGAGGAAGGCGCGCGGCTGGTGCGCAGCTTCGGGGCCGTCTTCGGCCAGCGCGCGCCGCTGCACCGCGTGTCGGCGCTGCAGGATCTGCTGCGCGGCGGCCGCCTCGAGGTCGACGCGATCCTCGGGTACGCGGTCGCCCTCGGGCGCCGCCTCGGCGTGGCCGTGCCCACCATCGAAACCTGCCACCAGCTCTGCGCGGTGCTCAACCGCCCCCAGGAGTGACCGCGATGCCCCCGAACACCCCGCCGGCGCGGCTCGACGCGACGCTCGACGACAAGTACCTGCGCGACGACGGCATCGTCTTCATGACCGGCATCCAGGCGCTGGTGCGCATGGTGCTCGACCAGCGGCGCCGCGACCGGGCGGCCGGCCGCAACACGGGCGGCTACATCTCCGGCTACCAGGGCTCTCCGCTGGCCGCCTACGACGGCGCGCTGCGCAAGGTGCCCGAGCTGCTGAAGGAACACAACATCGTGTACCGGCCCGGGGTCAACGAGGAGCTGGCCGCCACGTCGGTGTGGGGCTCGCAGTACGTGGGCATGTTCCCCGGCGCGAAGGTCGACGGCGTGTTCGGCGTCTGGTTCGCCAAGGGGCCGGGCGTCGACCGCGCGATGGACGCGCTGCGCCACACCAACTGGGCCGGCACCAGCCGGCTCGGCGGCGTGCTCGCCCTGCTGGGCGACGACCACGGCGCGAAGTCCTCCACCGTCGCCTGCTACTCCGACATCCTGTTCGAGTCGATCGGCGCGCCGCTGCTGTACCCCAGCAACGTGCAGGAGATCCTCGAGTTCGGCCTGCACGGCATCGAGATGAGCCGCTTCTCGAGCGCGATGGTCGGCATGAAGCTGGTCGGCGAGATCGTCGAGAGCGCCGGCACCGTGCAGCTGCAGGCGGGGCAGCCCGACGTCGTGCTGCCCGAGTTCGACTTCCCGCCCGACGGGCTGGCGATCCGCCCGACCGAGCTCGTGCTGATGCCGGTCGAGGAGCGCGTGTTCCACAAGCGGCTGTACGCGGCGCTCGCCTACGCGAAGGCCAACCGCCTGAACCGGATCACGCTGAACCCGGCGCAGGCGACGATCGGCGTGGTGTCGGCGGGCAAGGCCTGGCAGGACGTGCGCAAGGCGCTGTTCGACCTCGGCATCGACGAACGCCGCGCCGAGGCACTGGGCGTGCGTGCCCTGCAGATCGGCATGATCTGGCCGGTGGAGCCCGACATCGTGCGCGAATTCGCGCGCGGGCTCGAGACCGTGATCGTCGTCGAAGAGAAGCGCCCGCTGCTCGAAGAGCAGATCCGCTCGATCCTGTACGGCATGCCGAACGCGCCGCGCATCATCGGCAAGGTCTCCGAAGGCTACGTGTACGACGCGAAGCCGAAATGGCAGTTCCCGAACTTCGGCGAGACGAAGCCCGCGATGGTGTCGCAGCTGCTCGCCGGACTGCTGGCCGCGAAGGACGCCCGCTACGCCGACTGGAAGCCGCCGCAGGTCGCCGCCGCGGCCGCCGCGGCCGTGCTGCGCACGCCCAGCTTCTGCTCGGGCTGCCCGCACAACCGCTCCACCCGCGTGCCCGACGGCAGCCGCGCGATGGCCGGCATCGGCTGTCACGGCATGGCGGTGTACCTGTCGCCCGAGACCACCAAGACGGTGGCGCAGATGGGCGGCGAAGGCATGCACTGGCTGGGCCAGCAGCCGTTCACCGACGAGAAGCACGTGTTCGCCAACATCGGCGACGGCACCTATGCGCACTCGGGGTCGCTGGCGATCCGCCAGGCCGTCGCCGCCGGCGTGCCGATGACGTTCAAGCTGCTGGCCAACGGCTTCGTGTCGATGACCGGCGGCCAGCCGATCGCCGGGGGCCAGACGGTGCCGCAGATGGTCGAGGCGCTGCGCGCCGACGGCGTGCAGAAGGTGGTGGTGGTGACCGACGACCCGGCCAAGTACGCGTCGGCGAAGTTCCCGCCCGACGTGCCGCTGCTGCACCGCTCCGAGCTCGAACGCGTGCAGCGCGAGCTGCGCGACTATCCGGGCGTGTCGGTGCTCGTGTACGAGCAGCCGTGCGCGACCGAGCGGCGGCGGCTGCGCAAGCAGGGCAAGTGGGACGACCCGGCCAAGCGCACGTTCATCAACAGCGCCGTGTGCGAAGGCTGCGGCGACTGCGGCAAGGTCTCGACCTGCCTGTCGATCGAGCCGATCGACACCGAGTTCGGACGCAAGCGCCGCATCAACCAGTCGTCGTGCAACAAGGACTTCACCTGCACCGAAGGGTTCTGCCCGAGCTTCGTCACCGTGCATGGCGGCACGCTGCGCAAGCCCGACAGGACGCCGAAGACGGCGGTCGCGCCCTTCGACGTGCCGGAGGCGACGGTGCCGGCGCTGGCCGGCCGCAGCCATCCGTTCAACGTGCTGGTCGGCGGCATCGGCGGCACCGGGGTGATCACCATCGGCCAGGTGCTGGGCGTGGCCGCGCACGTCGACGGCGCCCACGTCGCGTCGCTCGACATGATGGGCATGGCGCAGAAGTACGGCGCGGTCTTCTCGCACCTGCACTTCTCGGCCGACCCGGCGCAGCTCACGGCGCCGCGCGTGAGCGTCGGCGAGGCCGACACGCTGATCGGCTGCGACCTGATCGTCGCCTCGGGCGACGAGCCGATCTCGACGCTGGCCCGCGGGCGCAGTCACGCGATCGTCTGCAGCGACCTGATCGCCACCGCCGAGTTCGCACGCAACGCCGACTGGGCCGCGAATGCGGACGCCCTGATCGACCGGGTGCGCGCGGGCACCGGCGACGCCGGGCTGACGACGGTGGAGGGGCAGCGGCTGGCGGTCGCGCTGATGGGCGACGCGATCGCGGCCAACATGATGATGGTCGGCATCGCCTGGCAGAAAGGGCTGATCCCGCTGTCGCGCGCCGCGATCGAGCGCGCGATCGAGCTCAACGGCGTGTCGGTGGCGCTCAACCGCACCGCGTTCCAGTGGGGCCGCTGCATCGCGGTCGATCCTGCACGGGTCGACCGCCTGGTGTCGGGCGGACAGGTGATCCAGTTCCACCGGCGCGAGGCCGCACCGACGCTGGACGAGCTCGTCGCGCGTCGCGCCGCCTTCCTCACCGACTACCAGGATGCCGCGCTGGCGAAGCGCTACACCGAACTGGTCGACGCGGTGCGCGCGGTCGACGCCGCCCCCGCGCACAAGCAGCGGCTGGCCACGGCGGTGGCGCACGGCTGGTTCAAGCTGCTGGCGGTGAAGGACGAGTGGGAGGTGGCACGGCTGTACACCAGCGACGCCTTCCGCAAGGAGCTCGAGCAGACCTTCGAAGGCGACTACACCCTGCACTTCCACGTCGGCGCGTGGCCGTTCGCGCGCACCGATCCGGCCACCGGCCGCCCGGTCAAGCGCGAGGTGGGTCCCTGGCTGATGCGCGCGTTCGGCGTGCTGGCGAAGCTGCGCGGGCTGCGCGGCACGTGGCTCGATCCGTTCCGCAACGGCGAGGAGCGGCGCCTCGATGCGGCGCTGCGCACGCAGTACGAGCAGGACGTGCGCGCACTGATCGCCGGCCTGTCCGACGACCGCTACGACATCGCGGTGGCGATCGCGTCGCTGCCCGCGAAGATCCGCGGCTTCGGGCACGTGCGCCAGGCGAGCGCCGACACGGCGGGCGTCGAGCGCGCCCGGCTGCTGCAGGAATTCTCCGAACCCATCCAACAGATCCGAAGGGCTGGCTGACATGACCGTGATCGCCGCACCCGCGCCGCTGCGGGACTACATCGAATCGATCTTCCGCGCCGCGGGCAGCCACGACGCCGAGGCGCAGCAGATCGCCGAGCACCTGATCGAGGCGAACCTCACCGGCCACGACAGCCATGGCGTGGGCATGGTGCCCGCGTACATGCTCCACCTGAAGAACGGCTGGGTGAAGCCGAACCAGGTGCCGGTGCAGGTGGGCGGCGCAGGCGCGTTCGCGGTGTTCGACGGCCAGATGGGCTACGGCCAGCCGATCGTCAACGCGGTGATGGCGCAGGCGCAGCAGATCGCCCGCACGCACGGCGTGGCCGTCACCACGCTGCGCAATGCCCAGCACATCGGACGGGTCGGCTTCTACGCCGACCGCCTGTCCGCGCAGGGGCTGATGTCGATCCACTTCGTGAACGCCGTGTATGCGGTGCCCACGGTCGCCCCGTTCCGCGGCAGCGATCCCCGTCTGATGACCAACCCGGTGTGCATCGCGATCCCCGGCAGCCAGCCGGTGCTGCTCGACTTCGCCACGTCGACGATTGCGCTGGGCAAGGTGCGGGTCGCCTACAACAAGGGCGAGCAGGTGGCCCCCGGCCGGCTGATCGACCACACCGGCCAGCCGACCACCGAGCCCAAGGTGATGTTCGAGGACCCCCGCGGCGCGCAGACCGCGTTCGGCGAGCACAAGGGCTGGGCGCTTGCGTTCGTGGCCGAGGTGCTGGGCGGCGCGATGGCGGGTGCGCCGCGCAGCGGCGAGGGCTTCAGGGACGGGCTGTCGAACGGGATGATGTCGATCGTGCTGGAGCCCGGCCGGCTGATCGACGGCGGCTGGTTCGACGCCGCGCTGGCGCGCGTGATCGACTACGTGAAGGCCTCGCCCGCGGCCGACCCCGACAAGCCGGTGCTGGTGCCCGGCGAGCCGGAGCGCCTGTCGAAGGCCCAGCGCGGACGCGACGGCATCCCGATCGACGCGACCACCTGGAAGCAGATCGGCAACTGCGCGAAGGCGCTGGGGCTGGGTGTGCCGGAGTTCCCGAGCGTCGCGGACTGACCCGCGCCCCGGCCATCTGGCTAGGTTCACCCCCGCATCTAGCCATGTTAATCTGCTTCGACGTCCGAAAGCCTTCACTTCGGCCCTTACGTCCCTGGACCGGCTTCATGCAAGTCAACATTCTGGAAGCACGCAACCAATTGTCGCGCCTGATCAAGGCCGCGCTGGCGGGCGAGGAGGTCATCATCGCCAACCGGGGCGAGCCGGTCGTCAGAATCGTGCCGGCACGCGCGCCTGACCAGCAGGCCTGCCCTGGGGATGGCGCCACGCTGCTTGCCTGGCTGAACGATCATCCGTCCCCGGTGCGCCAACGCCGTACCCGTGCAGAGATCGACGCCGACATCGAAGCCGAGCGAAGCGCGTGGGACTGATCTACCTCGACGCCAACCTGCTGATCTACGTCGTCGAGGAAGTTCCTGAGTTCGCGTCACGGGTGACGCGCAGGATCGAAGCGGTCGTCCGTTCGGGGAACGAGCGGTTCGCAATCTCGCCGCTGGTGAAGATGGAGTGCCTGGTCGGACCGGTACGCAGCGGAGATCTCGCGCTGCAGGGCTACTTCGAGACGTTCTTCTTGCGACTCGCGACGCTGGCGATGCCCGAGGCGGTCTATCGCAACGGAGCGATCCTGCGCGCCCGCTTCGGTCTGCGCACGCCGGACGCACTGCATCTGGCGTGCGCCCAGCACCACGGGTGCCAGGCGCTCTGGACCAACGACGAACGCCTGACACGCGCGGGCCTGGGGCTGGCGAAGAACATCCTGTCCGATCCGGCCTGAGTCGGGGTTCAGGTCAGATCCACCGACACCCGGCCCAGCGGGCCGAAGTCGGCCACCAGCCGGTCACCGGGCTGGGCGAGGTACGGCACGGTCCAGGTGCCGGTGCTGACGATCTCGCCGGCGGCCACCCCCTGCCCTGCCGCGCCGCGCTCGGCTACGAACCCGGCCAGTGCTTCGAACGGGTGGCCCATCACCGACGCGCCCGAGCCCTGGCGCACGTCCGCGTCGTTGACCAGCAGGCGCACCGAAGCGGCGGCGAGGTCGAGCGTGCGCCAGCCGGCGCACGGCGCGCCGGTGACCAGCGCACCGAAGTAGCCCATGTCGGCGTGGATCGCCGCCGCCGGCGCGCTCTGCCAGTCGGCGATGCGCGTGTCGGCCAGCTCGATCACCGGGAACACCTGGTCGACCGCGGCCGCGACCGCGTCGCGCGCGGGGCGCGCGCCGTCGGTGCGCAGGTCGGCGCCGAAGCGCACCCCGAGCTCGGCCTCGACCACGCATACGATGAAGTCGGCGCGGGGCAGCACACGCGGACTCGCGAACACCCGCGCGCCGAGCAACGGTGCACTGATCGGCTTGGCGAGCCCCAGCTTCTGCAGCGCGGCCGGATTGGTTGCCGCGAGCTTGGCGCCGACGATGCCGCCGCCGAGCCGCTCGGCCAGGCGCGCCACGTTGCGCGCACCGATCGCCCGGCCCTGCGCCTCGCTGCACCGCTGCGCAAAGCCGTCGGGCAGCGCCACCGGGCGGCCGCTGATGCGCGCTTCGAACAGGGCATCGGCGAACGCGGTCAGCGGGGCATCGAGTCCGGCGGCGTCGACGGGAGAAGACATGGGGGGCTCCAGGGGCGGACGGGGGTGACGGGCGGCGGGACGGCGAGACAGCGGTTGCGGGCGGCGCGGGCGGTTGCGGGCGCGGGCGGCGGGTGCTGGGCGTCGGGCATGACGGGTCAGCCCGGCACGCCCAGCACCCGCTCCGGATTGAGGATGTTCTTCGGGTCCATCGTGCGCTTGAGCGCACGCATCAGTGCGATCTCCTGCGCCGTGCGCGTGTGGCCGAGATACGCGCGGCGCGTCATGCCGATGCCGTGCTCGGCCGACACCGAGCCGCCGTACCGTGCGACCAGGTCGTAGACCGCGCGCTCGACCTGCGCGTAGCTGTTCTCGACCTGCACGTCGCGCGCCACGGCCAGGTGCAGGTTGCCGTCCCCCGCGTGCCCGAAGACGACGGTCTGCGCGCCCGGGTGCAGCCGGCGGGCCAGCGCAGCGAGGTCGACCGCGAAGGCGTCCATGTCGGCGATGCGCAGGCTGACGTCGAAGCCGACGTGGGGTCCGAGCGTGCGCGACACCTCGATCGCGAGGTCGCGCATGTGCCACAGCGCACGCGCCTCGGTCTCGGACTTCGCGACCACCGCGTCGTCGATCACGCCCTGCTCCAGCGCATCGGCCAGGGCACGCTCGAAGCGCGCGCGCAGCGCTTCGCCGTCGCTGCCCGACGCCTCGGTCAGCACGTAGAACGCATGGGCGTCCGGCATCGCACCCGCACCCGGCTTCATCGCGAGGAACCGCGTGTAGTACGCCTTCCACAGCACCTCGAACGCCGTCAGCTCTCCGCCCATGCGCTGGCGCAGATGGCGCAGCAGCGCGCGCACCTGCGCGAAGTCGCGCAGCCCGCAGAACGCCACGGCCGTGTCGGTCGGCTTCGGGATCAGGCGCACCACCAGGCGGGTCACCACGCCCAGCACGCCTTCGCTGCCGATGAACAGCTGCTTGAGGTCGAAGCCGGTGTTGTTCTTCACGAACGGCTTGAGCCCGTCGATCACGGTGCCGTCGGCGAGCACCGCCTCCAGGCCGAGGATCAGGTCGCGCGCCATGCCGTAGCGGATCACGCGATTGCCGCCGGCGTTCGTCGACACGTTGCCGCCGATCGTGCAGCTGCCGCGCCCGCCCAGGTCGAGCGGAAACGCCAGCCCCATCGGCTCGACCCGCTCCTGCAGCGCCTGAAGCACCACACCCGACTGGACGATCGCCGTGCCCGCGTCCGCATCGACGGACTCGACCTGGTTCATGCGCTCGGTCGTCAGCACGACCTCGCCGGACTGCGGCAGGCAGCCGCGCACGAGGCCGGTGCGTCCGCCCTGCGTGACGACCGCGACCCCGGCGTCGTTGCAGATCGCCAGCGCCTTCGACACGTCGGCCGTCGTCGCCGGGCGCAGCACCGCCAGCGGCACGGCGCCCCGCTGGCCCAGCACGTCCTCGCAGAACCGTGCGTCGATGTCGTCGCCGACGCGCAGGCCGGCGTCCCCGAGCGCGGTGCGCAGCGCAGTCACCACGGATGCTTCCATCACGTCTCCTCGTTCGATGCGGCAGAGTGTGCGCCCGCGGGCGCCCCGTCGCCAACCGGCGGGAAGCGGGTTTCCACCGTTCCGGAACCGGCCCCGCGCCCGACTACAATTTCGGCGAACGAACCCCGACGCCCGGTGCGCCGCACCAGGCCCCACGATCCGACGGAGACCGCCCATGAACCCCCAGATCCGGCGCCACACCCTCGGCGACGTCCTGCGCCGCACCGCCGCCCGCCTGCCCGACAAGACCGCAATCGTCTGCGGCGACGTGCGCTGGACCTACCGCGAGTTCGACACGCTGTGCACGCGGCTGGCCAACGGCTTCGCGTCGATCGGCGTCAAGGCGGGCGACCACGTGTCGATCCTGTCGCGCAACTCGCACGCCTTCGCCGCCGTGCGCTTCGCGCTGGCGCGCCTGGGCGCCGTGATGGTGCCGATCAACTTCATGCTGGGCGCCGACGAGGTCGCCTACATCCTGCGCCACGCCGGCGCGCGCACGCTGTGCGTGGGCCCGGACATGGTCGAGCTGGGCACGGCAGCCGCGGCGCGCGACACCGCGGTCGAGCAGATGGTCTGGCTGCCCGGCGAGGACCCCGCGCAGGCGCCGGCCGGCATGCGCACCTTCGAGTCGCTGCTGTCGGACGACACCACGCCCCCGCAGCCCGACATCGACGGCAGCAGCCTGCTGCAGATCATCTACACCAGCGGCACCGAATCGCTGCCCAAGGGCGCGATGCTCACCCACGACGCCGTGCTGTGGGAGTACGTGAGCTGCATCGTCGAAGGCGAGATGTCCGAGAACGACCTGATCGTGCACGCGCTGCCGCTCTATCACTGCGCGCAGCTCGACGTCTTCCTGGGACCGGGCGTGTACACCGGCGCCACCAGCGTGATCACCGGCAAGCCCACCGCCGAGAACATCCTGGGCCTGCTGTCGAAGTACAAGGCGAACTCGTTCTTCGCACCGCCTTCGATCTGGATCGCGATGCTGCGCTCGCCGGCATTCGAGTCCAGCGACCTGTCGGCGCTGGCGCGCGGCTACTACGGCGCATCGATCATGCCCGTGGAGGTGCTGGCCGAGATCCAGCGGCGCATGCCGCAGGTGCGCCTGTGGAACTTCTACGGCCAGACCGAGATCGCGCCGGTGGCCACCGTGCTCAAGCCGCACGACCAGGTGCGCAAGGCCGGGTCGGCCGGACGCGCGGCGATCAACGTCGAGACGCGGGTGGTCGACGACGACATGAACGACGTGAAGCCCGGGCAGGTCGGCGAGATCGTGCACCGCTCGCCGCAGCTGCTGCTGGGCTACTACCACGACCCCGAGCGCACCGCCGCGGCCTTCACCGGCGGCTGGTTCCACAGCGGCGACCTCGGCGTGCTCGACGAGGAGGGCTACCTGACCGTCGTCGACCGCAAGAAGGACATGATCAAGACCGGCGGCGAGAACGTCGCCAGCCGCGAGGTGGAGGAGATGGTCTACCGCGTGCCGGGCGTGTCGGAGGTGGCGGTGGTGGGTCTGCCGCACCCGTACTGGATCGAGGCGGTGACCGCCGTGATCGTCGTGAAGGACGGCCACACCGTCACCGAGGCGCAGGTGATCGACTACTGCAAGGCGCACATGGCGCACTTCAAGGTGCCCAAGGCGGTGGTCTTCGTCGAGGCGCTGCCGAAGAACCCCAGCGGCAAGATCATGAAACGCGAGCTGCGCACCCGTTTCGAAGGGATGCTGAAGCAGGCCTGACCCACGGCGCGGGCGCGGCCACGGCCGCCCCGCAGCGGTGTTAGGCTCGACGGCCATGTCTTCGCCCGTCATCGCCCTCGAGGGCGTCTCCAAGCGCTTCGCCAACGGCACCCAGGCGCTGCACGACTGCTCGCTGCAGATCGCGGCCGGCCAGTTCGTATCGCTGCTCGGCCCGTCGGGCTGCGGCAAGAGCACGGTGCTGCGCCTCATCGCCGGCCTGACGGCTCCGGACGCCGGAACCCTCCGGGTGCGCGCGGACGCGGCGGGCGTGCCCTCGGCATCGCCGGCGGCGAATGCGGGCGACGGCGCCGGCGACGCGGCCGGCCGGGACGCGGGCCGCACGCCGGCGGCCTTCGTGTTCCAGGAGCCCACGCTGATGCCCTGGGCGACCGTGTTCGACAACGTGTGGCTGCCGCTGCGCATCGCCGGGCAGTCGCGGGCGCTGGCACGGCAGGCGGTGGAGGGCGCGCTGGCCACGGTCGGGCTCGGCGACTTCGCCGACGCCTGGCCGCGCGAGCTGTCGGGCGGCATGAAGATGCGCGTGTCGATCGCGCGGGCACTGGTCGCCCGGCCCCGGCTGCTGCTGATGGACGAGCCGTTCGCCGCGCTCGACGAGATCACGCGCATGCGGCTCAACGACGACCTGCTGCGCTGGTGGCGCGACAGCGGGCTGACGGTCGTGTTCGTCACCCACAGCGTGCACGAGGCGATGTTCCTCAGCCAGCGGGTGCTGGTGATGCGCGCGCGCCCCGGGCGCGTGGTGGCCGAGTTCGAGGTCGACCCGAACGCCGCGCGCGACGACGACTTCCGCACCTCGCAGCCGTTCGCCCGCCTGTGCACCGACGCCTCGCGCGCCTTGCGCGCGGCGATGGAGGAACCGCGTTGAGGCGCGCGGCCACCGCGCTGGCCGTGCCGCTCGTGCTGCTGCTCGCCTGGGAGCTGCTGGTGCACGCGGCCCGCATTCCGCACTACGTGCTGCCCGCGCCCAGCCTGGTGCTGGCCACGCTGTGGGCGAACCTCGGGTCGCTGATGCTGTCGTGGTGGTTCACCGTGAAGATCACCTTCGGCGCGCTGGCGCTGTCGGCGGTGCTGGGCGTCGGCCTGGCGGCGCTGTTCGCGCTGTCGCCCTGGGTGGAGCGCCTGCTGCTGCCGGTGGCGATCGTGCTGCAGGTCACCCCCATCGTGGCGATCGCCCCGCTGATCCTGATCTACGTCGACAGCACGACCGCCGCACTGCTCATCTGCGCGTGGATCGTCGCGTTCTTCCCCATCCTGTCGAACACGGTGATCGGCCTGCGTTCGGCCGACGCGAACCTGAAGGACCTGTTCACGCTGTACCGGGCCAGCCGCCTGCAGCGGCTGCGGCTGCTGCTGGTGCCCACCGCCCTGCCCTACTTCCTGGCCGGCCTGAAGATCGCCGGCGGCCTGAGCCTGATCGGCGCCGTGGTGGCCGAGTTCACCGCCGGTGCGGCCGGGCGCGAGACCGGCCTGGCCTCGCGCATCCTCGAGGCGAGCTTCCGCACCGAGGTGCCGAAGATGTTCGCCGCGCTGCTGCTCGTGTCGCTGACCGGCATCGCGATCTTCCTGCTGTTCAATGCCCTGGGACGTCGGCTGCTGGGCCGCTGGCACGATTCCGAATCCCCGCAGCCCGACCGGAGACCCTCCCCATGAGCCGACCGAACGGACTCCATCACCTGGCCATCTCCACCGGCGACATCCGCCGCCAGATCGCCTTCTTCAGCGACGTGCTCGGCATGGAGCTCGTGGCGCTGTACTGGATGCACGGCGTCAAGGGCGCATGGCACGGCTTCCTGCGCCTGAACGACCGCTCGTCGATCGCGTTCGTGCAGACGCCGCAGATGGCATCGATCGCACCGCAGTTCGGCGTCAGCCACGCGGGCAATGCCGGCGCCCCGTCGGCCCCCGGCACCATGCAGCACCTGGCGCTGAACGTCGACGACGACGCGCAGCTGATCGCGATGCGCGACCGCATCCGGTCGCGCGGCGTGAACGTGATCGGCCCGATCGACCACGGCTTCTGCAAGTCCATCTACTTCGCCGGCCCCGAGCACCTGACGCTGGAGATCTCGACCTCGCGCGCGGCGATCGACCCCGACGCGTGGATCGACCCCGAGGTGGTGGCCCTGGCCGGCATCTCCGCCGAGGAGCTGGCCCGCTTCCGGGCGCCGGCGCCGACCACCGGGCAGGGCGGCACCGTGCCGCAGCCGCCGATCGACCCCGCGCAGCCGCACATGCGCTACCCGGACGCCGCCTACCGCAAGCTGATCGAGATGCCCGACGACGTGATGACGGCCACGCGCAGCGAGACGACCCCGCCGGTGCAGCGCTGATCCGCAGGCACCGTCCGAACTTCCGTGCAGCGCTGATCCGCAGGCGCTGCCCGAACCGAACCGACAAGGAGTGATTCGAGATGACGAGCACCTATCGATGCTGGCGCCTGTTCGACGAAGGCGGCACCGTGACCGGCCGCCTGGTGCGGCAGCCGGTCGACGAGGCCGAGCGCGCCGGCGGCGTGCTGATCCAGGGCCTGTACGCCGGCGTCAACTACAAGGACGCGCTGACCGGCCTGAACCGGGCGAAGATCATGCGGCGCTTCCCCTGCACCGCCGGCATCGAGCACATCGGCCGGGTGCTGCGCTCCGACGATCCGCGCTTCGTGCCCGGTGACGCGGTGGTGGTGCACGGCTTCGGCATCGGCGCCGACCGGGACGGCGGCTACACCGAGCTGATGCCGGTGCCCGCCGACATGGTGCTGAAGCTGCCCGCCGGGCTCGACCCGTTCACCGCGGCGATCGTCGGCGTGGCCGGCTACACCGCGGCGCTGGCGATCGACGCGATGGAGCACAACGGCATGACGCCGCAGGGCGGCCCGGTGGCCGTGAACGGCGCGACCGGCGGCGTGGCCAGCCTGGCGATCGACATGCTCGCCGGGCGCGGCTACGAGGTCCATGCGATCACGCGGCAGGCCGACGACGGCTGGCTGCGCACGCTGGGCGCGGCGCAGGTGGTCGCGCCCGAGGCGATCGGCAAGCGCCCGCTCGAGACGGCGCGCTGGGCAGGGGCGCTCGACTCGCTGGGCGGCACCGCACTCGACGCGCTGGTGCGCACCATGCAGCAGGACGGCGTGATCGCGGCGTTCGGCAACGCGATGGGCAACGACCTCTCGACGTCGGTGCTGCCGTTCATCCTGCGCGGCGTGCGGCTGCTGGGCATCAACGCCAACAGCCCGATGCCGCTGCGCACGCGCGTGTGGGGCCGCATCGCCGGCGACCTGAATCCGCGGCACGCGGCGTCGATCGCCACGACCATCGGGCTTGCGGACCTGCCGCGTGCGTTCGACACCCTGATCGAGGGCCGCGGGCGCGGCCGCTTCGTCGTCGACCTGCAGCGCTGACCGCGCGCGACCGCACCCCGAAGGAGGGCATCGATGTCATCGCAGACCCATCGCTACATGGGCGCCGAGGTCCCGCTGACGACCTTGCCCAACGGCGCGCGCACGAACGCCGACGCCCTCGAGCGGCTGGCGCGGACCAGCTATCTCGCGCCGATCGCGGACCGCGTCGCGCCGGGCGTGACCGTCTTCGGCGGTGACGGCTTCCTGAACCTCACCCTGATCGAAGGCGACGACGGTCTGATCGTGTACGACACCGGCGAGACACTCGAGGACGGCGAGCGCTTCCTGCGCCAGATCCGCACGGTCTCGGACAAGCCGATCGTCGCCGTGCTGTATTCGCACTCGCACTACATCAACGGCACGACCGCACTCGTCGGCGACGGCGCCGGCGTGAAGATCATCGGGCACCCGCAGGTGAACGCGAACGTCGCCGCCGGGGCCGCCGGCACGGTGTTCCCCGAGACGATGCCGCTGCAGGTGTCGCGCACGCTGCAGCAGTTCAATCATTTCGTGCCGGCGCAGGGCGAGACGGCCGCGGTCGGCGCTGCGGTGCGCTTCGGCCGCGCGGGCGTGCTGCCGGTGGACACGCCGGTGCAGGACGGCGAATGCATGACGATCGCCGGCGTGCGCATGCAGTTCTTCGTGCGCCACGGCTCCGACACCGACGACTGCCTGACCGTGCACCTGCCGGACCGGGGCGTGGTGCTCAACAACCTGCTCTGGCCGTTCATGCCGAACATCTACACGCTGCGCGGATCGAAGTTCCGCGACCCGCGCGAGTGGCGTGACGGACTGCGGGTGATCCGCGACCTCGCCCCGGAGGTGCTGGTCACGACCCATGCACGGGCGCTGCGCGGGCGCACGGCGGTGCGCGAGACGCTCGATGCGGTGATCGACGCCCTGAACCTGATCCTCGACCAGACGCTGCGCGGCATCCTGCGCGGGCTGGGGCCCGACGACCTGCGGGCGTTCGTGCGCCTGCCGCCGCACCTGGCCGACTGCCCGAACCTCGCCGAGATCTACGGCGAGATCAGCCACTACGGCCCCTACCTGTACCACCACGCGCTCGGCTGGTTCGACGGCGACGCCGCGAGCATCAACCCGCTGCCGCCGCTGGAGCAGGCGCGACGGCTGGTCGATGCGATGGGGGGCGCACGGGCGGTGCTGCAGCGTGCGCGCGCGGCGTTCGCCGATCGCGAGTTCGCGTGGGCGCTGCAGCTGGTCTCCTACCTCCACCGGCTGGACCCGTCGGACCACGACGCGCGCATTCTGAAGGCCGACGTGATGGAGCAGATGGGGATCGTCACCCCGGCCTACACGATCCGCAGCTGGTACGTGTCGCAGGCGCGCGCGCTGCGCGGCGAGATCCGGATCCCGCGCCTGCAGTTTCCGGGACCGGCGGTGCTCGCCCAGACGCCGCCGGCAATGTCGATCGAACAGTACCGCGTGCGCGTCGATCCGCTGCGCGCGGCGGACATCGACACGGTGCTGGCGCTGTCGATCGCCGATCGCGGCGTGCGTCACGCGCTGCACCAGCGGCGCGGCGTCGTCGCGTTCGTCGCCGATCCCGATCGCCACCCGGTGGCGCCCGCCGTCGAGGTCGAGACCGGCTACGACAACTGGCTGCGGTTCTGGTCGTGCAAACGCACGCTGGAAGCGTTCCTGACCGAGGCGCGGGTCACGCGCGGCACGCCCGACGCGGCGCGCGCGTTCTTCGCGGTCTTCGACTGGTACGCACCGGAGGAGAACACGATCGTGCCGGACTGACGCACGCGGCGGCCGCGCCTGGACACCCGCCGCAGGGCACTGGTATGCTTGACCAGACTTAGCCAGGGAATGCTGCGATGCCCACCGTCAACATGCTGGAAGCCAAGACCTCGCTCTCGCGTCTGGTGGACGCCGTGGAGCGCGGCGAGGCGCGCGAGATCATCATTGCGCGTAACGGCAAGCCTGCGGCCCGGCTGGTCGCGATCGAGGCGACGGACCCCGGACTGCGGATCGGTGCAGCACGCGGGCGGTTCGAGGTGCCTGCCGACATCGACCGGCACAACGACGAAGTGGCCCGGCTGTTCCTCGGCGCCTGAGCCCGGATGCAGCTGCTTCTGGACACGCACGTCCTGCTCTGGGCCCTGGCCGACGCGCCGACGCTGCCCGTAAATGCACGCACGCTCCTGCTGGATGCACGGAACACGGTCTGGGTGAGTGCGGTCTCGATCTGGGAGATCGCGATCAAGCATGCGCTCGGGCGCGGCGACATGCCGATCTCCGGCGAGGACGCGCTGGGCTACTGCCGGCTTGCCGGGTATCGATGGCTCGACGTGCGGCCTGAACACGCGGCCGCCGTCGAGTCGCTCCCCGCGCTTCACGGCGACCCGTTCGATCGCCTGCTCGTTGCGCAGGCCCGCTTCGAACCGATGCGCCTGGTGACCCACGACCGGACAGTGGCCAGCTACGACACGTCGATCGTGCTGGTCTGACCTGCGTCACGAGCATCGTCCACAGGCCGCGCCGCACGCGGCGCCGGGCTGCGGTATGGTGGCGGGCGCTCCGCAACTTCAACCCCGAGGCCACCCCATGGACCCTGCCAGCCCGCCCCACAGCCGGACCCACAGCCGGCCACCCGGCCTGCCCCTCGGCCGGCAGCGCAGCCTGCCGTCCACCCGCCGCGCCCGCGTCGTGCGGCGGCCCTTCGCCGCCATGCTGACCCTCTGGCTCGTGGCGGCCGCCTCGGTCGCGCCCGTCCTCGCACAGGCCCAGGACAAGGTCGTCTTCGCCACCAACTGGAAGGCGCAAGCCGCGCACGGCGGGTTCTACCAGGCGGTCGCCGACGGCACCTACAAGGCCGCGGGGCTGGACGTGACGATCCAGCAGGGCGGCCCGCAGGTGAACAACCGGCCGCTGCTGCCGGCCGGCAAGATCGACTTCCTGATGACCGGCAACCTGCTGCACACCTTCGACAACGTGAAGAACGGCCTGCCGGTGACGGTGGTGGCGGCGATGTTCCAGAAGGACCCGCAGGCGCTGCTCGCGCATCCCGGGCAGGGGCACGAGCGCTTCGAGGCGCTGAAGAACGCGCCGGTGGTGATGGTCGCCAAGGACGGCCAGTTCACCTGGTGGCAGTGGCTGAAGGTGCAGCACGGCTTCCGCGATGCGCAGCTCAAGCCCTACAACTACAACCTGGGCCCGTTCCTGGCCAACCCGAAGGCGGTGCAGCAGGGCTATTCGGTGGCCGAGCCGATCTACGTCGAGAACCAGGCGAAGTTCAAGCCGGTGGTGCACCTGCTTGCCGACCACGGCTTCTCCACCTACTCGACCGTGATCGAGGCGCGCACCGACACCGTGAAGAACCGGCCCGACCTGGTGCAGCGCTTCGTCGACGCGTCGATCCTCGGCTGGGTGAACTACCTGTACGGCGACCGCAAGGCGGCCAACGCGCTGATGCGCAAGGACAATCCGGAGATGACCGAGGACGAGCTCGAGCGCTCGGTGGCGCTGCTGCGCGCGCAGGGCATCGTCGATTCGGGCGAGGCGCTCGGCAAGGGCATCGGCGCGATGGATCCGGCGCGCATCCGCGACTTCCACGACAAGATGGTGAAGGCGGGGCTCTACAAGGCCGGCGAAGTCGACCTCGGCAAGGTCGCGACCTTCCAGTTCGTGAACAAGGGCGTGGGCCTGGAGCGCAAGAAGGCGCTGGGGGGGCGCTGATCCGGCCTGCGCCCCCCGGCAGGCATCAGTCCATCTGGGTGACGAACTTCGTGTTCAGGTAGCCGTCGAACGTCTCGATGCCGCCTTCGCTGCCGATGCCGCTGTCCTTGATGCCGCCGAACGGCGTCTCGGCCAGCGCCATGCCGAAGTGGTTGACGTTGACCATGCCGGCCTCCAGGCCGTTCTGCACCGCCAGCGCGTTCTTCGTGGAGCTGGTGAACGCGTACGAGGCCAGGCCGTAGGGCAGCGCGTTCGCGCGCGCGAGCACCTCGTCCAGGGTCTTGAACGGCACGCACGGCGCGATCGGGCCGAACGGCTCGGTGGTCATCACCATGCTGTCGTCGGGCACGTTGGTCAGCACGGTGGGCGCGAAGAAGCTGCCGACGTCGCCCACCTTGGCGCCGCCGGTCTCGATGCGCCCGCCCCGGGTCTTCGCGTCCTCGACGAACTGCAGCATCGCCGGCATGCGGCGGTAGTGCGCCAGCGGCCCCATCTTGGTGTCGGCGTGCAGCCCGTCACCCACCTTCAGGTTGCGGGTGTTCTCGATGAAGCGGGCCACGAAGCGGTCGTAGGCCTTCTCCTGGATGTAGAAGCGGGTGGGCGACACGCAGACCTGGCCGGCATTGCGGAACTTGAACGCCACCAGCATGTCGGCCGCGCGATCGACGTCGGCGTCGTCGAACACGATCACCGGCGAGTGGCCGCCGAGCTCCATCGTCACGCGCTTCATGTGCGCGCCCGCCAGCGACGCCAGCTGCTTGCCCACCGGCACCGAGCCGGTGAAGGAGATCTTGCGCACGATCGGCGACTTGATCAGGTACTCGGACACTTCACCGGGCACGCCCCAGACCACGTTCAGCACGCCCGGGGGCAGGCCGGCCTCGTGGAACATGCGCGCGATGGCGACGACCGCGCTGGGCGCGTCTTCCGGACCCTTGATGACGATCGTGCAGCCCGCGCCGATGGCCGCGGCGATCTTGCGGATCGCCTGGTTGAACGGGAAGTTCCAGGGCGTGAACGCCGCGCACACGCCGATCGGCTCGCGCAGCACCATCTGGCGCACGTTCGGCAGGCGCGGCGTGATCACGCGACCGTAGATGCGGCGGCACTCCTCGGCGTGCCAGTCGCAATGCTCGGAGCAGCTCATCACCTCGCCGACGGCCTCGGCCACCGGCTTGCCCATGTCGAGCGTGATGTTGCGGCCGATGTCCTTGGCACGCTCGCGCGACAGGTCACCGACCTTGCGCAGGATGCGCGCGCGCTCCATCGGCGAGCTCTTCTTCCAGGTCTCGAACGCGCGCTGCGCGGCGGCCAGCGCCCGGTCCAGGTCCTCGCGGCTGGCATGGGGCAGTTTTGCGATCGGCTGGCCGTTCGCCGGATTGACGACGTCCTGCTCCTTGCGTCCGCCGCCCTTGATGAACTCGCCGTCGATGTACAGGCAGAGGTCTTCGTAGGCGGCCTGCTCGACGGCAGCGCTTTCGGGTCGGGTCGCGGTGTTCATGGGCGGTCTCCGTGAGGGGTGACAGGGTCGGGGGCGTCGGCGCGCAGGTGCGCCGAAGAGCTTCGCACCATACAACAAACGCCGGCCCCGCCGGGATCGTCCCCGCGCCGCGCAGGGACCGAAATCCGCGCGCCCGCCCGCCGTGCGCTCAGGCGGCCGCCGCGGTCATCCGGTAGCCGAAGCGCGGGAAATGGACCACCACCTCGCCGGCACGCGGATCGGTGCGGCGCACCGCCACCGAATCGGCATCGGCATTCGCCAGCACGCCGACCACCGGGTCGACGCCGTAGTCGGTGGCCGCCACCTGCACCCGGTCCCCCACGCCGACCCCGTCGACGTCGCGCAGGCTGCGCCCGGGCAGCATCGCCGGCGCGGCCGCACGGGCGACCGCGATCGCCTCGGCACTGTCCATCGGCGTGGGCGTGCCGTGCCCGATCGCCGCCATGCGGCCGAGCCAGCCGCGCAGGTGCGGATACGGCTCGAAGATGGACGCGACCGGGCCCGCGCGCTGGATGAACCACAGCGGGTGGTAGACGGAGAAGTCGCAGATGCGTGCGTGGTCGCCCATCAGGAAGCGGCGCTTGTCAGCGAGCTGCGCGTCGACGCGGGCGAGCTTGCCCATCAGCAGCACGGTCGCCTCGGCCAGCCCCATGCGCGCCGCGCTGCCGCCCTGGCGCATCGCCTTGCGGTCGGCCGCGAACGCCTCGAGCGCGTCGCGCGACGCGCCCTCGAACATCGCCGCCAGACCCGCCGGCTGCATCGCGTAGGCGACGGCGGCGGAGAACAGGTGCTGGTCGGCGAAGTGCGCCAGCGCCAGGTCGGCGATGGCGCTGAGGTCCGAGGTGACCGCCGGCGCCGGGTGCAGGCGCTCGATCACGCGGGCGATCAGGGCGGTGTCGCAGTAGACGTCGGCGCCGATCTGCAGCACCGGCGTGCGCCGATACCCGCCGGTCAGTGCGACCACGTCGGGCTTGGGCATGATCATCGGGATCGTGACGGACCGCCACGCCAGCTGCTTGTAGCCCAGCAGCAGGCGGATCTTCTCGGCGAACGGCGAGGCCGGATAGTGGTGCAGGATGAGATCGCTCATGGGTCGGCGCTCCGAAACGTGAGGAAGGGGCAGGCGTCGATGGTACGCCGCCCGCCCCGGCGGTCGCGCAGGACGGGCCGCCGCCGGCCTGCGTGCGCAGGCCCGCCGCACCGGCCGACCCCGCCGCCCTCAGTACGTCTTGTACGGCAGGAACTTGCCCGACATCACGATCTGCACGCGATCGCCCTTGGGGTCGGGCTCGCGCTGCAGATCCATCTTGAAGTCGATGGCGCTCATGATGCCGTCGCCGAACTCCTCGTGGATCAGCTCCTTGAACGTCGTGCCGTAGACGCTGATCAGCTCGTAGAAGCGGTAGATCAGCGGATCGGTCGGCACCGACGTGGGCAGCGACCCCTTGTAGGGGGTGTGCTTGAGCCACAGCGCCGCCTCCGCGGGCAGCCCGAACAGCGTGACGACGGCGTTCGCCTGCGCGTCGTCGAGCGTCATCTGGCCGAGGCAGGCGGCGGTCGTCCACTCCTTGCTCTGGCCGACGTGCTCGGCAACCTGCGCCCAGGTGATGCCCTTGCGCACCTTGGCTTCGATGATCATTTCGGTGACGGTGTTGCGGTCCATGACGGCTCCTTTCGATGGGACGGCCGGTGATGTCCGGCCGTGGACGTGAGCGGCCGGCGTCGCCGGGCCGCGGGTTCGTGCAGCGCGCGCGGGACCGTCCTGCCGGCCCCGCGCGCCGGTTCAGTGGGTGGACGCGGCCGCCGGCGCACCGCTGGCGCGCGCCGCCGGCGCGTCGGCGTCTCCGGCGCCTTCCAGCCCCGGACGCACTTCCGGCGGATGCGCGGGCGCGCGACCGCCGGCCAGCCCCTTGGCGCGGCTGACCAGGAAGTCGACCAGGTGGTTGCGGATCCGGTAGTACTGCGGGTCGTGGTGGATCGTGCCGCGGGTGCGGTCGCGCGGCATGGTGTTGACGACCACCTCGGCGACGCGCGCGCGCGGGCCGTTGCTCATCAGCAGGATCTTGTCGGCGAGCAGCACGGCCTCGTCGACGTCGTGCGTGATCATGAACACGGTCTGCCGCGTGTCCGCGCAGATGCGCAGCAGCTCGTCCTGGATCGTGCCGCGCGTGAGCGCGTCGAGCGCGCCGAACGGCTCGTCGAGCAGCAGCATCTTCGGCTCGATCGCGAACGCCCGCGCGATGCCCACGCGCTGCTTCATCCCGCCCGACAGCGCGGCGGGCTTGCGGTCGATGGCGTCGGTCAGTCCGACCATGTCCACGTACTTGCGCACGTGCGCGTCGACCTGCGCGGCCGTCCAGTCCGGCCACTTCGACCGCACCGCGAACGCGATGTTGCTGCGCACGGACAGCCACGGCATCAGCGCGTGCCCCTGGAACACCACGCCGCGCTGCAGGCTGGGGCCCGACACCTCGCGCTCGTCCATGAACACGTGGCCGCTGCTGGCGGACTCCAGCCCCGCCAGCGCGTTCAGGATGGTGGTCTTGCCGCAGCCGGAGTGGCCGATGATGCAGACGAACTCGCCGCGCTCGATCGCGAAGTTGACGTCCTCGAACACCGGTTCGGAGGCGCCCGGATAGCGCTTGGTCAGTCGTTCGACCTTCAGGAAAGACGAGTGCATGCGCCTCACTCCACGTAGGTGACGGCGCGCTGCAGGCGCGCGAAGGCGAGGTCGAGCAGCATGCCGACCACGCCGATGACCAGGATCGCGAAGATCACGTTGGTCAGCGACAGGTTGTTCCACTCGTTCCACACGAAGTAGCCGATGCCGGTGCCGCCGACCAGCATCTCGGCCGCGACGATCACCAGCCACGCGATGCCCATCGAGATGCGCATGCCGGTCAGGATGGTGGGCGCGGCCGCGGGCAGGATCACCTGCAGCGCCTTGCGCACCGGCGTCACCTCGAGCGTGCGCGCCACCGCCAGCCAGTCGCGGCGCACGCCGGCCACGCCGAACGCGGTGTTGATCAGCATCGGCCAGATCGAGCAGATGAAGATCACGAAGATGCCGGAGATCGACGAGTCCTTGATCGTGTAGAGGGCCAGCGGCATCCAGGCCAGCGGCGAGATCGGCTTGAGCACCTGGATGAACGGGTCGAGCGCGCGGTACAGCAGCGGCGACATGCCGATCACGAACCCCAGCGGCACCGCCACCAGCGCCGCGATCAGGAACCCGGTGCCGACGCGCGCCAGCGAGTGCCCGAGCTGCAGCGCAATCCCCTTGTCGTTGGGACCGTTGTCGTAGAACGGATCGGACAGGTGCCTGCCCATCGCCGCCCCCATCTGCAGCGGGGTCGGAAAGCCCGAGCTCTTCTGCGCGCCGGGGTCCTTGCCCATCAGCTTCTGGTACTCGAGCTGCTCCTGCGTGAGCGCCTGGCCCGCACCTGCGCCGGCACCCGCCGCGCCCGTGCGCCCCAGGCCGCCGTCCCCGGTGGCGAGCTGCCAGGCGCCGAGCACGGCCAGCAGGATCAGCACCGACAGCACGGCCGCCTTGAATCGTTCCGATCGGATCATCGTCGCATCTCCTTGCACATGGGCCCGCCCGTCTCAGCCGCGCTTGATCGCGAAGCTCTGCACGTAGGCGTCGGCCTTCGCGGGATCGAACTCCTTGCCCATCACCGTGAACTTCGGATACGCGCCGTCCGGCACCTTCTGGTCGAGGCTCTTCATGTGCTTCTTCGCATCGGTCAGCAGGAACACCCGCTCGGCGATCTGCCGGTAGTTGACGTCGCCCTTCACGTAGCCCCAGCGCTTCATCTGCGACAGGATCCACACCGCCATCGACTGCCAGGGCACCGGGTCGAAGTCGGCGCGCTCGGGCACGCTCTTCACGCCGCCCAGCCCGTCGGCGAAGCGGCCGGTGAGCACCTGCGCGACCACCGTCTCCGGCTGATTCAGGTATGCCTGCGGCGAGATCACCTTGGCGATCAGCTCGCGGTTGCGCGCCTCGCGCGCCATCGCGGCAGCGGTGAGCACCGCGCGGAACAGCGCCGCGAACGTGTTCGGGTTCTGCTGGATGAACGCCTCGGAGGTGCCGAACGCACAGCACGGGTGGCCGTTCCAGAGCTCGCGCGTGAGCAGGTGGATGAAGCCGACCTCGTCGTACACGGCGCGCTGGTTGAACGGATCCGGACCCAGGTAGCCGTCGATGTTGCCGGCGCGCAGGTTCGCCACCATCTCGGGCGGCGGCACCACGCGGATCTGGATGTCGCGGTCCGGGTCGAGCCCGGCTTCGGCCACGTAGTAGCGCAGCAGGAAGTTGTGCATCGAATACTCGAACGGCACCGCGAACTTGAACCCCTTCCACTGCTTCGGATCGCGCTTGTCCTTGTGCTTGACGTGCAGCGTGATCGCCTGTCCGTTGGTGTTCTGGATCGTGGCGACGCTCATCGGCACCTGGTTGGAGCCGATGCCCATCGAGATGGCCAGCGGCATCGGCGACAGGAAGTGGGTGGCGTCGTATTCCCTGTTGAGCATCTTGTCGCGGATCAGCGCCCAGCCCGCGGTCTTCACCACCTCGACGTTCAGCCCCTGCTTGCTGTAGAAGCCGAGCGGGTGCGCCATGATCAGCGGCGTGGCGCAGGTGATCGGGATGAAGCCGATCTTCAGGTCGCGCTTCTCGAGCGCACCGCCCTTGTCCTGCGCCATCGCCTGCATCGCGCCGACCGGCAGCACGCTGGCGATGGCGGCCATCGCCGTCGGACGCCCGACCGCGCGCAGGAAGCGGCGCCGCACGCTGTCCTGGGGGAACAGCGCCTTGACGATCGACGCCTGCACGAATTCGTCGATGTAGGCGGCGGTGTCGGCCTCGAGGCTGCGCGCCTTCAGGGTGTCGACGGCCGCCGCACGATCGTGGTCGCTGGTGCAGCCCGGTTCGCCGCAGCGGCAGCGCATGGTCAGCGGGCGGTCTGCATCAAAGGGATCGAAGTAGTCGGACATGGCCTGGCCTTTCGTTGGAGTCGTCGTCGAACCGGGTGCACGGTCCCGGTGCTCCGGGTCCGCTGCGCCGCACCCGCCCGGTGCATCCGGTGCGGGGGCCGCGCAGGCGCACCCTCTGACACTCTCCTTAGCCAGTGCCGTGCCAGGCCGCGTCGGGCACGCCACGATTCGCGTGTAGGGCCAGCCCTACAGCGGCCGCCGACCGCGCGCAGGCCGGCGTCGGCGAGGCGGCACGGGAACAGCACCGGTGCCCTGCCCTGCCGTGCGGCCGCAACTACGGCGTGACCTGCTGGTGCCGCACCGCGTACAGCGCGAGCTCGACGTCGTTGCGCGCGCCCGTCTTCTCGAGGATGCGCGCGCGGTAGGTGCTGACCGTGTTGGAGCTCAGGCACAGCGCCTGCGCGATCGCACCGACGCTCTGGCCGGCGGCCAGCATGCGGAACACCTGGAACTCGCGCTGCGACAGCGTCTCGTGCGGCGCGCGCCGCTCCTCGTGGACCAGGCGCGCCACCAGCGCGTCGGTGGCATCGGGGCTGACGTGCACCCGGCCGGCGGCCACCGTGCGGATGGCGTCGACGATCTGCTCCGGCTCGGCGTGCTTGGTCAGGTAGCCGCGGGCGCCCAGCTTCAGGCAGCGCACCGCGTACTGACGCTCGGGGTAGGTCGACAGCATCAGCACCGGCAGCAGCGGGAACTCCGAGCGCAGCTGCTTGAGCACGTCGAGCCCGTCGCGGCCGTTCATCGCGATGTCCAGCAGCACCACGTCGACCCGCTGCGCCTGTTCGTGCGCGGCACGGATCTGCGCCAGCGCGGCCACCGCGCCGTCGGCTTCGGCGGCCACCTCGATGTCGCCCGCGTCTCCGAGCAGCAGCTTGAGGCCTTCGCGCACCAGCCGGTGGTCGTCGCAGATCAGCACCCGGATCACGGTGTCGCTCCGGCGGGTGCCTCGACCCGCAGCTCCACGCACGTGCCCTGCCCCGGTGCGGTCTGCACCCGCAACGTTCCGCCCACCTGACGGGCGCGCTCGCGCATGCCGAGCACGCCCCAGGAGCGGGCATCGTCGATCGCCGCCGCCGACGCGCCGACCCCGTCGTCGTCGACGCGCACGATCCACACGCCGTCGCGTGCGACCACGTCGACCGTCACGCGCCGGGCGCGCGCGTGACGCGCCACGTTGCTGAGCATCTCCTGGAAGATGCGGAACACGGCGATCGCGGTCGCCTGCGGCGGTTCCGGCAGCGTCTCGTCGACGTCGAAGCGCAGCCGGCAGTCCAGCTCGGTGGTGCGCGCGAACTCCTGCGCATGCCACTCGAGCGCCGCCCACAGGCCCTGGTGATCGAGGATCGACGGCCGCAGGTCGGTGATGATGCGTCCGACGTTGCCCACCGCCGTGTCGATCAGACGCGACATCGCGCGCCCCTTGGCGAGCAGCTCCGGACGATCGCCCAGCCGCTTGGCGAGCCAGCCGAGATCCATCTTGAGCGCGACCAGCAGGCTGCCGAGCTCGTCGTGGATCTCGCGCGCGATGCGGGTGCGCTCGTGCTCGCGCACCGACTCCAGATGCGTCGACAGCCGGCGCAGCTGCTCCAGCGCCGTGCTGAGCGCCGCGGTGCGCTCCTCCACGCGCTGCTCGAGCACCTCGTTCGCCCGCCGCAGGGCCTCGTCCGCGGCGCGCCGCGCGGTGATGTCCACGAAGGTCACCACCGCGCCGAGCACCGCGCCCCCCTCGACGATGGGATGCGACGAGTACTCGACCGGGAACGACGTGCCGTCCGCCCGCCAGAACAGCTCGCGGTCGATCCGGCAGGGCGTGCCTTCGCGGAACGCAGCGAAGATCGGACACGCCTCGTGGGGATAGGGCTGGCCGTCGGGGCGGGTGTGGTGGGTCAGCGCATGCATGTCGCGCCCGATCACGTCCGGTGCGGCATGCCCGAGCATCTCGGCACCCGCCCGGTTGATGAACACGCAGCAGCCGCGGGTGTCGATGCCGAAGATGCCTTCGCCGGTCGACTCGAGCAGCAGGGCCAGGCGCTGCGCCCAGGGCGACACGCCGGGCGCGCGCCCGATCGTCGGCAGCGCGACGGTGGAAGGGAAGGCGGCGGATTCCATGCCGGGGCGGTTGCAAGAACCGCGCCATCGGCGCACGCGCACTGCGGTCGCCGCCCTCGCAGCCGCCCTCGCACGGACCTCGCACCCGCGCGCGACGCCCGGATGCACGGGGCCGGACCGCGGCGCGCGGACCCGCGGCGCCGGGATTCTCCGGGCTGCCCGCCGCCGCCGGCCTTTGCTATGTTGCAGCGTTCAAAAACGCGACCATCCTACGGGGAGACACCATGTACGCAGGCAAGTACGCCGTCCAGTGCGCCGGGCGCGCGGCGTTCATCATGGCCGGCACCGGCGAGTCCGTCACCTACGCCGAGCTCGAGGCCCGCACCAACCGGCTCGCGCACCTGCTGCGCGCGCACGGGCTGAAGCGTCTCGACCACTACGCGATCTTCATGGAGAACAACAACCGCTACCTGGAGGCCTGTGGCGCCGGCGAGCGGGCCGGGCTGTACTACACCTGCGTGAACTCCTACCTGAAGGCCGACGAGCTCGCCTACATCCTGAACAACAGCGAATCGAAGGTGCTGATCACGTCGGCGTCGCGTCTGGAGGTCGCCCGCGAGGCGCTGAAGCAGGCGCCGAAGGTCGGCCTGTGCCTGGTCGTCGACGCGGCCGCCGACGACGGCGGCTGCCGGGCCTACGGGCCGGCAGTGGCCGCTTTTCCGTCGACCCCCATCGCCGACGAATCCCTGGGCACCCCGATGCTGTATTCGTCGGGCACCACCGGACGGCCCAAGGGCATCGTGCGCCCGCTGCCCGAGAACCCGCCGTCGCAGCCGCTGCCGCTGTTCGACTTCCTGGTGAAGCTGTGGCAGTACCGCGAGGACATGGTCTACCTGTCGCCCGCGCCGCTCTACCACTCGGCCCCGCAGGCGGCGGTGGGGCTGACGATCCGCAAGGGCGGCACCGTGGTGATCATGGAGCACTTCGACCCCGAGCAGTACCTGGCGCTGGTCGAGAAGCACCGGGTCACCCACACCCAGCTCGTGCCGACGATGTTCAGCCGCATGCTGAAGCTGCCGGCCGAGGTGCGCACGAAGTACGACCTGTCGTCGCTGGAGATCGCCGTCCACGCGGCCGCGCCCTGCCCGGTGCAGGTCAAGGAGCAGATGATCGCGTGGTGGGGCCCCATCATCCACGAGTACTACGGCGCCACCGAAGGCCTGGGCTTCACCGCCTGCAACAGCCAGGAATGGCTGGCGCACCGGGGCACCGTGGGGCGGGTGCTGCTGGGCGACCTGCACATCCTCGACGCCGAGATGAAGCCCTGCCCGAAAGGCACGCCGGGCGAGATCTGGTTCAAGACTGCAACGCCGTTCGAGTACTTCAACGACCCCGGCAAGACCGCCGAGACCCGCTCGGCCGACGGCACGATGAGCACGGTGGGCGACGTCGGCTACGTCGACGACGACGGCTTCCTGTACCTGACCGACCGGTCCACGTTCATGATCATCTCCGGCGGGGTGAACATCTATCCGCAGGAGTGCGAGAACCTGCTGATCACGCACCCGAAGGTGGCCGACGCCGCCGTGTTCGGCGTGCCCAACGACGACCTCGGCGAGGAGGTCAAGGCCGTGGTGCAGCCGATGCCGGGCGCGGCGCCGGACGCGGCCCTCGCCGAGGAGCTGATCGCCTTCTGCAGCGCCCACCTGGCCCGGCAGAAGGTGCCGCGCTCGATCGACTTCGCCGACGAGCTGCCGCGGCTGCCCACCGGCAAGCTGTACAAGAAGGTCCTGCGCGACAAATACTGGGGCGACCGCAAGAGCCGCATCCTGTAGCGCGCACGCCGGCGACGGCGTGCGCTCGTCGGCGCATGCGCGCCGCCGGGCTCGACCGGTCGCGGGGGGACCGCGGGGAGCGCTAGATTCGACGGGTTAGGATGGCACCTCGTCCCGTCGCATCGCGTTCCATGAGCCACAGCCCCCGTTCGACCGACCCCGCCCGCCGGCGCGCCCTCCGTGAGCGCCGCCTGCCGGCGGCTGCCCTGACGGGCGTGCTCGCGGTCGGCGGCGCACTGACGGTGTGGGCGTGGCTGCACGAGGCCCGGCAGGCGGCGGCGCTGGCCGACGCCGACTTCGACCGGTACGCGCAGACGACCGCGGGGGAACTCGCCAGCCGGATCGAGAACGTGCAGGATGTGCTGGCCGGATTCCAGGCGCTGTTCAAGACCTCCGGCGAAGTCACCCGGGTCGACTTCCACCGGCACCATCAGGCGATGCGGATCGCAGAGCGTTTCCCCTCGATCCGCGCGGTGCAGTACGCACGGATGGTGCCCGCGCGCGAGCGCGCCGCGTTCGAGCAGGGGGTGCGCGCCGACACCAGCCTCGAGCCGGGCGGCTACCCGCACTTCGCGATCCACCCGGAGGGCGAGCGCGCGCGCTACGTCGCGGTCGTGTTCAACGAACCGATGCGCGGCAACGAGCAGGCGTTCGGTCACGACAACTACGAGGAGCCGACCCGCCGCGAGGTGCTCGAGCGTGCACGCGACAGCGGGCAGCCCGCGGCCTCCGCACCGATCGGACTGCTCCAGGGGCACACCGGCGTCGTCCTGCGGCTGCCGGTGTACCGGCACGGCGCCCCGGTCGACACGGTGGCACAGCGGCGCGCCGCCTACCTCGGCCAGGTCAGCGGCGTGATCGGCACCCAGGACCTGCTCGCCGAGGCCCTGCCGACCGGGATCGCGAAGCCGTACCGCGTCTCGGTCACCGACGTCGGCGCCGTGGCCGCGCCGCCGTTCGCCGCCGTGCCGGGACCGGCGCTCGTCGCACGCGCCGCAGGACAGGACGACGCGTCATTCGACGACCCGGCCCCCCAGGATCGCCGCGCCCACCGGCTGGACGTCGCCGGGCGCTGGTGGAGCCTCGAGATCGTCCGCGCGCCGGTGCAGCACGCGCTCGGCCGCGGTCCGCTCGTCGTCCTCGGCTCCGGCCTCGCGATCACCGGTCTGCTGGCCTGGCTTGCCTGGGGTGCCGCGTTCCGCTTCGCCGAGACCCGCCGGCTGGCGCAGCGGATGAGCGCCGACGCCCGCGCCAGCGCAGCGCGGCTCGAAGCCGTGTTCGACAGCGCGGTCGAGGGCATCGTCACGATCGACGCGGCGGGCACGATCCTGAGCGTGAACCGCGCGACCCAGCGGCTGTTCGCGATGTCCGCCGAGGAGCTGGTCGGCGCCAACGTCGGGCTGCTGATGCCCCACGTGCAGGCGCGCGCACACGACGGCCACCTGCGTGCGCATGCCGCCGGCCACGGCGCAGGCGTGGTCGGCACGGCGCGCCGGCTGGTCGCCCGCCGCGGCGACGGCACGGAGTTCCCGATCGAGCTGAGCGTCAGCGAGATGCAATTCGACGGCGCCCGCCAGTACGTGGGCATGATCCGCGACATGACCGAGGCGGTCGCCGCCCAGGAAGCGGTCGAGCAGTCGCGGCGCGCGCTGCACGAGGCGAACGCACTGCGCGCCGCCGTGTTCGAGCATTCCGCACTGGCGCTGGTCGTCACCGACGCCAGCGGGCTGATCCGCGCGGTGAACCCGGCCGCCGAGCGGCTGCTCGGGCGGCCGGCGGTCGACATGGTCGGCCTGGTCGACATCGGGCGGTTCTGCGACCGCGACGAACTGCGCGAACTCGCCAACCTGCTGTCGGAGCGGCTGGGCCAGCCGGTGTCGCCGGGCGTCGAGTACTTCGTGCGCAGCCTGGGGGCCGACGGCACCATGCACTGCGAGCTGCACCTGCTGCGGCCCGACGGAGTGCGCATGCCGGTGGCGCTCACGGTGTCGGCGATCCGCGACGACGACGGCACGATCACCGGCTTCGTCGGCAGCGCGCAGGACAACACCGAGCGCAAGCGCCTGGCCGACGAGATGATGCACCTCGCCTATCACGACGGCCTGACCGGGCTGCCGAACCGGGTGCTGCTGGAGGACCGTCTCGGTCAGGCGATCCGCACGAACATGCGGCAGGGGCTGCCGCTGTCCCTGCTGTTCATCGACCTCGACCGCTTCAAGCCGATCAACGACACCTGGGGCCACGCCGCAGGAGACCAGGTGCTGTGCGAGGTGGCACGCCGGCTCACCAGCGCGCTGCGTTCGAGCGACACGGTCGCGCGGATCGGCGGCGACGAGTTCGTGGTGCTGCTGGCCACCCTGAAGCGCGCGGACGACGCCGCGATCGTCGCCGACAAGCTGATCGACACCCTGTCCGAGCCCATCCTGGTCGGCGGCCAGCAGCTGCAGGTCGGCGCCAGCATCGGCATCGTGCATGCACCGGACGACGGCGTCGAACCGCAGGCGCTGCTGCGGCGCGCCGATGCCGCCATGTACGCGGCCAAGGAGTCAGGCCGCCGCGCCGGCAAGGCGCGGGGCCTCGCCGACACCAACTGAGGCCGGCCGGCGACCCCGGCGCCCGTCGCGGCCCCTTCGACCGCAGACCTTGCCCCGCGATCGCTGCCGTGCCTACTTCAGCGCCTTGAACCGGATGCGCTTGGGCTTGGCGCCCTCTTCCCCCAGGCGGCGCTTCTTGTCGGCCTCGTATTCCTGGTAGTTGCCGTCGAAGAAGGTCCAGTGCGAGTCGCCCTCGCAGGCCAGGATGTGGGTGGCGATGCGGTCGAGGAACCAGCGGTCGTGCGAGATCACCAGCACGCTGCCGGCGAACTCGAGCAGGGCATCCTCCAGCGCACGCAGCGTCTCGACGTCGAGGTCGTTGGACGGCTCGTCGAGCAGCAGCACGTTGCCACCGGCCAGCAGCGTCTTGGCCAGGTGCAGCCGGCCGCGCTCGCCGCCCGACAGGTTGCCGACGATCTTCTGCTGGTCGGCGCCCTTGAAGTTGAAGCGGCCCAGGTAGGCACGCGACGACATCTCGAAGCGGCCGACCGTCAGCAGGTCGGCACCGCCCGACACCGCCTCGAACACCGTCTTGGCGTCCTCCAGCGCGTCGCGCGCCTGGTCAACGTGCGCGATCTTCACGGTGGGACCGATCACGACCTCGCCGCCGTCGGGCGACTCCCGGCCGGTGATCATGCGGAACAGCGTCGACTTGCCGGCGCCGTTCGGGCCGATGATGCCGACGATCGCGCCCGGCGGGATCGTGAAGCTGAGATCGTCGATCAGCAGGCGGTCGTCGTAGCCCTTGCGCACGCCCTTGAACTCGATGACGCTGTCGCCCAGGCGCTCGGCCACCGGGATGAAGATCTCCTGCGTCTCGTTGCGCTTCTGGTACTCGTGCGAGCTCAGCTCCTCGAAGCGCGCCAGGCGGGCCTTGGACTTGGCCTGGCGGCCCTTCGGGTTCTGGCGCACCCACTCGAGCTCCTTCTTGATCGTCTTCTGGCGCGCCGACTCGCTGGACTCCTCCTGCTTCAGGCGCGCCTCCTTCTGCTCGAGCCAGGAGCTGTAGTTGCCTTTCCAGGGGATGCCGTGGCCGCGGTCGAGCTCGAGGATCCACTCTGCGGCGTTGTCGAGGAAGTAGCGGTCGTGGGTGACCGCGACCACCGTGCCCGGGAACTTCTGCAGGAACTGCTCGAGCCAGTCGACGCTTTCGGCGTCGAGGTGGTTGGTGGGCTCGTCGAGCAGCAGCATGTCGGGCTTGGACAGCAGCAGGCGGCACAGCGCGACGCGGCGCTTCTCGCCGCCCGACAGGTTGCCGACCACCGCGTCCCAGGGCGGCAGGCGCAGCGCGTCGGCCGCGATCTCGAGCTGGTGCTCGACGTTGTCGCCGGCGCCGGCGGCGATGATCGCCTCGTACTTGGCCTGCTCGGCGGCGAGCTTGTCGAAGTCGGCGTCGGGCTCGGCGTAGGCGGCGTAGATCTCGTCGAGCTTCGCCTGCGCCTGCATCACCTCGCCCATGCCTTCCTCGACCGCCTGGCGCACCGTGTGCGCGGGGTCGAGGCGCGGCTCCTGGGGCAGGAAGCCGATCTTCAGGTTGGGCATGGGCGTGGCCTCGCCCTCGATGTCGCGGTCCTCGCCGGCCATGATCTTCAGCAGGGTGGACTTGCCGGAGCCGTTGAGCCCGAGCACGCCGATCTTGGCGCCCGGAAAGAACGACAGCGAGATGTCCTTGAGGATCTGACGCTTCGGCGGCACGACCTTGCCGACGCGGTTCATCGTGAATACGTATTGGGCCATCGGATGGGGAGGTCAGAAGGGGGATGAAGGAAGGCGGCTAGCTTACCGGATGTGCCCGTCGCCCCGGCACGAACTTATAACGGCCGCGCATGTGGCTGCGCGGCGGCGCCATTGCGGCGACAATCCCATTCCCGCATGCGTTGCGTCCTCCGAACAGCCGCACGCCGGCGCGTCGATCGCCCCACCGATCGCCCGGTGGCGGCGCTTTCCCGTGATCCGCCTCGAACACATCCACCAGACCTATCCGGGTCCGCAGGGCCCCGTGCACGCGCTGCGCGGCGTCGACCTGCACATCCGCGCCGGCGAGATCTTCGGCATCATCGGCCGCAGCGGCGCCGGCAAGAGCTCGCTGGTGCGCACGATCAACCTGCTGAACCGTCCGTCGCAGGGCACGGTGACGGTCGCCGGCCAGGTGCTGACCGCACTCGATGCCGCCGGCCTGCGCGCGGCGCGCCGCGAGATCGGCATGATCTTCCAGCACTTCAACCTGCTGTCGTCGCGCACCGTGTTCGACAACGTCGCGCTCCCGCTGGAGCTGGCGGGCCTGTCGCGCGCTCAGATCCGCGAGCGCGTGTCGCCGCTGCTGGCGCTGGTCGGCCTGGACACGCTCGCCGACCGGTACCCGTCGCAGATCAGCGGCGGGCAGAAGCAGCGGGTGGGCATCGCGCGTGCGCTGGCCAGCCGGCCCAAGGTGCTGCTGTCGGACGAGGCCACCTCGGCGCTCGACCCCGAGACCACCCGCGCGATCCTGGCGCTGCTGCAGCGGATCAACCGCGAGCTCGGGCTGACGATCGTGCTGATCACGCACCAGATGCAGGTGATCAAGCAGATCGCGCACCGGCTCGCCGTGATGGAGGGCGGCCGCATCGTCGAGGAAGGCGACACGCTGCAGGTGTTCAGCGACCCGCGCCACGAAGTCACGCGCAGCCTGCTCGACGAGGTCGTGCCGCAGGCGCTGCCGGCCAACGTGATCGAACGCACGCGCGCGCTGCTCGGGGCCGCCGGCCATGCGCCGGCGCGCCTGCTGCGCCTCACGTTCTCGGGCGCCGCGGCCGACCGGCCGCTGCTGTCGGACGTCGCGCGCCGCTTCACGCTGGACCTGAACGTCGTGCACGGACAGATCGACGAGGTGCAGGGCCATCCGTTCGGCAACCTCGCGGTCGTCGCGACGGGCGGCGATGCCGACCTCGATGCCGCGATCGCGCACCTGAACACCGCGGGCATCACGGTGCAGGAGGTGGTCCATGCTTGACCGCCTCGCCGAACTGTTCCCGCCGGCGCTGATCGACCTGTTCGTGACCTCCTTCTGGGAGACGCTGGTCATGGTCGGCATCTCGGGCGTCGTCGCCGCGCTGATCGGCATCCCGCTCGGCGTGCTGCTGCGGCTGACCGACCGCGGCGGCGTGCTCGAGAGCCTCGCGTTCAACCGGATCGCCGGGCTGCTCGTCAATGCGGTGCGCTCGACCCCGTTCATCATCCTGCTGGTGGCGATCATCCCGTTCACGCGCATGATCACCGGCTCGTCGATCGGCACCGCGGCGGCCGTCGTGCCGCTGACGATCGCGGCTGCGCCGTTCATCGCGCGGCTGGTCGAGACGTCGCTGCGCGAGGTCGACGCCGGCCTGATCGAGGCCGCGCAGGCGATGGGCGCCACCACGCCGCAGATCGTGTTCAAGGTGCTGCTGCCCGAAGCCGTGCCCGGCATCGTCGCCGGGCTGACGATCACGCTGGTGAGCCTGACCGGCTACTCGGCGATGGCCGGCGCGATCGGCGGCGGCGGCCTCGGCGACCTGGGCATCCGCTACGGCTATCAGCGCTTCCTGCCCGAGGTGATGATCGCCGTGGTGCTGGTGCTGATCGTCTTCGTGCAGGCCGTGCAGAGCCTGGGCGACTGGCTCGTGCGCAGGCTCAGCCACAAATGACGCCGGCACCCGCCGGCAACCGACTCCCCTCACTCGAACAAGGAACCTCCGCCATGCTGAAACGCACCCTGCTGCACTCCGCCGCCGCCCTCGCGCTGGGCGCCGTCTTCGCGCTGCCCGCGGCCGCCCAGGACAAGCCGGTCAAGATCGGTGTCACCGCCGGCCCGCACGCCCAGATCATGGAGCAGGTGAAGAAGGTCGCCGAGAAGGACGGCCTGAAGATCCAGATCGTCGAGTTCAGCGACTACGTGCAGCCGAACGCCGCGCTCGCCGCCGGAGACCTGGACGCGAACAGCTACCAGCACAAGCCCTATCTCGACCAGCAGGTGAAGGATCGCGGCTACAGGATCGTGCCGGTGTCGTACACCGTGAACTTCCCGATCGGCATCTACTCGAAGAAGGTGAAGAGCCTGGACGAGCTGAAGGAGGGCGCACGCTTCGGCATCCCCAACGACCCCACCAACGGCGGCCGCGTGCTGCTGATGCTGCAGGAGAAAGGCCTGATCAAGCTGCGCCCGGAGGCCGGCCTGAAGGCGACGCCGCTGGACGTCACGACCAACCCGAAGAAGCTGCGCTTCGTCGAGCTGGACGCCGCCCAGCTCGCGCGTGCGCTCGACGACCTCGACGCCGCCGCGGTCAACACGAACTTCGCGCTGTCGGCCGGGCTGCAGCCGGGCCGGGACTCGATCGCGCAGGAGAGCGCGAAGAGCCCGTACGTGAACCTGATCGCCGTGCGCGAACAGGACAAGGACAAGCCCTGGGTCGCGAAGCTGGTGGCCGCCTACCACTCCGACGCGGTCAGGCAGTTCGTGAAGACCGAATTCAAGGGCGCCGTGCTGACCAGCTGGTAAGCTCGGACGCCGCGGCGCGATCGCCGGGCGGCCACGATGCGCCCGGCCTTGCCGGGCGCGCCTGTCCAACCGGCCGGCGGGCCCGCAGGCGCGCCGGTCGCACCGCCGGAGCGCCATGTCCCTGTCCCGCCTCTTCGACAACGCCGCCGCCCGCTTCGCCGACCGCGTCGCGCTCGACGACGGCCGGTGCACGATCACGTATCGCGCGCTCGCCGAGCGCAGCAACCGGTTCGGCCAGGCGCTGCTCGGCCTGGGCCTGGTGCCGCAGCGCGACCACCTCGTCTCGCTGCAGAACAACGCGACCACGCTGGTCGAGTACGAGCTGACGAGCGCGCGCTTCGGCTTCGCACGCTCGATGCTGAACGCCCGCGCGCCGGCCGAGGACCATGCGTACTGCACGCAACTGGTCGACGCCGCGGTGTTCGTGTTCCAGGAGGCGTTCACCGAGCACGTCGACCGACTGCGCGCGCAGCTGCCGTCGGTGCGGCACTGGATCTGCGTCGGCTGGGCGCCCGGATGGGCGCAGTCCTACGAGGACCTGCTCGCCCGCGCGGCCGACCGCCCGCCCGCCGCGCATCCGCTGCCGACCGACGTGCACTCGATCTACTTCACCTCGGGCACCACCGGCCGCTCGAAGGGCGTGGTGCTGACCCAGCGCAACTGGACCCAGGTCGTCACCAACTTCATGGTCGACGCACTGCCGCGCATCGCACGCGACGACGTGGCGCTGCTGTGCGCGCCGATCTCGCACGCCACCGGCGGACTGGTCTATCCGCACCTGGCGCGCGGCGCGCGGCTGCGCATCGTCGATCACTTCGACCCGGCCGAGGTGGCGCGGCTGCTGCTCGAGGGCGGGATCACGTCGTCGTTCATGGCGCCCACGATGATCCAGCTGCTGCTGCAGGGCGACCTCGGCCTGGCCGCCGAGAAGCTGCGGCTCAAGGGGCTGATGTACGGCGGTGCGTCGTTCCCGGTCGATCGGCTCGAGGACGCACTGGCTGCGCTCGGGCCGGTGCTGGTGCAGGGCTACGGCCAGTGGGAGGCGCCGATCCTGTTCACGGCGCTGCAGCCCGAGGAGCACGTGACGGCGCTGTCGGGCGACACGCGCATCCTGCACTCGGCCGGCCGCGCGGTGAGCTTCGCGCAGGTGGGCATCATGGACGACGACGGCCGGCTGCTCGCGCCGGGCGAGACGGGCGAGATCGTGACCGCCGGCGAGCACGTGATGCGCGAATATCACAAGAACCCGGAGGCCACGGCCGAGATCCGGCACGGTCAGTGGCAGCGCACGGGCGACGTCGGCGAGATGGACGCGCAGGGCTTCGTCTACATCACCGACCGCAAGAAGGACATGATCATCACCGGCGGCAACAACGTCTATCCGCGCCAGGTCGAGGAGGTGCTCTATCGGCACGAGGGCGTGCTCGAGGCCTGCGTGGTCGGCCTCGAGAGCGCGCTGTGGGGCGAGACGATCCATGCGGTGGTGGTGCCGCGGCCGGGCGTCGCGCTCGCCCCCGACACCTTCCTCGGCTGGGCGCACGAGCGCCTGCCCACCGACCGGCGCCCGCGTTCGGTCGACATCGTCGAGGCGCTGCCGAAGAACCACTACGGCAAGATCCTGCGCCGCGAGATCCGCGACGCGGCGCGGGCGCGGCATCCGGCCGACCGGCGCGGCGACGGGCGCGGCGGGCCGCACTGATCCCGGGACGCGATCGGACCCCGACCCGATCGCGCCGGGACGCGCTCTCACCCGGGCCGCGCGCGCCGGGATTCGCTGGACCCCGCCGCGAAGCTGCATACAATCCCCGCATGATGCCCGATCGACCGAGCCTCGAAGACGGGGTCGTGCGCGTGCTGATCCTCGGTGCCGCCGGACGCGACTTCCACGACTTCAACCTGCTGTACCGCGACGACCCGTCGGTCGAGGTGGTGGCGTTCACCGCCGCGCAGATCCCGCACATCGACGACCGCCGCTATCCGGCGGCGCTGGCCGGCCCGCGCTATCCGCGGGGCATCCCGATCGTGCCCGAGGGCCGGCTCGAGGACCTGATCCGCACACACGCGGTCGACCGCGTGGTGTTCGCGTACAGCGACGTGTCCGACGCCGCCGTGATGGCCCTGGCGCAGCGCTGCCTGGCGCTGGGCGCCGGCTTCGAGCTGCCGGGCCCGGCGCGCACGATGCTGCGGTCGCGCCGGCCGGTGATCGCGGTGTCGGCGGTGCGCACCGGCTGCGGCAAGTCGGCGCTGTCGCGCTGGATCGGGACGCGGCTGCGCGCACGCGGCCTGCGCGTGGCGGTGATGCGCCACCCGATGCCCTACGGCGACCTCGAGCGCCAGCGCGTGCAGCGCTTCGCTGGCGTCGGGGATCTCGACGCCGCGCAGTGCACGGCCGAGGAGCGCGAGGAATACGAGCCGCACATCGCCGCCGGCAACCTCGTGTTCGCGGGCGTCGACTATGCGCAGGTGCTGGCGGCCGCCGAGCGCGAGGCCGACGTGATCGTCTGGGACGGCGGCAACAACGACTTCCCGTTCGTGCGGCCCGACCTGCACGTCGTCGTCGTCGACGCGTGGCGACCGGAGCACGGGCGCGGCTGGTATCCGGGCGAGGCGGTGCTGCGCAGCGCCGACCTGGTCGTCGTGGCCAAGGCCGACACCGCGACGCCCGACGCGGTCGCGCGCGCCGAGGCGGTCGCGCGCATGGTGAATCCGACCGCGCCGATCGTGCCCGGGCACTCGCCGATCACCCTCGACGACCCCGACGCCGTGCGCGGTCGCCGCGTGCTGGTCATCGAGGACGGCCCCACGACCACGCACGGCGGCATGGCCTTCGGCGCCGGCACGCTGGCCGCGCGCGCGGCCGGTGCGGCCGAACTGGTCGACCCGCGCCCGTACGCCCCGCCGGCACTGGCCGCCGTGCTCGCGCGCCATCCGCACCTCGGCCCGGTGCTGCCCGCGCTCGGCTACGCGCCCGAAGATCTCGCGCTGCTCGCGCAGACGATCGCCGCCACGCCGGCCGACGTGGTCGTCGTCGGCACGCCGATCGACCTGGGGCGGCTGGTGTCCGGCGGCAAGCCGCTGGTGCGCGCGCGCTACGCGTTCTCGGAGCCCGGTGACGGGCCCCATCCGCTTGCAGACCGTCTCGACCGGTTCGTCGCGACGCTCCCCCCCACGACAGGAACCCCCGCCGCATGACCCCTGCCCCGCTGCCTCCCGAAGCGCTGCGCCGTCGCAGCGACGTCGCACGCCTGACCTTCACCACCACCGAGGAACTCGTCGACGGCCACCAGCTGCTGGGCCAGGAGCGCGCGCGCAGTGCGCTCGAGTTCGGCGTGGGCATCCGGCAGGAGGGCTACAACCTGTTCGTGATCGGCTCGCCCGGCGTCGGCCGGCGCACCCTGGTCGAGCATCTGCTGGAACACGCGCCGCCGATCGGCGCGGCCCCCCAGGACTGGTGCTACGTGAACAACTTCGCCGATCACCAGCGCCCGGTGGCGATCGGACTGCCGGCCGGCCGCGGCGAGGCGCTGCGGCGCGACGTCGCGCAGTGGATCGACGAGCTGCGCGACGCGATTCCCGCCGCGTTCGACACCGACGAATACCGCGACCGTCTCGGCCGCATCGACGCCGAGTTCAACGAGCGGCAGCAGCACAGCTTCGAGGACATCGGCACCCGCGCGTCGGCCGAAGGGATCGCGCTGCTGCGCACGCCCACCGGCTTCTCGTTCGCGCCGCTGTCCGGGCACGAGGTGATGACGCCCGAGGAGTTCGGCAAGCTGCCGTCCGAGCGTCAGCACGAGCTCGCCGAGCGCATGCGCCATTACGAGACCGAGCTCGAAGGCGTCGTGCGACAGGTGCTGGTGTGGCGGCGCGAGCGCGCCGAGAGCCTGAAGGCGCTGAACGCCGAAGTGGTCGAGTACGCGGTCGGCCGCATCACCGCCGAGCTGCGCGCCCGCTACGAAGACCTGCCCGCGGTGGCGGCCCACCTGGATGCGGCGCGTGCCGACGTGATCGCGCACGTCGACGACTTCCGCCGCACGGCCGAACAGCAGCAGCCGGTCGAGGTGGCAGGCATGCTGGTCAAGGCCGAGCCCGACTTCGCCCGCTACCAGGTGAACCTGCTGGTCGGCCACTGCGTCGACTGCCCTCCGCCGGTGATCTTCGAAGACAACCCCACGTACGCGAACCTGGTCGGGCGCGTCGAGCACCTGGCGCAGTTCGGCGCGCTGACCACGAACTTCGGGCTGATCCGCGCCGGTGCGCTGCACCGGGCCAACGGCGGCTACCTGCTGGTCGACGCGATGCGGCTGCTGCAGCAGCCCTATGCGTGGGAGGGCCTGAAGCGCGCGCTGCGCGGCAACGAGATCCGCATCGACTCGCTCGGCCAGATGTTCAGCCTCGTGTCGACGATCAGCCTGGAGCCGCAGCCGATCCCGCTGCGGGTGAAGGTGGTGCTGTTCGGACCGCCGCAGCTCTACCCGATGCTCGAGGCCTACGACCCCGACTTCGGCGCGCTGTTCAAGGTGGCGGCCGAGTTCGCCGAGGACGTGCCCTGGACCGACGACACCACCGAGGCGCTGGCGCGGCTGGTGGCGGCGATCGCGCGGCGGCGCGCGCTGCGGCCCTTCGGCCGCGCGGCGGTCGGCGCGGTCGCCGAGGAGTGCGCGCGCATGGCGGGCGACGCGACGCGGCTGTCGGCCAACGTGCGCGAGATCGAGGAGCTGCTGCAGGAGGCCGACTACTGGGCGCAGAAGGCCGGCAACGACACCGTGACCGCCGCCGACGTCGAGCGCGCCGCGCACGAGCGCATCGAGCGCAGCGCGCTGACGCGAGAGCGCGTGCAGCAGGCGGTGCTGCGCGACCTCATCATGATCGACACGACGGGCGCCAAGACCGGCCAGGTCAACGGCCTGGCGGTGTACTCGCTGGGCCGCGCCACCTTCGCGCTGCCGCAGCGCATCACCGCCACCACGCGCAACGGCAAGGGCGACGTCGTCGACATCCACCGCGAGATCGCCCTGTCGGGCGCGATCCACTCCAAGGGCGTGCTCACGCTGTCGGCCTTCCTGGCCACGCGCTTCGGGCGCCGCCGCGGGCTGTCGCTGTCGGCGACGCTGGCGTTCGAGCAGACCTACAGCGCGATCGACGGCGACAGCGCGACGGCCGCCGAGCTGTGCGCGCTGCTGTCGTCGCTGTCGGGCGTGCCGATCCGGCAGGACATGGCGATCACCGGCTCGATGAACCAGCACGGCGAGGTGCAGGCGATCGGCGGAGTCAACGACAAGATCGAGGGCTTCTTCGAGCTGTGCCGCGCGCGCGGCCTCACCGGCACGCAGGGCGTGGTGATTCCGCAGGCCAACCGGCAGCACCTGATGCTGCGTCCCGACGTGGTCGAGGCGGTGCGGGCCGGCCGGTTCCACATCCACGCCATCACCCACGTCGACGAGGCGATCGAGCTGCTGACCGGGCTGCCCGCGGGCGCCGAGGACTCGGGCGGCGGCTTTCCGCGCGACAGCGTGAACGGCCGCGCCGCTGCGCGCCTCGTCCAGTACGAGATCGACGCCCTGCCGCGCCCGCCGGCCGGGCGCGCCATACGTGCGCACCGGAGGAACGCGTGAACACACATGGCCACGGCCGCCCTGGCGCGCGCGTGCACCTGGCGATCGCCGGCATCGCCCCCGCCCGGCTGGCGATCGACGCCGCGGTGCAGCTGGCCAGCGAACTCGGCGAGGCGATCGACTGCGTGTTCGTCGAGCACACCGACCTGTTCCGCGCCGCCGCGCTGCCGCCGACCCGCGAGATCGGCCTGATGGCGCCGGGCGCGCGGCGCTTCGAGTCCGCCGACCTGGTCGCGGCGCTGCGCCGGCAGGCCGAGCAGACACGGCAGGCCCTCGAGCGCGCGGCGCAGCGCTCCCGGGTGGCATGCAGCTTCGAGGTGGTGCGCGGCGAGCTGCTGCGGGCGGCGATCGAGCGCTCGCAACCGGACGAGATCGTGGTGGTGGCCGCACAGGGCCTGACCGCGCAGCAGATGCCGCTGGACGCGGCCCGCATGCTCGACGCGCTCGAGCGCGCCCTCGGCCGGCGCCTGCAGACCTGGCACGGCGTGCCGGCGCGGCCGTCGGTGCCGGTGTCGCGGGCGGTGCAGGCCTCGCGGGCCGCCCCCCCGGTGGCGGCGGGCCCGCGTCCGCTGGCGCTGCAGCGCGCGACGCTCGCGGCCGTGGCGCCGGAACTGGAGCGGGTGCTGCGCCGGCTGGGCGGCACGATCGTCGCCGGCCCCAACGGGGATCACGGCTGATCCGGCGGGCCGCGCCCCCTGCGGCGCGTCGGCTACACTGACGGCCCGCCCCGCACCCCGGGGCGCAGACCAACAACGATCCGGAGACCATTCGATGCTGCGCCTTCTGTCGATCGCCTTCGCGGCGACCATGGCACTCGCCGCTTCCCCCGCCGCGGCCCAGTCGTACCCGAGCAAGCCGATCCGCATCCTGGTCGGATTCAGCCCCGGCGGCGGCACCGACGTGATGGCCCGGCTGATCGGCCAGAAGCTCACCGAAGCCTGGAACGCGCAGGTCGTGGTCGAGAACCGCCCGGGCGCGGGCGGCGTGCTCGCCGCCGACCTCACCGCGAAGGCCGCGCCGGACGGCTACACGCTGATGATCGGCCACGTGAACTCGCACGGCATCGCGCCGGCGGCGATGTCCAAGATGCCCTATGACGCGGCGCGCGACTTCGCACCGATCATCCTGATCGGCACGACCCCCAACCTGCTGGTGGCCAACGCCGGCACCGGCGCGAAGACGCTCGACGACATCGTGCGTGCCGCGCGCGCCAACCCCGGCAAGCTCACGTTCGGGTCGGCCGGCAACGGCAGCTCGCAGCACCTGGCCACCGAGATGTTCAAGCTCGCCGCCAAGGTCGACGTGCTGCACATCCCGTACAAGGGCAGCGGCCAGATGATCCCGGACCTGATCGCCGGCCAGATCGGCTACAGCTTCGACACGATGACGGCGATCACGCCGCACGTGAAGTCGGGCAAGGTCACGCCGATCGCCACCACCCGCCTGAAGCGTTCGCCCGCCTACCCGAACCTGCCGACCGTCGCCGAGCTGGGCTACCCCGGCTTCGACGTGAGCACCTGGTACGGCCTGATGGCGCCCGCCGGCACGCCGGCCGAGATCGTCACCCGGCTGAACCGCGAAGTCGAGCGCATCCTGACGCTGCCCGACGTGAAGGAGAAGCTCAACAGCGTCGGCGCCGAGGACGGCGGCGGCTCGCCCGAGCAGTTCGGCAAGTTCGTGCGTGACGAGATCGCCAAGTACGCGAAGATCGTCAAGGAAGCGGGAGTGAAGCTCGATTGAACGCGCCTGCCACGCGCCCGGGCCCGGAGCCCGACGCCCGTCCGATCGCGTCCCACGCCGGCGCGCCGCTGATCGCGCGCGCCGACGGCGTGGTCCGGCTGACGCTGAACCGGCCGGCCGAGCACAACCGGCTCGACCCGGCCGACGTCGACGCGCTCAACGCGCTGCTGCCGGCCCTGGCGGCCGATCCGCAGGTGCGCGCGCTGGTGATCACCGGCACCGGCGACAAGACGTTCAGCTCGGGCTACACGCTGCAGGCGATCGCCTCGGAGCTCGACGCCCGGTTCGAGCGCATGCTCGACACGCTCGAGCAGCTGCCGATCCCCACGATCGCGCTGTTCAACGGCAGCGTGTACGGCGGCGCGACCGACCTGGCGCTGTGCTGCGACTTCCGCATCGGCTACGACGGCATGCGCATGTTCATGCCGGCGGCCCGCTTCGGGCTGCACTACTACCCGGGCGGCCTGCGGCGCTACGTCAGCCGCCTGGGGCTGAACGCGGCCAAGAAGCTGTTCCTGACCGCGATGACGATCGACAGCGACGAGATGCTGCGCATCGGCTTCCTGACCGACCGGGTCGCGCGCGACCGCCTCGAGGCGCGTGTCGGCGAGTACCTGTCGGCGATCGCCCAGACGGCACCGGTGGTGGTGGCGGGCATGAAGCGCGACCTCAACGCACTGGCCGAAGGCATCGACGACGAACCCGGGCAGCGCGCCGCGTACGCGCAGAGCCTGGCGTCGCCCGAGCTGCACGCGCGGCTCGAGCGCCTGCTGAAACGGGACTGACGCGTCGGGCGGTCAGGGCGTCGGGCGGTCAGGGCGCCAGCCGCACCGACAGCGCCGCCCAGCTCGCGCCGACACAGGCGACGGCGACCAGACTGATCACCAGCCGCAGCTGCACGAACCAGCGCAGCGCCGGCTGCGCGCGATACAGCAGCAGGTCGACCGCAAGGGCCACCAGCAGCCCGAAGAACACGCCGGGCAACGCCACCGCGGGCGGATACAGCGTCATCACCCATGCGTAGATCGCCGGGATCACGCTCCACACCAGGCGCACGCCCGCGCCGACGGCGAAGGCCTCGCCCCCGCCGACCACCATCCCCCAGTGCAGCGCGCCGACGAAGGTCAGGATCGCGGCGGCATAGTGCGTCTGCGAGCGGATCAGGCCGGCCGCCTCCGAGCCGGGCGCCACCCAGGCGAAGAGCGCATGCCCGATGAAGGGCAGCAGTCCGGCAGCGGAGAGGACCCAGGCCAGTCGTCTGGTCGTTGCGTGCGTGTTCATGACGGGACGGTGGTGGTGCGGGCGCTCAGACCCGGCGGAAGCGGTAGATCGCCTGCGTGGCGCGCTGGCTGGGCGCCCAGGCGATGCGGCGGCCGTCGGCCAGGAAGGCACGTCCGGTGACCCGCAGGCGCAGCCGGGCGAGCAGATCCTCGAAGTCGGCGATCGTCGACAGATGCAGGTTCGGCGTGTCGTACCACTGGTAGGGCATCTCGCGCGAGACCGGCATGCGCCCGCGCAGGATCGACCACGCGTGGAACCAGTGCCCGAAGTTGGGGAACGACACGATGCCTTCGCGCCCGATCTCGCTCATCTCGCGCAGCACGTGCTCGGTCTTGTGCGTGGCCTGGATCGCCATCGACAGGATGACCAGGTCGAACTGCCCCGCGCCGAACATGCCGAGTCCGGCCTCGATGTTCTGCTGGATCACGTTGACGCCGCGCCGCATGCACGAGAGCACCGCCGCGTCGTCGATCTCGACGCCGTAGCCCTGGCACTGCCGCGTCGTCTGCAGGTGCGCGAGCAGCGAGCCGTCGCCGCAGCCGAGGTCGAGCACGCGCGACTCGGGCGGCACCCATTCGGCGATGCAGGCGAGATCGGGGCGCAGGTGATGCGGCGCGTCGATGCGCGCATCGGCACGCGCGACGGAACGGTCGGCCGCGCTCATGCCGCCCCCGCCGTCGAGGCGGCCGCCGGTGCGTCCGACGCGCCTGGCGTGCCGCCTGCCGCACCGCCTGCCGCACCCGACGCACCCGACGCACCCGACGCCGCATCGGGCGCTTCGGCCGCGGCGACCCGCGCCGCGATCCGGTCGAAGTAGGCGCGCACCAGGGCGTGGTATTGCGCGTCGTCGAGCAGGAAGGCGTCGTGGCCGTGCGGCGCCTCGATCTCGGCGTAGCTGACGTCGCAGCGGTTGCGCAGCAGCGCCTGCACGATCTCGCGGCTGCGTTGCGGCGAGAAGCGCCAGTCGGTGGTGAACGAGGCGACGAAGAAATCGGCGGTGGCCGGCGCGAGCGCCGCGGCCAGGTCGCCGCCGCAGTTCAGCGACGGGTCGAAGTAGTCGAGCGCGCGCGTGATCAGCAGGTAGGTGTTGGCGTCGAAGTACGCGGAGAACTTCTCGGCCTGGTAGCGCAGGTACGACTCGATCTCGAACTCGACGTCGAACGAGAAGCCGTAGTCGCCGCGCTTGAGCGCGCGGCCGAAGCGCTCGGCCATCGTGTCGTCGGACTGGTACGTGATGTGCCCGATCATGCGCGCGACCTGCAGCCCGCGGCGCGGCACCACGCCGTGCTCGTAGAAGCGTCCGCCGTGGAACTCGGGGTCGGTGATGATGGCGCGGCGCGCCACCTCGTTGAACGCGATGTTCTGCGCCGACAGCTTCGGGGTGGACGCGATCGTCAGGCAGTGCGCGACCCGATCCGGATACAGGATGCTCCACGCCAGCGCCTGCATGCCGCCGAGGCTGCCGCCCATCACCGCGGCGAACCGCTCGATGCCGAGGGCGTCGGCCAGGCGCGCCTGCGCATGCACCCAGTCCTCGACCGTGACGACCGGGAAATCGGGCCCGTAGCGCCGACCGGTGAGCGGATTCTCGGACATCGGGCCGGTGGAACCGAAGCAGCTGCCGAGGTTGTTGACGCCGATGACGAAGAAGCGGTTGGTGTCGACCGGCTTGCCCGGGCCGACCATGTTGTCCCACCACCCGACGTTGTCGGGCTGGTCGGCATACCAGCCGGCCACGTGGTGCGACGCGTTGAGCGCGTGGCAGATCAGCACGGCGTTGGAGCGGCGGGCGTTCAGCGTGCCGTAGGTCTCGTAGACCAGCTCGTAGCCGGCGAGCTCGGCGCCGCTGGCCAGCGCCAGCGGATCCTCGAAGCGGATGCGCTGCGGGCGCACGGCGCCGACGGAATGCGGTGCAGTCTGTGACACGGGAAGGAGGCAGCCTCGCTAGGGTGAACCACGACCGGCTTGCTGCGGCTCGGTCCGGCATGCGAGGCCATGAAGGCCGATACCCTGGACGCTTTAGCCGTACTTGTTATGCGCCCGCAAGCTGATCTTCAAATCGGCGCAGACCGCAACGTTACCGATGCGGGCCATCCGGTGTCAAATGGACCGCACCGGCCGCAGGGGCGGGACGCGATGCATGCGTCGCGCCCCTGGGCACGGTCAGTGCCACTTGCGCAGCAGCGTGCCCGGCAGCACGTCGTGGGTCGTGCCCTGGGCGTTCGCGACGCGCCGGCCGTTGACCCATACGCCGTGCACACCGCGCGGGCGCGTGACCACCCGCGTCGCCCCGGCCGGCAGGTCGTTGGCCCGCGCGCGTGCGCCACGGCCGACCGTGGCCGGGTCGAACAGCAGCAGGTCGGCCGCCCAGCCTTCCTTCAGGGTGCCGCGGTTGCGGATGCCGAAGAACTCGGCCTGGGCGCTGGTGAGCCTGCGGACCGCCTCGGGCAGCGTCATCGCGCCGCGGTCGCGCACCCAGTGCCCCATCAGGTGCAGACCGAAGCCCGAGTCGTCGAGGAAGGACAGGTGGGCGCCCGCGTCGGACAGCGACAGCAGGCTGTGCGGGTGCGCGAGCAGCCGCGCGACGGCCGCCTCGTCGTGGTTGAGCGCAACCACCGAGAACAGGGTGCCGAGATCCTCCTCGATCGCGAGGTCGAACATGCAGTCGACCGGATCGACGCCGCGCTCGGCGGCGATGTCGGCGATCGTGCGGTCCTCGAGGTGGCGGTTGGCATCCTTGACGGTGTGCAGCACGTTGACCATGCGGAAGTCGCCTGCGAAGAGCCGGCGCACCGGCACCGCCAGGTCGGCCCGCAGCGCGTCGCGCAGGGCGTGCCCGCGCATGCGCTCGATCAGTGCCGCGCCGCGGATGCCGAACACCGGCTTCCACGACGGCAGCGGCTCGAGCGGGTACGGCGCGTCGAAGCTGAAGTCGAACTGCAGCGGCGTGGCGGCGACCGCACCGCGCATGCGGTTGCCGCGCGCGTTGGCCGCGGCGATCGCGTCGAGGTCGTTGAACACGACGTCGGGCTGCATGGTCGAATGCAGCAGCGCGGCGACCAGCACCGGACGGCCCGACGCGGCCGCGAACTCCTCGAGCATGGACACCGGCGTGGGCGGCCCCTTCGTGATCATGAACACGCCCTGGTCGCGTTCGCGCATCGGCTGCGCCAGCGCCAGGAACTCGCTCCAGTCGGCCAGGCGCGAGGGCATCGGGCGGCCGTCGTACGCGCTGTGCGCCGGCGTGGTGGTGGACGCCAGGCCGATCGCGCCGGCGTCCAGCGCCTCGCCCACCAGCCGCTGCATCTGCGCGACTTCGTCCGGCGTCGCGGCGCGGTCGGACGCGGCCGAGCCCATCACGTAGGTGCGCAGCGTCGAGTGTCCGGCGAAGGCCGCCAGGTTCATCGCGCAGCCGCGCGACTCGATGCGGTCCATGTACTCGCCGAAGGATTCGAAGTCCCAGCGGATGCCGGCCTGCAGGCTGGCCAGCGACATGCCTTCGACCTGGGTGAGGTTCTTGGTGACCAGGTCGCGCGACGCCGCATTGGGGTGGCAGGGCGCGATCGTGAAGCCGCAGTTGCCGATGATCGCCGTGGTCACGCCCATGCCGACCGACTGGTCGAGATAGGGATCCCAGGTGACCTGCGCGTCGTAGTGGGTGTGGTTGTCGATGATGCCGGGCATCAGCGCCAGCCCCTGCGCGTCGACGTGCTCACGGGCCTCGCCGGCGGCGATCGGGGCGCTGGCCGGCCGCACGGCGGCGATCAGCCCGTCCTTGACCGCGACCTGGCCGACGAAGGGCTCGGATCCGAGCCCGTCATGAATTTTGGCGTTCGAAATCAGGTAATCGTACATGGCATCCTCCATGCAGGGAGTATAGAGGCGCACCCGGCATCCGGCCGGACGGCTGCGGTTTCATCCTGCGCGCCTCTCCGGCCGCGTCCCGCCGGGCACGCGCCGCGGGCGGCGCGCCCGCCCGAACGCTCACGCCGGGCGATGCGGGTCGAGGCGCAGCCGCGCCAGCCCGGCCTGCACGCGCACGGGGTCGTCGGTGTTGAGCAGGCGGGACACCTTGTGCGACAGCTGCCCGACGTCGGACAGCAGGATCTCGCGCTTGACCAGCAGCAGGCTGGCCGGATGCATGGAGAACTCCGACAGGCCCATGCCCAGCAGCAGGCGCGTGGCCATCGGGTCGCCGGCCAGCTCGCCGCAGACGGCCACCGGCTTGCCGGCCCGGCGGCCGGCCCGGATGGTCATCGAGATCAGACGCAGAACGGCCGGGTGGAACGGGTCGTACAGGGCGGCCACGGTGTGATCGGTCCGGTCGATCGCCAGCGTGTACTGGATCAGGTCGTTGGTGCCGATCGACAGGAAGTCGAGCCGGCGCACGAACAGGTTCACCGACAGCGCCGCGGCCGGCACTTCGATCATGCCGCCCACCGGCATCGCGGGATCGAAGGGCTGGCCGCGCGCCTGCACCTGCGCGCGCGCCTGTTCGATCAGCCGCAGGGTCTGGTCGATCTCGTGCGAATGGGCGAGCATCGGGATCAGCAGGCGCACCGGGCCGCAGCCCGACGCGCGCAGGATCGCCCGCAGCTGCACCAGGAACATCTCGGGCTCGGCCAGGCAGTAGCGGATCGCGCGCTGGCCGAGCGCCGGATTGGCGGCGGTGGGCGCCACGCTCGGGTCGAGCGCCTTGTCGGCGCCGATGTCGAGCGTGCGGATCGTGACGGGCGCGCCGCCCATGCCCTTCAGCGCCAGGCGGTACGCCTCGAACTGCTCGTCCTCGGACGGCAGGTCGCGCCGGCCCATGAACAGGAACTCGGAGCGGAACAGTCCGACGCCGGCGGCGCCCGCCTCGCGTGCCTGCTCGGCTTCCTCGGGCAGCTCGATGTTGGCGTGCAGCTGGATCGACACGCCGTCGAGCGTGGTCGCGGGCACGTGGATCAGGCGCTTGAGCTTCTCGCGCTCCAGCCGCATCGCGGCCTGGCGGTTGCGGTACTCGGCGAGGATGGCCTCGTCGGGCGCGACGATCAGCACGCCGTTGTCGCCGTCGAGGATGATCCACTCGTCGTCGCGGATCAGCTCGCTGCCGCAGGCCAGGCCCACCACCGCGGGCACGTTCATGCTGCGCGCGAGGATCGCGGTGTGCGAGGTGGTGCCGCCCAGATCGATCGCGAAGCCGAGCGCGCTCTTCAGCGCCAGCATGTCGCCGGGGGCGATGTCGGCCGCCACGAAGATGGCCGGCTCGCCGCGCGCGAGCGGCCATCCGCCGGAGCCCGACAGCGACTTCAGCACGCGATCGGCCACCTGCTGCACATCGCGCCCCCGCTCGCGCAGGTAGATGTCGTCCAGCTCCTCGAACTGGTGCGCCAGCGCATCGGCCTGCGACGCCAGCGCCCACTCGGCGTTCCAGCCGTGGTCGAGGATCTGGCTGCGCGCGGCGTCGACCAGCAGGGGGTCGTCGAGGATCATCGCGTGCACCTCGAGCAGCGCACGCGCCTCGTGCGGCGCGTCGTCGGGCAGGTGCTCGGCAAGCGTGCCCAGCTCGCCCTTGACGTCGCGCAGCGCGGCCTCGAGGCGCGCGACCTCGCCGGGCTGACGCTCGGGCTGCACGTGATAGCGCGCGACGTCGAAGCGGCGCGACTCGAGCACGCGCGCCCTGCCGATCACGATGCCGCCGCCGATCGCCGTCCCGTGCAGGCTGAACATGCCCGCCTCCTCCCCCGTGGGATCCCCCCGCCCGCAGGCGCGCGGATCAGATCTCTTCGCCGAAGCCGCTCGCGATCAGTTCCTGCAGCGCCGCCGCGGCCTCGTTCTCGTCGGGCCCGTCGGCCTCGATCACGATCGTACTGCCCCTGGCAGCGGCCAGCATCATCACGCCCATGATGCTCTTGGCGTTGATGCGGCGGGTGCCCTTGGTCATCCAGACCTCGCACTTGAACCTGGACGCGAGCTGGGTGATCTTCGCCGACGGGCGGGCATGCACGCCGAGCTTGTTGACGACGGTTGCCTCAACGCGCTGCACTTTGGTCTCCGGAGTTGCGTTCGGCCTCGATCTCGAGGATCGCGTTCTTCGCGCTGCCGATGACCAGCTGCGCGATCTCGTCCAGCGGACCGCGCCGGTTGTTCAGCGCCTTCACCAGCAGCGGCAGGTTCACGCCCGCGATCACCGCGATGCGGTGCGGCTCGGCCAGCCGCATCGCGATGCGCGACGGTGTCGCACCAAAGATGTCGGTCAGCACGAGCACCCCGCTGCCGTCGTTGATGCGCACGATCAGCTCGCGCGCCGCCGACAGCGCGGCCTCGGGATCCTCGTCGGGGATCACGTCGAGCGCCGCGAGCTGTGCGGGCATGCGTCCGAAGATGTGGCGCGTGCAGTGGATCAGCGCGGTTCCGAGGGGCTCGTGCGACACGACGAGGATTCCGATCATGGCGCGCAATGATAAGGCACGCTGCCCACGCGCCCTGCGCCGCGCGTCGCGGTTCACATCGGACGCGACACCGCGGGGGGCCGGCGACGGTGTCCGGAGCAGCCGCCCGGGTCAGCGGCCGGCTTCAGCGGCCAGATTCAGCCGCCGACGGCGCGCTCGAGGGCGTCGACGAACAGCCCCGCGACCGGGCAGCCGGTCTGCTGCATGATCTCCTGGAAGCAGGTAGGGCTGGTGACGTTGATCTCGGTCAGGCAGTCGCCGATCACGTCGAGCCCGACCAGCAGCAGGCCACGCGCCGCCAGGATCGGCGCCAGGGTCTCGGCGATCTCGCGGTCGCGCGCCGACAGCGGCTGGGCTCGGCCGGTGCCGCCGGCAGCCAGGTTGCCGCGCGCTTCGCCGGCCTTCGGGATGCGTGCCAGCGCATAGGGCACGGGCGCACCGCCGATCAGCAGCACGCGCTTGTCGCCGTCGACGATCTGCGGCAGGTAGGCCTGCGCCATCACCGTGCGCGCGCCGAACTGGCACATCGTCTCGATGATCACCGACAGGTTGGGATCGCCCTGCCGCGCGCGGAAGATCGACGCGCCGCCCATGCCGTCGAGCAGCTTGAACACCGCCTCGCCGCGCTCCTCGACGAAGCTGCGCAGCCGCGCCGGATCGCGCGTGACGATGGTGGGCGCCGTGAACTGCGGAAACTCGGCGATCGACAGCTTCTCGTTGTGGTTGCGCACGGCGCGCGGGTCGTTGAACACACGCGCGCCGGCCCGGCTCGCCACCTCGAGCAGGTAGGTGGAGTACACGTACTCCATGTCGAAGGGCGGGTCCTTGCGCATCAGCACCGCATCGAAGGCGGTGAGCGGCTGCACCGACGCCTCGCCCAGCCGGTACCAGTCGTCCTGCGTGCCGGTGGTGTCGAGCAGCTCGAGACTGCGCGTGCACGCGACCGCGGCACCGCCCTCGAGGGCGAGCTCGCGCTGCTCGCACATGTACAGCCGGTGCCCGCGCGCGGCCATCTCGACCATCATCGCGTAGCTCGAATCCTTGTAGGTCTTCAGTTCGGGCAAGGGGTCGAGGATGATCAGCACGCGCATCTGGAACTCCGGGCGGGGCGTTGGAAGGGACGGTTCAGCCGTAACGCGACTGGTCGGGATCGGTGCGCTCGAGCTCGACCGACGCCGCCAGCAGCGCCAGGCGGGCGACCACGCCGTAGGCATAGAACCGGTTGGCGGCGGCCTCCGGCGACGCGGTGCAGTCGGGCAGGTTGCAGCTGGTCGCGAACGGCAGCGGCACGAACTGCATGCCTGGCGCATTCAGGTTCTGGTCGCGGCCACGCTCGGCGTGCGCACGGTAGAACCCGCCGACCACGTAGCGGTCGATCATGTAGACCACCGGCTCGGCCGCGCCGTCGTTCACGGTTTCGACCGTCGGCACGCCCTCCTGGAGGATCACGTCGGTGACCTCGAGCCCCTCCTTCACGACCGCCATCTTGTTGCGCTGCTTGCGGTTGAGGTTGCGCACCTCGGCCGCGTCCTTCACCGACATCACACCCATGCCGTAGGTGCCGGCGTCGGCCTTGACGATGACGAACGGCGTCTCCTCGATGCCGTACTCGCGGTACTTGGAGCGCATCTGGCGCAGCAGCGCGTCGACGTTGGACGCCAGGCAGTCCTCGCCGGTGCGCTCCTGGAAGTCGATCTGCCCGCAGGTGGCGAAGTACGGGTCGATCAGCCAGGGATCGATGTCGAGCATCTTCGCGAACTTCTTCGCGACGTCCTTGTAGGCGGCGAAGTGCTGCGACTTGCGGCGCACCGCCCAGCCGGCGTGCAGCGGCGGCAGCAGCACCTGCTCGTGCAGGTCGGCCAGGATGCCCGGCAGCCCCGACGACAGGTCGTTGTTCAGCAGGATCGAGCAGGGGTCGAAATCGGCCAGCCCCACGCGCTTGCCGGAGCGCACCAGCGGCTCGAGCGTCAGCGTCTGGCCGTCGGGCAGCTCGAGCTTCGTCGGCGCGGTGATCTCGGGGTTGAGCGTGCCCAGGCGCACGTTCAGGCCCGTCTGGCGCAGGATCGCCGACAGCCGCAGCACGTTCTGCAGGTAGTA
>JAKOZZ010000089.1 GCA_029779755.1 Pseudomonadota bacterium
ACGCCAGAACGACGCCGACACGCCCCGGTAGTTGGGATTGCGCACCACGGGGCCGAGCGTGCCGTCCCGGATCAGCTGCCCCCACTCGCAGCCGAACTGGAACTTGTTGCGCGAGTCGTCGATCGACCACGACACGTTGGTGCGCATCAGCACGCCGTGCTCGATCCCCGCGATCATCCGCGCGAGCGGCGCGTCACCGGGCTCGATGTTCAGGTTCGCCATGCGATCGATCACCGGGCGGTGCCAGCCGCAGGCCCGCGCGGCCGCGACCGGTTCGAGCGCATGGCCCAGCGCGCGGGCGCGGGCGCACGACAGTCGGCCCCCGATCGGGCGCTTCAGGATGCCGCGCTCGATGAGCATGGTCTTGCGCGCGGGCGTGCCCTCGTCGTCGAGGTCGTAGCTCGCCAGCTGCGTCGGATCGCCGGGATCGAAGCTCACGTCGAGCAGCTCCGATCCGTAGCGGTGCGTGCCGAACATCGACAGGTCGACGAAGCTCGTGCCGGCGAAATTGCGCTCGTCGCCCAGGATGCGGTCGAGCTCGAGCGGATGGCCGATCGACTCGTGGATCTGCAGCATCATCTGGTCGGGCATCAGCAGCACCGACATGCGGCCCTCCGGACAGTTCGGCGCCGACAGCAGCTGCAGGGCCTCGTCGGCCACGCGCGCACCGCCGCCCACGAGCCCGGACTGCGCGATCACCTCGAACCCGCCCTGTCGGCAGAAGCCGTTGTACTGGCCGGCCAGCGAACGCGTCTGCGCGCGGCCGGCGTCGGCCGCCGTCGCCTCGAGACTCGGCTCGACGAACGAGAACGCCTGCTCGCCGACGCAGTCGCCGTCGAGATACAGCCGATGCCGCGTGCGCGTGGCGCGTGCGCTCGCCGCCCAGTGCACGATGCGGGCGCCGGCGGCCGCCATCGCCTGAGACTCGGCGTCGAGCAGAGCGATCAGCCCCTCGAGCTCGGGCAGCGGCGCGCGCGCATGCGCGCTGCGGTTCAGGCCCCGCACGGCGGGCAGTGGCAGGTCGACGTCCTGGAACAGACCCAGACGTACCGACAGTCGCGCCCACTCGAGTGCGCGCGCCGCCGCATCGGCGAGCGCGGGCGCCGACAGGCCCGCACTCGCCGCGTATCCCATGCCACCTGGCAGCGAGGCCACGACCATCGCACCGGCGTCCTCGCCGGACGTGATCGGCTGCAGCGTGCCGCGCTCGAACGCGAGGTCGAGCACGTCGGTGTGCACGCACCGCACGACCAGGTGCCCGCCGGACGGCACGCGCAGCGCACGCACCGCGGCGTCGAGCGCCGCGTCGTCGCGGGCCGGGTCGATCGGGTCGATCGCGCTCAGCGAAGCACCCAGCGCAGCAGCGGTTCCCAGGTCTCGCGATCCTTGTCGACGCGGGACGACGACAGGTCGAAGACGCTCAACCCGTGCGCGGCGAGGTGCACGTAGTTCTGCGTGTCGCGCAGGTAGCCTGCCACCGGGATGCCGAGCTGCTGCACGAAGCGCCCGAGCTGCTCGGCCGCCTTGGTGCGCGGATCGAGCCGCATCCCGACGACCGCCACCGTGTCCTCGAAGCGCTTGCGGCTGCCGCGGAACACCGTGCGCAGTTCATCGAGGAACTGCTGCGTGGCGAGCACGTCGAACATCGACGGCTGCAGCGGCACGACGATGCGGTCGGCCACGCGCACCACGTCGGCGATCCGCTTGCCGGCGATCTGCGCCGGGGTGTCGAGGACGACGTGCGTCACCCCTTTCGGCGGACGCTGGATCTCGTCGCGCGTCTCCCAGGTGAGGATCGGGGCGACGCCCGCCGGACGCAGGCCGAGCCAGTGACGCGCGGACTGCTGGCGGTCGAAATCGCCCAGCATCGTCGCGTGGCGGTTCGTGGCGAAGTAGCCGGCGAGGTTCGTGGCGAGCGTCGTCTTGCCGACACCGCCTTTCGGATTCACCACTGCGACGACAGGCATCCCGTACTCTCCCGAGAGGAACGCAGGACCGGTACGCACCGGATCCCGAATCGTGGAATCTTATCGCAGGGTCCCGGTCGCCGGCGTGCCGGGCCATCGCGGCGTGCGCGGGTGCGCGAGTTCTTGCACACAAGCACCCGCAAAGCACACGTACAAGTACAAGGACAAGCACACCTAGACGTACACGTACACCGCTTCAGACGGGCCGGTGGCGATCGATCGTGGCGCACAGGGTCGCGACCGCATCGACGATCCGGTGCGACGCGCGCTGCAGCGCGCGCGGGATCCGCTCGAACACGATGGGGCCGCGCGGCGCGAGCACACCGAGGTCGCGCCACGGCTGCTCGTCGACGGCGGGCTCGAACGCGAGGATCAGCGCGGGCGCCGCCGCGATCACGGCTTCGGGCCCCACCAGCCGCGCCGCGCGGTCCGCCTGGCCG
>JAKOZZ010000016.1 GCA_029779755.1 Pseudomonadota bacterium
GGAGACGGGCGCCGCCGAGGGTCATGCGCCGAATGCCTGGTTCGACGCCGCCCACTACCGCAACCGCTGGGACGACCTGCGCGCGCTCGCGCTGGACGACGCCACCCTCTTCCTGCACTACAACCTGTACGGCGTGTGGGAGGGCCGCAGCGCGGCGCCGCGGTTCGAGTCCTTCGACGGCGCACGCTATCTCGCGCAGAACCCGGACGTCGCGGCCTACGTCGACGGACCCCTCGCCGACTTCCTCGGCAGCCGCAGCAACGGCGCGCTCGCGCACTACCTGATCTCCGGCACCGATGAAGGACGGGCCGCGTTCGACCTCGCCGGGGGCGCGATCGACGCGACCGTGCTGATCTGACCGCCCGATGCCCCGCCGTCACCGGGCAGGGGGTCACCGGGCAGCGGGCCGCGTGCGCACCCGGGCACGCCCGGGTGCCGGGATCACTCGAGCGGGATGTTCAGCGCGCGCATCGTCCTGCCCCACACGGCGAGCTGCTCCTTGAGCAGGTCGGCCATCGCCTGCGGCGACGACGGGGACGGGAACAGGCCCAGCTTCTCGTACTGCTCGATCACGTCCTGGCGCCGCATCACGCCGCCGAAGTCGCGCGAGATGCGCTCGGTCAGGTCGCGCGGCAGCTTCGCCGGCCCGAACAGGCCGCCCCAGGGCAGGATGTTGACCAGCGGCAGACCGGCCTCGACCATGGTGGGCACCTCGGGCATCGTCTTGGTACGGGTGGGCAGCAGCACGGCCACCGGCTTGAAGTCGGCCTTCAGCAGCTGCGGCATGATCGCCGGCGTGGCGAACATGGCCTGGATGCGCCCGCCGATCAGGTCGATCGACGCCTGTGCCTCGCCCTTGTACGGCACGTGCACCATGTCCAGCCCGTTGCTCTGCAGCAGCTGGCCGAACGCGAGGATGCCCGTGCTGTTGCCGGTCGCGTACGACAGCTTGCCCGGGTTCGCCTTGACGTGCGCGACGAACTCCGCCGCCGTGCGGGCCGGGATCGTGGGCGCCACCATCAGGTAGAACGTGAAGATGCAGAAGCCCGAGATCGGCGTGAAGTCGGCGATCGGGTCGTACGGCGGGTTGCGCTTGAGGTTCGGCACGTAGGTCATCGACGTGGCCGTGCCGAAGTAGATCGTGTGCCCGTCCGGGGCCGATTTCTGCACCTCCAGCGCGGCGACCGCGCCATCGGCGCCGGCGCGGTTCTCCACCACCACCGGCTTGCCGAAGACGGCACCCAGATGCGTGGCCACGGTGCGGGCGCCCAGGTCGGCACCGCCGCCGGCCGGGAACGGCACCACCATCCGCACCGGCTTGCTGGGCCAGTCGGACTGCGCGCGCACGATCGACGGTGCCGCCACGGACAGCACCCCCGCCGCGCCGGCGGTCAGGATGCGCCGGCGGCCGGCGGCGGGCGACGACAGCGTCTGCGCGGCGTCCGGGGCGGTCGGGGCGGACGGGCTGATGCGGGAACGGTTCATCGGTCGGACTCCTTCGATCGGTTCATCTGGAATGCGGGTCGGCCCGGAGTCTAACCGGCCGCTGTCGCCCGGCACACCCGGGACACCCCCACGCCGACCGTGCCGCCCGCCGGCCCCCACCGCTCACAGGCGCTTCATCAGCCCCAGCAGGCGCCGCGCCAGCGGGCTGTATGGCGGCAGGAACAGCTTCATCGCGTTGATGCGCGCCTGCCGGAAGATCGGCTTCATCTTGCTGAAATTGTCGAAGCCCCATTGCCCGTGGTAGTGCCCCATGCCCGAATCCCCCACGCCGCCGAAGGGCATCGAGTCCTGCGCGACGTGCAGCAGCGTGTCGTTGATGCACACACCGCCGGCATGCGTGGTGCGCATCGCGGCATCGCTGCGCGCGCGGTCGTGATCGAACCAGTACAGCGCCAGCGGCCGGGGCCGCGCATTGACGAACGCGATCGCTTCGGCGACGTCGCCGTAGCCGACCAGCGGCAGGACCGGGCCGAAGATCTCGTCACGCATCACCGCGCTGTCCGCCGGCGGCTCGATCACCAGGGTGGCCGCGAGGCGATGGCGCGCGTCGTCGCGCGCCGGGCCGTCGAACAGCACCTCGAGCCGGGCGCCCCGCGCGGCGGCCTCGTCGACGACGCCCGTCAGGCGCGCGTACTGGCGCATGCTCACGACACTGCACCAGCCGGGGTCGGCCAGCCCGCCCGGCACCATCGCGCGCGCCTGCCGCCGCGCCTCTGCGACGAATTCGGCGATGCGCGCATGCGGCAGCAGCACGTAGTCGGGCGCGATGCAGGTCTGCCCCGCATTGAGCAGCTTGCCGGCCAGGATGCGCTGCACCGCGTGCTCCATCGGGTAGTCGGGCGTGATCACCGTCGGCGACTTTCCGCCCAGTTCCAGGGTCACCGGCGTGAGGTTCTCGGCGGCGCTGCGCATCACCAGGCGGCCGACGTGCGTCGAGCCGGTGAACAGCAGGTGGTCGAAGGGCAGCGCGCTGAACTGCGCCGCGACGTCGGGCCCGCCGGTGATCACCGCCACCTCGTCGGGACCGAAGGTGTCGGCGCACACCGCCTGGAACTCGGCCGCGAAGATCGGTGTGGCCTCGGACATCTTGACCATCACCCGGTTGCCGGCCGCGAGCGCCGCCGCCATCGGACCGATCGCCAGGTACAGCGGATAGTTCCAGGGCACGAGCACCCCCACCACCCCGAGCGGCTGCGGCAGGATCCGGCCCGACCCGGGCAGGAACCACCGCCCGACGCCCGCCCGCCGCGGCTTCATCCAGCGCCGGCCGTGCCGCAGCGCGCCCTTGATCTCCTCGAGGCTGGGCCAGATCTCCGCGAGCTCGGTCTCGATCGCCGGGCGGCCGCCGAAGTCCGCGTCGATCGCCTGCGCAAAGCGCGCCTCGTGCGTGCGCACCAGCGCGGCCAGCCGCCGCAGCCGGTCGGCGCGCGCGTCCCAGGTCGGATACGGCGCGGCGGCACAGGCCGCGCGCATGGACTCGAAGGTTCGGTTCAGGTCGGCAGGCAGGTCGCTGGGATTCATGGTTCGTCCTGAGGAGACACCGCGTCGCCGGGCGCGCACGCAGGCACGCACTTGGGCACAATCGGCGACGACAGAAGAGTGTGCACCGGCGCGCCGCCCCGGTCGACCGGCAGGCTGGAGCACCGCCACTAACCCGACCCGCCCCGACGGAGGAGACCCCCATGAGCCTGGACAGCCTGAAGACCGTGCGCGTGAACGTCGCCCACGGCATCGCCCGCATCACCCTCGACAACGGCGACGTGAACCTCTTCACGCGCGACATGTTCGCCGAGCTCACGCGCGTCGGGCAGGCCCTCGCCCAGGACGACGCCGTGCGCGTGGTCATCCTGCATTCGGCCAACCCCGACTTCTTCATCGCGCACTACGACGTCGCGCACATCCTCCAGTACCCGCAGCAGCGCGAAGTGCCCCTCACCGAGATGAAGCCGTTCCACGCCATGTGCGAGACCTTCCGCACGATGCCCAAGGCGACGATCGCCGTCATCGAAGGACGGGTGGGCGGCGGCGGCAGCGAGCTGGCGCTCAGCTTCGACATGCGCTTCGCGCTGCGCGGCAAGGCGGTGTTCAACCAGCCCGAAGTGGCGCTGGGCATCATCCCCGGCGGCTCCGGCACGGTGCGTCTGCCCCGTCTGATCGGGCGCTCGCGCGCACTCGAGGTGATCCTGGGCTGCGACGACGTCGATGCCGAACTGGCCGAAGCCTGGGGCTGGGTGAACCGCGCGCTGCCGGCCGATGCGCTGTGGCCGCACGTCGAGCGCCTGGCCGCGCGCATCGCCTCGTTCCCCGCCCATGCGGTCGCGGCCGCGAAGGCGTCGGTGCTGCGCGCCGACAAGGAGATCCCGGCCGATCTCCTCGCCGAGGGCGCCGCGTTCCAGGGCACGCTGTACGGTCCGGGCACGCGCGCCGCGATGGAGCGCTTCCTGGCGAACGGCGGTCAGACGCCGGCCGGTGAACTGCGCCTCGGCGCCCTGGCGGGCGAACTGGGAACGCCGCCGGCGTGACGTTGCAGGGGCTCCGGCGGTGCGCACGCTGCCGGGCCTCAGGTTGCCGACGATGGCCCGCGGCGCCCGCCGGCGCTCGGGCCGGATCGCAGGTCCGGCAGGCCAAAGGCCGGAACTGACCGGGAAAACCGCCGCAACTCCGGCGATACCCCCCGCGCCGGCGCTCTTAGAGTGGATGCAGACCGAGGTTCGTCAGCCTGATGCGACCGTGTGTCGCCTCGGGCCCGTGACCGCGGACCCGTCACCGCATCCACCGCCCCGCCCGGCAAGAGCCCACGATGCCCTCCGTCGATGCACCCGTCGCCCCACCCGGCGGCAGCGACCTGCGGATCTCCAGCCGTGCGCAGACGGCGCTGCTGCTGCTGCATACGCACCGGATCGTGTGGGGCAATGCGGCCGCTGCCGCCCTGCTCGGTCGCACCGAGGACGCACTCGCCGGGCTGCCGTTGCGCGCCCTGCTGGAAGACGGCTGCGCCGACCAGGCGGAGGCCCTCGTCGAAGCCGCCACGGCCGAGGCGCCCTCGGCGCCCTGCCGGCTGCGCTGTGTGGACCCGGGCGGCACGCCGGTGCCCGTTCAGGCGATTGCACGACGCCTCGCCGACGGCGCTGAAGCGGGCGTGCTCGTCACCCTGCACGACGCCCGCCTGTTGGTCGACGCGCTGCGGGCGCGCAACTGGAGCATGGGCATGCTTGCGCAGACCGAAGCGCTGTGCCGGACGGGCTCCTTCGAACTGTCGCTGCCCGGCGGCGAACTGCGCCTGTCGGCGGGGCTGTGCGCGCTGCTCGGCCGCTCGCCCGAACAGTCGCGGGTGAGCGGCATCGACGCACTCGACTGGGTGCCGGAGGACGAGCGCGCGTTCGTCGACGGCATCTGGAAGAACGCGACGCCGAACGAAGCGTTCGAATTCCAGCATCGCATCGACACCCGCGACGGCCGCCAGCTGGTGGTCCTCCACCGGGGGATCCTGACCACCGACGCAATGCGGGGCATCCGCGGCGTCGCCATCCTCCAGGACATCACCGCCCAGCGCGAAGCCGAGCAGCGCATCCAGGATCTCGCCAGTCACGACGCGGTGTCCGGCCTGCACAACCGCGCCTGGCTGCTCGATCGCATCGACGGCGAGATCCACGCGACGCGGTGGTCCGGGCGGTCGTTCGCGCTGCTCGTGATCGAGGTGCCCAGGATTCCCGAGATCCGCACGCGGATGGGATTCGCCGCCAGCGACCGGATCGCGCGCTCGGTCGCAGCGCGGCTGCGCGAGGCCACCACGGAACGCGATGCGGTGGCGCGCCTCGGCGACGCCGAATTCGGCGTCCTGCTCGAGACCGCCTCGGCGTCCGCCGTCGACGAGACGATGCGCCGCGCCATCGCACTGCGTGACGGCCTGCTCGCGCCGATCCGGCTGGAAGACGCCGAGGTGCTGCCGGACTGCCGCATCGGGATCGCCCTGTTCCCGCACCACGGCGAGACCCCGAGCGTACTGCTCGAGCATGCCCAGGCGGCGTTGCCCGCGACCGCGGCGACGGGCCTGCGCGGCGCGCCCGTCGACGGCGGGATCGCGTGCTTCACGGCCGACGCCGCCGCCGTCGCCGCCCGCGAGCTGCGCATGGAGACCGCACTCCACCGGGCACTCGCGGACGACGGATTCACGCTCGAACTGCTGCCCCAGGTCCGCCTGGCCGACGGCACGATCCACGGCGCGCGCGCGCTGCTGCGCTGGCGTTCCGAAGACCTGGGTCCGGTGCCGCCCGCGGAGTTCGAGCCGGTCGCGCGTCGCGCCGGCCTGCTCGAGCCGATGCAGGACTGGACCCTGCGTGCCGCCTGTCGCCTGGCTGCGGGCTGGCGCCACGCCGACCTCAAGCACCTGCGCGTGTGCGTCGCACTCGCCCCGGCGCACCTGCAGCGCGCCGACCTCCTGCATCACCTCGACGCGACGCTGCGCGCGACCGGAGCCGACCCCGCCAACGTGGCGCTGGAGTTCAGCGAGGGCATGCTGCTGGGGGATCTCGAGCGGGCCGTGACGATCCTGCGCGGCGCCAAGGCCCTGGGCTTCGAGATCCACATGGACGACTTCGGCGCGCGGATGTCCAGCCTCAATGGCCTGAGCCGGCTGCCGATCGACGTGCTGCGACTCGATCCGTCGTTCGTGCACGATGCCGAGGCGCCCACGCGTCTGGTCTCGCTCACCCGCGCGGTGATCCAGATGGCGCACGGACTGCAGATGCAGGTGCTCGCGCAGGGCATCGCCCGCGAAAGCGCCCTCGGCACGCTGGCCGCCCAGGGCTGCGACCGCATCGAGGGCGAGTGGTTCAGCGGACCCGTCGGCCCCGAGGCGTTCGAAGCACTGGTGCGCTCCGGTCGGCGCCTGCCCGAGCGCTTCATCACGCGCGCGCGCACCTCCCGCACGCTGCTGCTGGTCGACGACGAGGAGAACATCCTGTCGGCGCTGAAGCGGCTTCTGCGGCGCAGCGGGTACCACATCCTCACGGCCCGCAGCGCGCACGAAGGCCTGGAGCGGCTGGCCCAGTCGGAAGTGGACGTCATCGTGTCCGACCAGCGCATGCCGGGCATGACGGGTGTCGAGTTCCTGCGGCGGGCCAAGTCCCTGTACCCGCACACGGTGCGCATCGTGCTGTCCGGATACACCGAACTGCAGTCGATCATCGACGCGGTCAACGAAGGTGCGATCTACCGGTTCCTGACGAAGCCCTGGGACGACGAACTGCTGCGCGCCCACATCGCGGAGGCCTTCCGCCAGAAGGAACTCGCCGACGAGAACCTGCGTCTGGCGCGCCAGGTCGAGCTGGCCAACACCGACCTGGCGGGCCTGAACGAGCGGCTGGCCCGCCTGCTGGATCAGAAGCGCGAGCAGGCCGAACTGCTCGCCGCCACGGCCGCCGGCACGCGGGCCGTGCTCGACGAACTGCCCGCAGCGGTGCTGGGCGTCGACCCCGACGGCATGATCGCCTATGCGAACCGCGCGGCGGAACGTGCGCTCGACGAGGTCGAAGGCCTCACCGGCGCAATGCTCGACGCGGTCCTGCCAGGCGGTCCCGGCGCGGCCGAGACCGCGTGCACCACCGACCGCAGCGGCCGCCCGTGGCGCCTGGTGCGCGGCGCACTGTCGCCCGATGGACACGACCGGGGCACGCTGTACGTGCTTCTTCCCGACCCCCGCCCACTGGAGCGCCCTCTTGCCCCCTGAACACACCGAGCCCTCGCACGGGCCCTCGCCGTCCTGCGACCCACGGGCGTCCGCCGTCCGGGACGGCCGCACCGCGCCGCCTTCGTCGCCGGCGCGGATCGCCCATCTCTTCCGCGACAGCCTGCGCCGCGGCGAGCGCCATCCGTTGCTGCCGCTGATCCTCGCCTACCGCGGCGCGGAACTCGAATGACGCGCCCGGGACCCACCGCCGATGACGATGCCCGGCTGATGGCCGTCGCTCCGTATCGGCACCTCGTGCTGCCTCCTGCGTCGGTACGCCTGGACCCGGCCCGGGTGCGCGCCCGCATCGACGCACTGCCGCCCCTGCCGAAGGCGCTGGCCCAGGCGTTGACGATGCTGCACGACGACCGCACCAGCACGGCCGCCTGTGCCGAGACGATCGCCCGCGACCAGGCGCTCACCGCACGCACGCTGCGGCTGGCGAATTCCGCGTTCTACGGCGTGCCGGGACGGGTCGGCACGGTGCGCGACGCGCTCCACATCCTCGGCCGGCGCGCGCTGGGCTCGTTGCTGACCTCGTCCGCACTGGCCGCCCAACTGCCCGTGCACCGCTGCGCCGGCTTCGACTTCGGCGCCTTCTGGACCCACGCGCTGGGCAGCGCGATCGCCGCCCAGTCGCTGGCCGTCGGCTCGGGTCTGGACGCCGATCTCGCCTTCACGGCCGGTCTGCTGCACGACGTCGGCCGTCTGGCCATGGCCGCCTACTTCCCGGAAGCGCTGGAGGCGGCGCTGGCGCAGGCGCGGGACCGGGACTGCAGCGATCTCGAGATGGAGCGCACCGTGGTGGGCATCGATCACGCGCAGGTCGGCGGACTGATCGCGGCCCGCTGGCATTTTCCAGACGACGTCGTGGCGGCGATCCGCGACCATCACGCACCGCCCGACCCGCTGGCCGGCGGCCGGCGCGCACCGGAGCTCACGGACCTCGTGCATCTCGCCAACGCCATCGCCCACGCCCTCGACCTCGAAGGCAACGCCGACGACCGCGTGCCGCCGATCGCCTTCGATGCGTGGGCCCGGGTGTGCGCAGCGCCGGACGAACTGCTTCACGCCTTCGCCCGGACCGAAGCCGGCGTCGCCGTGCTGCGCGATGCCCTCGACCTGCCAGGAGGATCGAAACGATGACCCATGCCCCGACGCAGACCTGCGCGGAAACCTCGCCGTCCTGCCCGGATCAGGAGCGCCCCTGCGGCGGCTGCCCCTTTGCGCGCAAGGTGGACGATCTGGTGCTGGCCAACGACGCGCTGACCGAGCTGAACCGTCAGCTCCAGCTGGCGCAGGCGAAGCTCGTGCAGTCGGAGAAGCTCGCCTCGATCGGACAGCTCGCGGCCGGCGTCGCGCACGAGATCAACAATCCCGTCGGCTATGTATTCTCCAACTTCGGGTCGCTCGAGAAGTACCTGGGCGACCTGTTCCGCATGCTGGCCGCCTACGAGGCGGCCGAAGCACAGCTCGCGGACACGCCTGCGGCGGCCAGCCTGGCGCAGCTGCGCGAGGAGATCGATCTCGACTTCCTGAAGGAGGATGTCCCCACGCTGATGGACGAATCCCGCGAGGGGATCCGACGCGTGCACAAGATCGTGCAGGACCTGAAGGACTTCTCCCGCGTCGACAACCGCCAGGAATGGGAGTGGACCGACCTGCACAAGGGCATCGATTCGACCCTCAACATCGTGAACAACGAGATCAAGTACCGCGCCGACGTGGTGCGCGAGTACGGCACGTTGCCCGACGTGCAGTGCCTGTCGTCCGAGATCAACCAGGTGTTCATGAACCTGCTGGTGAACGCCGCCCATGCCATCGACAAGGAGCGTGGCACGATCCACGTGCGCACCGGGGCCGAGGACGGCCAGGTCTGGGTCGAGATCGAGGACGACGGCTGCGGCATCCCGGCCGAGCATCTGGGCCGCGTGTTCGATCCGTTCTTCACCACCAAGCCGGTCGGCAAGGGCACCGGCCTGGGCCTGTCGCTGTCGTATGGCATCGTGCAGAAGCACGGGGGCCGCCTCGACGTCGAAAGTGCGCCCGGCAAGGGCACGCGCTTTCGCGTGACGATTCCGGTCGCCCAGGCGGAGGCTTCGCTCGCATGACCGTCGACGCCCCGGTCACCTTGCTGTGCGTCGATGACGAACCGAACATCCTCGCGGCGCTGCGCCGCACCCTGCGCGACGAGCGCCGCCGGGTGCTGACCGCCGACGGCGGCGAGCAGGCCCTGCAGGTGCTGGCGTCGACACCGGTCGACGTGGTGGTGTCGGACATGCGCATGCCCGGCATGGACGGCGCCCGGCTCCTCGAGCAGGTGCACGCACGCTGGCCCGGGGTCGAGCGCATCCTGCTCACCGGGCATTCCGACATGCGCTCGACCGTGGCGGCCATCAACCAGGGCCAGATCTTCCGGTACATCCACAAGCCCTGGGAGGAGCACGACCTGTGCGGGGCGATCGACGAAGCCCTGGAGCGCCGTGCGCTGCGCCTCGAACGCGATCGCCTGCAGCGGCTCACCGCCGAGCAGAACGATGCGCTGCGGACGCTGAACGCCGAGCTGGAGGCGCGCGTTGCCGACCGCACCGCCGAGCTGCGCGACGCCAACGACAAGCTGCGGCGCAACTACCTGAAGTCGATCAAGACCTTCACCAACCTGCTCGAGCTGCGCGGCGACCGGCTGGCCGGCCACGGCCGGCGCGTCGCCGATTCGGCCCGCAACGTCGCCCGCGCGATGCACCTGCCCGACGAGGACGTCAGCCACGTGTTCGTCGCCGGGCTGATCCACGACATCGGCAAGATCGGCCTGGACGACCGCCTGCTGTCGAAGCCCGTCCCCCGCTACACGCCGGAGGAGATGGCGCAGTATCGCAACCATCCGGCCATCGCCGAACACGCGCTGATGGCGATCGAAGACCTCGAGCGCGTCGTCCCGATCATCCGGTCGCACCACGAACGGTTCGACGGGCGGGGCTTTCCCGATCGTCTTTCGGGCGGGGCGATCCCCCTGGGGGCGAGGATCCTGTCGGTCGCCGACACCTACGACGACCTCGTGCACGGCGGTCTCGCGGACGCGGTCGTCACCCCGGACGAAGCCCGCATGCTGATGCGCAAGGTGCGCGGCGCTCAGTTCGACCCGGAGGTGCTCGACGTCTTCCTGCACATCACCGAGGCGCCACGCGCCGCGCCGGAGCCGCCGATGCGCACGGTGCGCTCGGGCGAACTCGTCGCGGGCATGGTGCTGGCGCGCGACCTCGTCTCGCGCCGTGGCGTGGTGATGCTGATGACCGGACAGGCGCTGAGCGCGGCGTTGATCGAGCGCATCCGCGCCTTCGAAGCCCGCGAGGAGTATCCGCTGGACATCCGCGTGCGCGGCGCCGCGGCCTGAACCGCACTGCCGCGGGATCCGCACCGCCGTGCGTGCCTCCGGCGCATCAGCCCGCCGTCGGCGCGTCCCGGCGTTGCGCCGCACGCCGCCCGCGCGCCACGTACACCCCGCCGGCCAGCATCGGGCGCACCTCCAGCCCCACCAGGCGGCTGGCCAGCCGGCTCCAGGGCGCGTCCAGCCCGGCGAGCGACGTGACCGAGTAGAGCGCCGCGTTCAGCACGAACACGTTGACCGGCACCGCCCACAGCGGCGCCCACTTCAGGCCGCTCGCGACGACCGTCGCCCCCGGCCGCAGGTGGGTCAGCACGTTGTCGATCGCGTCGTCGCGGCGCAGCACGTCGTGCGTGAAGTGGAACAGCGCCGCATCCGCCCGCACGGGAATCCGGGCCGACTCGACCGGCGCGCAGATCAGCGTCACGTTGCGCCAGCCGGCGGCCTGCACCCGCGCACGCGCCTGCGCGATCATCTCGGGGCACTGCTCCACCCCGATCACACGACCGCGCTCGCCCACCGCAGCGCGCAGCCGCGCCAGGCTCAGGCCGGTGCCGCATCCGAGATCGAGCACCACGTCGCCCGGACGCAGACCGAGCAGGCCGATCGCGATCCGCCGGATCGGCTCGAACACCATCAGCTCGAGGTCGTAGAAGCGCGCGCGCCGGCGGTACTGCGCCAGCGCGGCCGTGCGGTCGGGCCCGTCGCGCGGATGCGCCGGCGGGACGGGTGCATCGTCCGTGCCGAGGTCGAGAGACAACTGAGGGGGAGGCGCCGCGTGCCGGCGCCGGGGGCTTGCGCTCATGAGGGGAACTCCGGCGGAACTGCCACGCCGCCTCCCGACGATACTCCTTCCGGCACCGGCGGGCACGTTCGCGGCGGCGAGGCGCCGGGACGCGCGGGCCCGATCAGACGTCCGGCCTGGATCAGGCGTCCGGCTTGAGCATCTCGCGCAGCCGGAACTTCTGCACCTTGCCCGACGGGGTCGACGGCAGCACGTCGCGCACCTCGAGCCGCTCCGGGATGTACTGCAGCGCGACCTTCTGCTCCTTCAGGAAGCGCACCATCTCCGCGAAGTCGATCGACTGGCCCGGCTTGGGCACCACGAACGCACACGCGCGTTCGCCCAGGCGGGCATCCGGATACGCAACGATCGCGGCCAGCGCGACCGCCGGGTGCCGGTACAGCAGCGCCTCGATCTCCACCACCGGGATGTTCTCGCCCCCGCGGATGATCACGTCCTTCGAGCGCCCCGTGATGCGGATGTAGCCCTGCGCGTCCAGGCGTGCCAGGTCGCCAGTCTCGAACCAGCCGTCGTCGGTGGTGCCGTTCAGATGCGGGCGCTTCAGGTACCCGCCGAAGTTGGAGCACGACCGCAGCTGCAGCCGCCCCGTCTCGCCGACCGGCAGCGGACGGTCGTCGTGGTCGACGACACGCACTTCCGCGCCGGGCAGCGGGCAGCCGTCGGTCTGCACCGCGCGCTCGGGCGGATCGTCGAGCAGCGTGGTGGTGACCGCGCCGTTCTCGGTCATGCCCCAGGCGGACACGATGTTGGCGCCCAGCGCCTGACGCGCCTGCTCGACCAGCGGCCCCGGGATCGGCGCTCCGGCGCACAGGAAGGTGCGCAGCGAGGGCACGGCCTTGCCGGTCTCGGCGACCGTGCGGGCGAGATCGGTGAGGAACGGCGTCGACGCCATCGTGAACGTCGCGCCGTGCGCGCGGATCACGTCCACGCCCCGCACGGGGTCCCAGATGTCGAGCAGCACGCCCTGGCAGCGCAGCATCACCGGCATCATCAGGCCGTACATGAAGCCCGTCTGGTGCGCCATCGGCGAGGCCATCAGCACGACGTCGTCGCCGCCCAGGCGCATGCGCTCGGCGTAGGGCACGATGTTCGACATCAGCGTGTTGGCCGAATGCATCGCGCCCTTCGGCTCGCCGGTGGTGCCCGACGTGTAGATGAGCTGGGTGACGTCGTCGGGCCCCGGCCGGTTCGCCGTGAGGATGCGCGCCGCGTCCGCCTCGCGCTCCCACGGCGGCGTGGTCAGGCGGGCCTCGAAGCTGTTCTCGCCGCTGCCGCCGACGACCAGCACGTGCTGGAGCGCCGGCAGACCGGGCCTGAGCCCCTCGAGCATCTTCGCGTAGTCGAAGCCGCGGAAGGTCGAAGGCACGACCATCACCTTGCTGTCGCCGTGCGCCAGCATGAACGACAGCTCGCGCTCCCGGAAGATGTGCATCAGCGGATTCATCACGGCGCCGATGCGCGAGCACGCCAGGTACATCAGCGAGAACTGCCACCAGTTGGGCAGCTGGCACGAGACGACGTCGTTGCGCCCGACGCCCAGCCGCGCGAGGCCCACGGCCATGCGGTCGGCCATCGTCGCCAGTTCGCGCCAGGTGAAGCGCGTCGTGGTGCCGTGCTCCACCGACACGGCGGTCAGCGCCGGCGCGTCGGGGGCGGCGGCGACCGCCGCATCGAGGTAATCGTTGATGGTGCGGTCGCGCCAGTGCGCCTGCGCCACCATGGCGGCGCGGCGCGCCGGGATCAGGACTGCGTCGAACTCCATGCTCTCGTCTCCTGTCGTTCTGCGTGTGGGAAGCGCCTCAGGCCGGCACGGCGTTGCGGCCGGCGCGGGTGCGGGCGATGATCGTCTTCATGATCTGCGCCGTGCCGTCGCCGATCTGGAACCCCAGCACGTCGCGCAGCCGCTGCTCCATCGGACCGCGGTCGTAGCCGCCGTGTCCGAACGACAGCAGGCACTGGTGGATCACGTCGTAGGCCAGCTTCGGCCCCCACCATTTGCACATCGCCGCCTCGGCCGTGTGCGGCGCGCCCCGGTCCTTCAGCCACAGCGTCTGCAGGCACAGCAGGCGGGCGGCCATGACCTGGGTCTCGTAGTCGGCCAGCGGATGCGACACGCCCTGGAACGCCGAGATCGGCTTGCCGAAAGCCTCGCGCTGCGCGACGTAGGCCCAGGTCTCCTCCAGGCTCACCTGGGCGACCGCGAGCACCTGCAGCCCGATCAGCGCACGCGAGAAGTCGAAGCCCTGCATCACCTGCACGAAGCCCGCGCCCTCGTCGCCCAGACGATGGTCGGCCGGCACCCGCACGTTCTCGAAGAAGATCGACCCGCGGCCGATCGCACGCTGTCCGTGACAGTCGAAGCGGCTGCGCGTGATGCCCGGCAGGTCCATCGGCACCAGCAGCGCCGAGACGCCGCGCGCGCCTGCCTCGACGGTGCCGGAGCGCGCGAAGACCACCGCCGCGTCGGCCTGGTCGGCTGCCGAGATCGAGGTCTTCTCGCCGTTGAGCACGTAGTCGCTGCCCACCCGCTCCATGCGCAGCCGAAGGCTGGCGGCGTCGGAGCCGCCGCGCGGCTCGGTCAGGGCCAGCGCCAGCAGCGCCCTGCCCTGCGTGAGGCGCTCGAGCCAGGGCCGGGCGATCTCCGGCGCGGCGTGATGGGCGAGGATCTGCCCGTTCAGCGAGGCCAGCAGGTTGATGTAGGACAGGCTGAGGTCGGCCCGGGCGATCTCCTCGTGGATGACGCCCGCCGCCAGGCACCCCAGGCCCTGGCCGCCGTACTGCTCGGGCAGCTCGGGGGCGATGAACCCCAGCTCGCCCATCTCGCGCATCAGCGCACGGTCGAGCACGCGCGTGCGGTCGCGCTCCTGGAACCCCGGGGCCACGCGCCCCTGCGCGAAGCGCCGGGCGTGTTCGCCCAACGTCATCAACTCGTCGTCGAGATACGGATTCATGCGGTCTCCCTGCGTCGGGTGCGGGTCGGGACCGGGTGCCGGTGCCGCCGCGGCGCACGCGCCGCGATCGAGGCAGCGGCCCGCGCCGCACGGCGACGGATCACTTGGCGTACTTGCGGAACTCGGGCTTGCGCTTTTCCTGGAACGACTTCACGCCTTCGCGCGACTCGTCGGTGTCGTAGTAGAGCTTGAGCGCGTACAGGCCCATGCCGGCGATGCCCGCCTGGTGCGCGGTGTCCATGTTGAACGAGCGCTTGGCGATCGCCAAGGCGGTCGGGCTCTTCTCCATGATCTCGTCGCACCACTTCTGCACTTCGGCGTCGAGCTGGTCGTGCGGCACGACCGCGTTCACCAGGCCCATGGCGAGCGCCTCGGCGGCCGGATAGCGGCGGCACATGTACCACATCTCGCGGGCCTTCTTCTCGCCCACGACCCGCGCGAGGAACGCCGTGCCGAAGCCCGGATCGACCGAGCCCATCTTGGGGCCGACCTGACCGAACACGGCCTTCTCGGACGCGATGGTGAAGTCGCAGATCGTGCACAGCACGTTGCCGCCGCCGATCGCATAGCCCTGCACGCGCGCGATCACCGGCTTGGGCACGTCGCGGATGATGTTGTGCAGCTCTTCCATCGGCAGGCCGATGGTGCCGCGGCCGTCGTACTGGCCTTCGTGCGACGACTGGTCGCCGCCGGTGCAGAACGCGCGGTCGCCGGCGCCGGCCAGCACGATGGCGCCGATCTCGCGGTCGTAGCCGGCGCGGCTGATCGCGTGGATCAGTTCGTCGCAGGTGCGGCCGCGGAACGCGTTCATCTTGTCCGGGCGGTTGATGATGATCCAGGCCGCACCGTTGCGGACCTCGTAGAGGATGTCTTCGTAGTTCATGTCGGTGTCGTCGAAAGGGGACGGGGATCGCGCGGCCTCAGCCGGCCATCGACAGGCCGCCCGACACGCTGAGCACCTGCCCGGTGACGTAGCCCGCGTCGTCGCTGGCGAAGAACAGGATGGCGCCCGGCAGGTCCTCGGGCTGGCCGATGCGGCCCAGCGGGATCGCACGCTCGAAGGCCTGCACCAGCTTCTCGGGGTTGCCGGCGCCTTCCTTGTAGTCGGCGAACAGTGCGGTGTCGGTGGGGCCCGGGCACACCACGTTCGCGGTGATGCCGTGGCGCGAGTGCTCGCGCGCGATCGTCTTGGAGAACGACACCAGGCCGCCCTTGCACGCCGCGTACACGGCTTCGCCCGACGAGCCGTTGCGCGCCGCGTCCGACGCCACGTTGACGATGCGGCCGCGCCGGCGCTCGACCATGCCGGACAGCACCGCGTGGTGCATGTTCAGCGCGCCGACCAGGTTGATGGCGATGATCTTGTCCCACAGCGCGGCGTCGGTCTTGAGGAACGGGCGGAACACGTCCCAGCCGGCGTTGTTGACCAGCACGTCGATCGGGCCCAGCTGGGCGGTGACGCCCGCGACGGCCGCGTCGACCTCGTCGCGCTTCGTGATGTCGCAGCGGAACCCCTGCGCGGCGCCCCCCGCGGCACGGATCTCGCCAGCCACCCGCTCGGCGGCCGCCTGGTCGAGGTCGAGCACCGCGACCTTGGCGCCTTCCTTCGCGAACCGCCGGCAGGTCGCCCCGCCGATGCCGCCGCCGCCGCCCGTCACGATGACGGCTTTTCCTTCGAATCGTTGCATGGTGTCCTCCCCTGATGGCCGCGACAGGCGGCGCGATGAATGCGTTGATGCGCAAACATATTGACATATCCAGCGCTTCGAACGCAAGCTCCCGACGTGATGCCACCGTCGAGACCCCGATGACGAAGAAGTCGAACCCAACCGCACAAAAATTGCGCAGTGCAGCGAAACCGCCCGCCGACCCGGCGCGCATGGACCTGGCCAACCGCCTGTTCTTCCGTCTGTACCAATGTGCCAACATGTTGCACAAAACCGGCACGCGTGCGGTCGAGGCGCACGGACTCACCACGCAACAGTGGGCGGTGCTCGGAGCGCTGTCCCGGCCGAAGGTGGCCGGGGGCATGAGCGTGGGTGCGCTGGCGCGCTACCTGCTGGTAAGCCGGCAGAATCTGTCAGGGGTGCTCAGCCGCATGGAGCGCGACGGGCACCTGACGACCGCGCCCGACCCCGACGACCGGCGCAGCCGCCTGGTCACCATGACGGACTCCGGCCGGCACGTGTGGAACGCGCAGGCGCAGCCGAAGATCAACGCGTTCTACGAGGCCGCGCTCGCCGACTTCTCGACGAACGACATCACCCACACGGTGCACTACCTGCTCAAGCTGCTCGACAACATGAAGCGGCTCGACGACGAGGCGCGCGGCGGCAGCGGGGATCAGGACGACGCG
>JAKOZZ010000105.1 GCA_029779755.1 Pseudomonadota bacterium
GCGGTGCTGTTCGACCTGCTCGAGCGGCGCTTCTTCGTGTTCGGCCTGGTGCTGCAGCCCCAGGACCTCATCTATCTCGCGGCGCTGCTGGTGCTGTCGGCGCTGGCCCTGTTCTTCTTCACCGCGGTCGCCGGCCGACTGTGGTGCGGCTATTCCTGTCCTCAGACCGTCTACACCGAGATCTTCCTCTGGGTGGAGCGCCGTCTGGAGGGTGATCGCGTTGCACGAATGCGGCTGGACGACGCCCCATGGGGCGCGACCAAGCTCGCGCGCCGCGGCGGCAAGCACCTGGCATGGATGGCCATCGCGCTCGTGACGGGATTCACCTTCGTCGGCTACTTCACACCGATCCGCGCGCTGCTGGCCGACACCGTCGCACTGCGCCTGTCGTCGTGGGAAGCGTTCTGGGTGCTGTTCTATGGAGCGGCCACCTACGGCAACGCAGGCTACCTGCGCGAGCAGGTGTGCAAGTTCATGTGCCCCTACGCCCGATTCCAGAGCGCGCTGATCGACGGCGACTCGCTGGTGATCACCTACGACACGGCCCGCGGCGAGCCGCGCGGGTCACGCTCGCGCAAGGCCGATCCGCGCGCGCTCGGCCTGGGCGACTGCGTCGACTGCACGCTCTGCGTGCAGGTGTGTCCCACCGGCATCGACATCCGCAAGGGCCTCCAGAACGAGTGCATCGGCTGCGCGGCCTGCATCGACGTGTGCGACTCGGTGATGGAGCGGGTGGGGTATGCGAAGGGCCTGATCCGCTACGCGACCGGCAACGGCGTGGCGAACGGCTGGACGCGCGCGCAGATGGTGCGTCGCACCTTCCGTCCCCGGGTGCTGATCTACGGCGCACTGCTGCTCGCGGTGGCGGGTGCGTTCACGGTCAGCCTGTGGCTGCGCAGCGACTTCAGCGTGAACGTGATCCGGGATCGCGGCGCACTCGCACGCGTGGACGACAGCGGCGGCATCGAGAACGTGTACCGCCTGCAGGTCGTCAACAGCACCGAGCAGCCGCGCCGGTACCGGGTGTCGGTGGCCGGCCTGCCCGAAGTGGCGATCGCCACCACGCGGGATCTCGACGTGGCGGCCAACGCGATCGGCACCCTCACCGTGCGCGCCACCCTGCCCGCTCTCCACGCCCAGGCCCTGCCCGCCGGGGCGCACACCATCGAGTTCGCGGTCACGCCGGTCGCGACCCCGCAGGCGGCGGCGCACACCGTGCGCGAGCGCTCGACCTTCTACGTGCGGCACTGAGCGCCGGCGGCCATGCGCGTTCAGGCCCCCCCGCCGTCGACTGCGATGTTCTGCCCGTTGACATAGGGGTTTGCGTCCGACACCAGGAACGCGACCACCGCGGCCACGTCCTCGGGCTGACTGACCCGCCCGAAGGGCGAGGTCTTGTCGAGCGCGCGCAGGTCGGCGGCACCGCGTGCGGCCGAAAGCCGCCGCCCCATCTCGGTCTCGGTGAGGGTCGGGCTGACGATGTGGGTGCGGATGCCATTGCCGCGCTCCTCCTTGGCCAGCGTGAGCGCAAGCGCCTCCATCGCGGACTTCGCCATCGAATAGGGCGCGCCATTGGCCGCGAACTTGCGCGTGGCCACGCTCGACACCATCACGATGTCGCCGCGGCCGTGCGTGCGCATCTGCGGAATCAGCAGCTGACACAGGTGGAACGGTCCGAACACGTGGACGCCCATCACCCGGGCGGGCTCGCCCGGGTCGCTGTCGACGACCTTCTGCCCGCGACTGGCGATGCCCGCGTTGTTCACCAGGATGTGCACGGCGCCGAAATCGCGCAGCACGTCCGCGCTCATGCGCTCCAGGTCGTCCCGGTTCTCGACCGCCGCCGAATAGGCGTGCGCGCGCCGACCCATCGCCTGGATCTCCTTGACGGTGGCGCGTGCAGCGTCCTCGTCCCGACGGTAGTTGACCGCCACGTCGGCGCCCGCGCGCGCGAGCTGCAGCGCGATCGACCGGCCGATGCCGCGGCTGCCGCCGGTGACCAG
>JAKOZZ010000115.1 GCA_029779755.1 Pseudomonadota bacterium
CGCCAACGTGCTGCGCGGATTGGGGGTCGGGCGCGGCGACCGGGTCTTCGTGCTCGCCGGGCGGATTCCCGAGCTGTACGTGGCCATCCTCGGGGCGCTGAAGAACGGTTCGGTGGTGACGCCGCTGTTCTCGGCGTTCGGTCCGGAGCCGATCGCCACCCGCGCGAACATCGGCAAGGCGAAGGTGCTGGTCACCACCGATCTGCTGTACCGCCGCAAGGTGGCGACGGTGCGCGCGCAGATCCCCACGCTCGAGCACGTGCTGCTGGTCGCCGAGGAGGGCGGGTCGACGAACGAACCCGGCACCGTGGACCTCGCCGTGCGGATGGCCGAAGCGTCCGACACGTTCACGGTGGCGTCGACGGGCCCCGAGGATGGCGCGCTGCTGCACTTCACCAGCGGCACCACCGGCACGCCCAAGGGCGCGCTGCACGTGCACGGCGCGGTCGTCACCCACTTCGCCACCGGCCGCTACGCGCTCGACCTGCACGCCGACGACCGCTACTGGTGCACCGCCGACCCGGGCTGGGTCACCGGCATGTCGTACGGGATCATCGCGCCCCTGCTGCACGGCGTGACCTCGCTGATCGACCGCGAGGAGTTCGACGCCGAGCGCTGGTACGCGCTGCTGGCGCAGGAGCGCATCAGCGTCTGGTACACGGCGCCCACGGCGATCCGCATGCTGATGAAGGCGGGAACGGAGCTGGCGCGCGCCCACGCGTATCCCGCCCTGCGCTTCGTGGCCAGCGTGGGCGAGCCGCTCAACCCCGAGGCCGTGTGGTGGGGCAAGGAGGTGCTGGGGCTGCCGATCCACGACAACTGGTGGCAGACCGAGACCGGCGGCATCATGATCGCCAACACGCCTGCGTTCGCGATCAAGCCGGGCTCGATGGGGCGGCCGCTGCCCGGGGTCGACGCCTGCGTGGTCGAGCACCTCGAAGCCGAGGGCGAGCCCGCGCGTGTGCGGGTGATCGACACGCCCGACGTCGAGGGCGAGCTCGCGCTGCGTGCGGGATGGCCGTCGATGTTCCGCGGCTATCTCGACAACGAGGCGCGCTACCGCAGGAGCTTCTGCGGCGAGTGGTACCTGAGCGGCGATCTCGTCAAGCGGGATGCCGACGGCTACTACTGGTTCGTCGGCCGGGCCGACGACGTGATCAAGTCGGCGGGCCACCTGATCGGCCCCTTCGAGGTCGAGAGCGTGCTGATGGAGCATCCGGCCGTCGCCGAGGCCGGCGTGATCGGCAAGCCCGACCCGATGGTGGGCGAAGTGGTGAAGGCCTTCGTGTCGCTGAAGGGCGGCTTCGCCGAGAGCGAGGCCCTGCGGCTCGACATCCTCGGCCACGCCCGCAAGCGTCTGGGCCCCGCGGTGGCGCCGCGCGAGATCGCGTTCCTGGCCGTGCTGCCGCGCACGCGCAGCGGCAAGATCATGCGCCGGCTGCTCAAGGCGCGCGAGCTCGGCCTGCCCGAGGGCGACACCTCGACCCTGGAGGCGGGCGCATGAACGCGCAGGCCGACGGACCGGCGAGCGGCCCGGTACCCTGGGACAAGCCGTTCGCGCTGAAGCTGCTGGCCGACCTGATGCGCATCCGCCGCATGGAGGAGCGCTGCGCCGAGCTCTACGGGCAGCAGAAGATCCGCGGCTTCCTGCACCTGTACATCGGCGAGGAGGCAGTGGCGGTCGGCGCGCTGAACGCGCTGCGTGCCGACGACAACCTGGTGGCCACCTACCGGGAGCACGGCCACGCACTGGTGCGCGGTCTGCCGATGGCGTCGATCATGGCCGAGATGTACGGCAAGCGCGAAGGCTGCGCGCGCGGGCGCGGCGGCTCCATGCACCTGTTCGACCGCGCGACGCGCCTGTACGGCGGCAACGCCATCGTCGGCGGCGGCCTGCCGCTGGCCGCCGGCCTGGCGATGGCCGACCGCATGCAGGGCCGGCGCGCGCTGACCGCCTGCTTCTTCGGCGACGGCGCGGTGGCCGAAGGCGCGTTCCACGAGGCGATGAACCTGGCGGCGCTGTGGAAGCTGCCGGTGCTGTTCTGCTGCGAGAACAATCTGTACGCGATGGGCACGGCGATCGAGCGCTACCAGTCGCAGACCGACCTGTGCGTGAAGGCGTCGTCGTACGGCATGCCGGCGACGCGGGTCGACGGGATGGACGTCGTCGCCGTGCACGAGGCGACGCAGGCGGCCGCCGAGCTGGTGCGCGACGGCGGCGGGCCGATGTTCGTCGAGTACCGCACCTACCGGTTCCGCGCGCACTCGATGTTCGACGCCGAGCTCTACCGCACGAAGACCGAGGTCGAGGCGTGGAAGGCCCGCGGCCCGATCCACGGATACACGGCGCGCCTGAAGGCGCAGGGGCTGCTCACCGAGGACGAGTTCCTGGCGATCGACGCGGCCGCACAGGCCGAGGTCGAGCAGGCCGTCGCGTTCGCGGAAGCCGGCACCTGGGAGCCGGTCGAGGACCTGCTGAAGGACGTCACCACGCCCGTCGGAGCGCCCGCGCCATGAGCCGCACGATCACCTACCGCGAGGCGCTGCGCGAGGCGCTGCAGGAGGCGCTGCGCGACGATCCGCGCGTGTTCCTGATGGGCGAGGACGTCGGGCGCTACGGCGGCACCTACGCCGTGTCCAAGGGGCTGCTCGAGGAGTTCGGGCCCGAGCGCGTGCGCGACACGCCGCTGGCGGAGCTCGGCTTCGTCGGCGCCGGGGTCGGGGCGGCGATGGGCGGGATGCGGCCGATCGTCGAGATCATGACGGTGAACTTCAGCCTGCTGGCCCTGGACCAGCTGGTGAACACCGCGGCCGCAATGCGGCACATGTCGGGCGGACAGTTCTCGGTGCCGCTGGTGGTGCGGATGGCCACCGGTGCGGGCCGCCAGGTCGCCGCGCAGCACTCGCACAGCCTGGAGAACTGGTTCGCCCACGTGCCCGGTCTGACGGTGCTGGCGCCGGCGACCGTCGACGACGCGCGGGGCATGCTCGGCGCCGCGCTCGCGGATCCCGACCCGGTGATCATCGTCGAGCATGCCCAGCTCTACAACGCCTCGGGCGAACTGCCGGACGCGTTCTCGCGCGACATCCGCGCCGCGCGGGTGCGCCGGCCCGGGCGCGACGTCAGCCTCATCACCTACGGCGGCTGCCTGCCCAAGGCGCTGGAGGCGGCGCAGGCGCTGGCGGCCAGCGGCATCGAGGCCGAGGTCATCGACCTGCGCGTGCTGCGCCCGCTCGACACCGCCACCCTGGTCGCGTCGGTGCGGCGCACGCATCGCGCGGTCGTGGTGGACGAAGGCTGGCGCTCGGGCAGCCTGGCCGCCGAGGTCGTCGCGCGGCTGATGGAGCAGGCGTTCTACGACCTGGATGCGCCGGTGGCACGCGTGTGCGCCGAGGAGGTGCCGATCCCCTATGCGCGCCACATGGAGGAGGCGGCGCTGCCGCAGGTGCCGAAGATCGTCGCGGCGGTGCGTGCGCTGTGGGGCAGCCGCACCTTCGGCGGAGCGCGGCCATGATCCGGTTCGAGCTGCCGTCCCTGGGGGCCGACATGGAGGAGGGCACGCTGCTCGAGTGGCGCGTGCAGCCGGGCGACCGCGTCGCACGCGGGCAGGTGGTGGCGCTGGTCGACACCTCCAAGGCGGCGGTCGAGGTCGAGATCTGGAAGGCCGGCGTCGTCGGCGAACTGCTGGTCGCGCCGGGGCAGCGCATTCCGGTCGGCACCGTGATGGCCACGCTGTACGAGGCGGGTGAACCGGCGCCCGGGACCGCGTCGTCGGCACCGACCGCACCCTTGCCGCCGGCATCGGAATCGGCATCGGCACCAGCACCAGCACCAGCACCCGCACCCGCACCCGCACCCGAACCTGTATCCGCATCCGAACCAGTATCCGCATCCGAACCTGTATCCGCATCCGCATCCGCACCGGGTGCAGCGGCGGCACCGGGCCCCGCGGTCCCCGCCGGTGCCGCCGCGGTGCCGTCCGCGGCACTGGACGCACAGGCCCTGACGATCGCCGCGCGTCACCCGGTGTCACCGGCGGCGCGCCAGCGCGCACGCGTGCTCGGGGTCGATCCGGAGGGCATCGTCGGCACCGGCCACGGCGGTGCGGTGACGATCGCGGATGTCGAGCGCGCCGCACTGCCTGCGACGCCAGCCCCCCCGGCCCCTGCAGCGCCCTCGGCCCATGCAACGCCTCCGGCCCCTGCAACCTCCGCAGCCGCCTTCCAGGCCCGCCAGCGCGAGATGCGCCGCGCGATCGCTGCGGCGATGAGCCGGTCCAAGCGCGAGATCCCGCACTACTACCTGTCCGAGCCGATCCCGATGGCGGCGGCGCTCGAATGGCTGCAGGCGCGCAACGCCGGCGTGCCGATCACGCAGCGGATCCTGCCTGCCGTGCTGCAGCTCAAGGCGGTGGCGCTGGCGCTCGCCGAGGTCCCCGAGCTGAACGGGGTGTACCGCGACGGGGAGTTCGCCCCGAGTGCGGCCGTGCACATCGGCGTGGCGATCTCGCTGCGTGGTGGCGGCCTCGTCGCGCCCGCGCTGCACGACGTCGCCGGCCGATCGATCGACGATCTGATGCATGGGCTGTCGGACCTCGTGCGGCGCGCACGCGCAGGGTCCTTGCGCAGCTCGGAGATGACCGACCCGACGATCACGGTGACGAACCTCGGCGACCAGGGGGTCGAGTCGGTGTTCGGCGTGATCTATCCGCCCCAGGTCGCCCTCGTCGGCTTCGGGCGGATCGCCGAGCGCGCCTGGGCGCAGGAGGGATGGATCCGGTCGGTGCCGGTCGTCACGGCCAGCCTCGCGGCGGATCACCGCGTGTCCGACGGACATCGGGGCGCACGCTTCCTCGCGGTGCTGCGGGACCTGCTGCAGCGCCCCCACGAACTCGCCGGCACCCCGGCGCCGCCTACCGGAGCACAGCCCCCCGATGGACCATGAAGCCCTGCGCGCCACGGCGCTGTCGATCCTCACCACGATCGCCCCGGAGATCGAGCCGGCCGAACTCGATGCCACGCGCCCGCTGCGTCATCAGGTCGACCTCGACTCCATGGACTGGCTCAACTACCTGGTGGCGCTCAACGAGCGGCTCCACATCGAGATCCCGGAAGCCGACTACGCGCGTCTGCGCACGCTCGACGACCTCGTCGGCTATCTCGCGCGTCGACTGGAGTCGACGCCAGGGGCTGGCATGGGGAGGTAGTACGGGTGCACCGGGCGGGTCAGCCGTCGATCGGTCCGATGTCGTCGGGTGCGGCGTCGGCCGTGGCGCTGTCGGCCGCGTCGCCGGGCGCATCGCCCGTGCGCCCGAGCAGCCACGTCACCGCCGCGGCGGCACCCGCAACGGCCAGTGCGCGCCCAGCCCAGCGGCCGATCGTGGTGCCGCGCAGGGCGCCGGCCGCCAGCGACGCGGCACTGCCGAGATAGGGGTGACCGCGCGCGAAGCGCAGCAGTCCGCCCAGCCCTTCGAGACGCGACGCGCCGCGCGCCGGCCCGCTGGCCAGGCGCAGGATGCGTTCGAACGGCGCGCGGGCCTCGCGGAAGCGGTCGAAGGCGCGGACCAGCTCGGCACGCTCGACCGCGCAGCGGGCCAGCAGCAGCTCCTTGCGCACTTCCGGCGGCAGGCGCGTGCTCATCGCCGCAGGGTCTCGATGTCGCGCTCGAGCTCGGACAGCGTCTGCTCGAGCAGCGCCGGCGCCGAACGCGAGAGCGCCCGCAGCCGGGCCACGCACCACAGCCCGAATCCCGCGTACAGGACGAGGAAGCCCGCCAGCACCTGGACGCGCCACGTGTCCCAGAACACGATCACGACCAGCATCGTGAACACGGCCGCCGACATCGCGAGGGCGAACACCGCGGTGACGCCCAGCAGGGCCCGCTGCAGCAGACGGTCGCGCTCCTCGCCGAGCTCGATGCTCGCGAGGCCCAGACGCGTATGGGCGATCGCGAGCAGCGCAACCCCCACGTCGCGCAGGGTCTCGAACAGCCGTGGCTGGGGCTTGTCGCTCACGAGCGGCGCCGGCGGCAGACGGTCAGCGCGACCGGTTGAGCAGCAGCCCCACCAGCAGGCCGACGCCGAACGACGCGGAGATCGCGCGCCACGGATGCTCGTGCACGTAGTCGTCGGCCGCGCGGGCGGCCGCCTTGCTCTTCTCGACGACCACCTCCTGCAGGTGGTGGGCCTTGTCGGTGGCCTGCCGCAGCAGGACCATGCCGCGCTCGCGCAGGCGCACCGCTTCTTCGCCGGTGGCGTCGGCCGCCTGCTTCAGCAGGGACTCGGCGTCACCCAGCACGGTCTTGACGTCGGAGACGAGGCGTTCGTTGTTGGTGGTGGTCATCGTGATCTCCTTCGTTCGAGAGCGGCCGGAGAACTCCGGCCTCAGGCCAATGATAGAGGAACCCGCCGTCGCCGCCCCTGCGATCCGACCATGGTGCTGGGGTATGGCGGCGCACGCGATCGGACGCGACCGGCGTGTGATGAAATGTCGGTCGGCGCGGCGCGACGACCCTGACGACGTGCGCATCGGCGCGCGCCCGATCCTTCGCGCCGAACCGGTGCGCGCAGCACGCACCGCAGGGTTCTGCGCGGGGCACCTCGACTCGACGTGCATGGAGCATCCTGATGCTGATCGGCGTACCCAGGGAGATCAAGGTTCACGAGTACCGCGTCGGCATGACGCCGGCGTCGGTGCGCGAGGCCGTGGCGCACGGCCACGCGGTATGGGTCGAGCGCGCGGCGGGTGCCGGCATCGGATGCACAGACGACGACTATGCCCGCGCCGGCGCACGCATCGTCGATGCGCCGGCCGAGGTGTTCGCCGGCTGTGATCTGATCGTGAAGGTCAAGGAGCCGCAGGCGGCGGAGCGCGCGATGCTGCGTCCCGGTCAGGTGCTCTTCACGTACCTGCACCTCGCCGCCGATCCTCTGCAGGGGCGCGAGCTCGTCGCGCGCGGCGCGGTGTGCATCGCCTACGAGACCGTCACGGCCCCCGGCGGCGGGCTGCCGCTGCTGGCGCCGATGTCGGAAGTGGCCGGCCGCATGGCGATCCAGGCCGGCGCCGCCTGCCTGGAGCGCGAGCGCGGCGGCATGGGCGTGCTGCTGGGCGGCGTTCCCGGTGTCGTGCCGGCGCGCGTGGTGATCCTGGGCGCCGGCACCGTCGGCACGAATGCCGCGGCGATGGCCGTGGGGGCGGGGGCGCAGGTGGTGGTGCTCGACCGTTCGATCGACGCGCTGCGCCGTCTCGACGCGCGCTTCGGCGCGCGCGTGATCACCCGCCACGCCGATCGCGACGCGATCGAGCAGGAGGTGCTGCAGGCCGACCTCGTCGTGGGCGCCGTGCTGGTGCCCGGTGCCGCCGCGCCGCGCCTGGTCGGGCGCGAGACGGTCGCGCGCATGAAGCGCGGGGCAGTGGTCGTCGACGTCGCCATCGACCAGGGCGGCTGCTTCGAGACCTCGCGTCCGACGACCCACGCGGAGCCGACCTACGTGGTCGACGGGGTCGTGCACTACTGCGTCGCCAACATGCCGGGCGGGGTGGCGCGCACGTCGGCGTACGCGCTCAACCATGCGACGCTGCCCTTCGTGCTGGCGCTGGCCGGGCAGGGCTGGCGGGCCGCCGCGGCGGCCGACCCGCACCTGCGCGCGGGCCTCAACGTGGCGCTCGGCAAGGTGGTGCACCCGGCCGTGGCCGACGCGCTCGGTCTGCCGTACGTGCCGCCGGAAACGCTGCTCGCGTGAGCGGCAGCCCGCGCGCTCGGGTCAGAGACCGGAGCGGCGGGCGGGGACGTGGCGTGCCCACCGGGCCCGTGGCGGCTTCCGTGCGATCGCGAAGATGCGGGCGGCAACGTCGCGATACGGACGCAAAAGCGGCGACAATACCGGGTTTCCGTCCCCGCGCACGCCCATGTCCGCCGATCGCCCCGAATCCCTCACCCTCGGTCCGCTCCGGTCCGCCCGCGGCACCGTCCAGCTGCCCGGTTCGAAGAGCATCTCCAACCGGGTGCTGCTGCTGGCGGCGCTGAGCGCCGGCACCACGCACGTGCGCGCGCTGCTCGACTCGGACGACACGCGCGTGATGCTCGCCGCACTGACCGCGCTGGGCGTGCACTGGACGCGCGAGACACGCGACGGCCAGCCCACCGACGACTACCGGATCGAGGGCTGCGGCGGCGACTTCCCCTGCAAGCAGGCCGATCTGTTCATGGGCAACGCCGGCACCGCCATCCGGCCGCTGACGGCGGCACTGGCGCTGCAGCACGGCACCTACACGCTGCGCGGCGTGCCGCGCATGCACGAGCGCCCGATCGGCGACCTCGTCGACGGTCTGCTGCAGGTGGGCGCGCAGGTCGAGTACTTGGGCACGCCGGGCTATCCGCCGCTGCGCATCGCGCCCGCCGACGTGCGCATCGAAGCGCCGATCCGCGTGCGCGGCGACGTCTCCAGCCAGTTCCTGACCGCACTGCTGCTGGCGCTGCCACGGGCCGCCGCAGCGCGCGGCATGATCGAGATCGAGGTGGTCGGCGAGCTGATCTCCAAGCCCTACGTCGAGATCACGCTGAGCCTGCTCGAGCGCTTCGGCATCCGCGTCGAGCGCGACGGCTGGCGCGGCTTCCGCCTGCCCGCCGGCGCGCGCTACCGCAGTCCGGGCGAGGTCTGGGTGGAAGGCGATGCGTCGTCCGCCTCGTACTTCCTGGCGGCGGGGGCGCTGGGCGGCGGTCCGGTGCGGGTCGAGGGCGTCGGGGCCACCAGCATCCAGGGCGACGTGCGCTTCGCCGACGCGCTGGCCGCCATGGGGGCGCGCGTTGCGGTCGAGGACAACGCGATCGTCGTCGACGGCATCGCCGATCCGGCGGGCCGTCTGCGCGGCATCACGCTCGACTGCAACCACATCCCGGATGCGGCGATGACGCTGGCGGTGGCCGCGCTGTTCGCCGAAGGCACGACCACGCTCACCAACATCGCGAGCTGGCGCGTGAAGGAGACCGACCGCATCCGCGCGATGGCGACCGAGCTGCGCAAGCTCGGCGCCACGGTGGAGGAGGGGGCCGACTTCCTGCGGGTGACGCCGCCGCGCGCGTGGACGACTCCGCCCGAGGGCATCGACACCTACGACGACCACCGCATGGCCATGTGCTTTTCGCTCGCGGCCTTCGGGCCGCTGCCGGTCCGGATCAACGATCCCGCCTGTGTGGCCAAGACCTTTCCGGACTACTTCGAGGCGCTGGGCGCGATCGCGTCGTCCTGATCCCCGCTGCCGCCGCGCGCCTCGTCGTCGAGCCGCTTCATGTTGTCGAGCAGCTTGAGCAGGTAGTGCACCGTGTGGGTGATGTCGTTCGTCGAGAAGTCGGCGAGCGCGGCCTCGTAGAACGCGTTGATCTTCGGCTGCGCCTGCGCGTTCCACACGTGCCGGCCGGAGTCCGTCATGGTGACCAG
>JAKOZZ010000119.1 GCA_029779755.1 Pseudomonadota bacterium
CGGCAGGATCTCGCTCTGGATGCGGACGGCGGAGGTGACGGTCATGCGGCGCTCCTTCGAAGTGTGGGTGGCGGATGGACGATGCGGCCGGCGCGCCGGCACCGCGGGCGCACAGGCACCGCAGCCGTGCGCGCAAGGGGGCCACGCACGCCGATTCTCCGGTCGCGTGTCGCGGGGTGCATTGAGATGCGTCATTGGCGCGCCGACCGGTGCGGTCCGCGCTGTCCGCATGCCCGTTCGCGGCGCCCGCGCGCCGGTTCGCGCCGTCGGTGCGCAGCTCGTCGCATGGCGGCACGGGCGCACCACGGCACGGGCACAGTGGCGACACGTTCACCGGAGCCCGACATGACCCCTTACCACCCCCATCCGACCCGCCGGGCCGGCGCGTCTGCCGTGCCTGGCCGCCGCGGTGTTCCGCATCTGCTGTCCGTCGTCACGACCGCCGTCGTGGCCCTGGCGTGCGTCGGTCCGATGACCGCCTCCCGTGCACAGGCACAGACACAACCGCTGGGACAGGCGCAGGCGCAGGCAGAGACACAGGCTCCAGCCGCGCAGCCGCGCGCGTCATACGCCGCGGGCCTGCGCGTGGCCGCACTGCCGTACCGCGGGCAGTCGATGCCGGTGGCGGTGACGTATCCGACCCGTGCGCCCGAGGCCGTGACCGATCTGGGGCCCTATCGCCTGACGGTGGCCAAAGGGGCGCCGCCCGCGCCGCAGCCGTCGCCTGCCACGGGCTGGCCGGTCGTGTTCGTCTCGCACGGCACCGGCGGCAGCCTGTTCGGCCATGCCGACCTGGTCGCGGGACTGGCGCGCGCCGGGCACGTGGTGGTCAGCCTCGAGCATCCCGGCGACAACTACCGCGACCGGTCGCTGGTCGGCGACCCGCGCTACTTCACGGAGCGCCCCGCCCAGCTGCTGGCCGTGATGCGGGCCGTGCTCGACGTGGACGGTGACGCCGGCGCCGCCATGCGCGCGCTGATCGGCGACGTGCCGGTCGATGCGCGGCAGGTCGCGGTGATCGGGCACTCGGCCGGCGGCTACACCGCCGCGGTGGTGGCCGGTGCGCGCGGCGGTGCCGGACGGGTGACTGCGCACTGCGCCGCGCACGCGCAGGACGATCCGATGTGTGCGTTGCGTGACCCGCGTGCCCATGTCGCGCCGGGGTTCTCCGGGCCGCGCTTCACGCTGCCGCCCGACGCGCCGATGCCGGTGTCGCTGCACGAGCCGCGCGTGCGCGCTGCGGTGCTGATGGCGCCGCTGACCGTGCCGCTGGAGCCGGAGTCGCTTGCGGCCGTGCCGGCGCGGCTGCTGGTGATGGGTGCTCGGTCGGACGCAGTGCTGCCCGCGCGCTTCCACTTCGAGCCGTGGGCCCGATGGGCGCCGGCGGCGCAGCGCGTCGAGGACGCGCAGGCCGGGCACTATGGGTACATGACCTCCGTGCCGCCGGAACGGCGTGCGATGCTCGGGCCCGCAGGGCAGGATCCGGACGGCTTCGATCGGGCCGCCTTCCAGCGCGCGCTGGTGCAGCAGATCGCGGCGTTTCTCGACGGCACGCGCTGACCGGCGCCCGCAGACGCCGTAGTGTGATGGCTCAGCGGGTCGGCGGTGCGGCCGGTGCGGCCGGCACGGCCCCGCCGCCGACCAGGTCGATCCGCCGCCGCAGCGTATCGGCCGCCGCCGTGTCTCCGGCCGCACGCGCCCGCTGCGCCTGCAGCGACAGCCAGGCCAGCAGCGGCCGCCGCCAGCCGTGGGCGGATGCGGTCTCGACGGCCTCGGCGATGGCGGGCGGATCGATCCGGCCGGCGCGCAGCAGCGCGCCCGCGGCCACCAGGCGCGACACCGGATCCTCGAGCGACGCGACGGTGCGCGTGCCGGCGAGGATCGCGCGGTGCTGTGGCGGCAGCAGCGCGCCGTCCACGGACTCCCAGCGTCCGGTCAGATAGGCGGCATAGGCGTTCAGCGCCGGCGGGACGTCGGGCGCCAGCGCCACGAAGCCCGGGCAGTCGTCGGGTTCGAGGCTGGCGACCCGGAGCGCGCAGCGCACGAGCTCGGCCTGGGCGACCTGGTCGAAGCGCCCGGTGCGCGCCAGCTCGGCGCGCGCGCGCACGAATTCGGCGTCGGCGATGCGCGTGTCGCCCCGCAGCCAGGCCGCCTCGAAGCGCATCAGCGCGCCGTGCGCGTTCACCGCCCAGTCGGGGGCGGGCGGCCCGCCCGCACAGGCCGCGAGTGCACAGGCGAGCGCAAGCGTGGCGGCCCGCGTCAGGCGCAGCGCGCGCGACCAGGCGCTGCGCATCTCCTGCGCGCGCGCGGCCCGACGCTGCGGTCGCGTGCCACCCGCTGAATGCCCCGGGGCGGGATGTGCCGCCGTCATGGCAGCCTCAGCTCGGTGTCACGACGGAACGGCCACTTCCGGTTGACCTCGTCGATCAGGTCCGCGGCCTTGCGCAGGCTGGCCTCGACCTCGGCGCGCAGGCCAGCCAGGTCTTCGGTGGCCGCGCGCGTGTTGACGCCGATGCGCTGCGCCTCGGCGAGCGTGGCGTCGGCCTTCTGCAGCGCCGTACGGGCCTCGCTCAGCAGCGGTGCGAGCTGCGCGACCGCGCGGCGGGTCTCCTCCACCACCCCGGCGTCGCCGAACAGGCGGGTGTCGGCGCGTTCCAGCGTGCGCTGCGCGCCGAGCACGGTGGCGTCGAGCCGCTTCGCGAGCGCGTCGACCGAGGTCAGCAGGCGGTTGGTGCGGTCGATCGCGTCGATCACCTTCTTCGCCTCGTCGTCGCCCCCCAGCAGCACGGAGAGCGCGCCGCGCCGCTCGCCCAGGCGCGCGACGAGCGTGTTCACGCCGGCCAGGCTGGTGTTGAGGCTGGAGTCGGCAGCGGTCATCGCCTGGATGTTCTCGAGCACCTTGTTCAGGTTGGCGATCAGCCCCGGCAACTCGTCGGTGGTGTCGCCGCGCAGCACCTCGCGCACTGCACCGTCGGGCAGCGGGGCGTCGTCGAGGTTGCCGGTGAAGGCGCGCAGCCGGGCGCCGCCGACCAGACCGCGTTCGAGCGTGAACACACTGCCGGCGCGCAGCCAGCGGGCATCCTTGCGGGGCACCTCGATCTCGATGCGCGCCTGGCCGTTCTGCGCCAGCTCGATGCGCTCCACGCGCCCGATCGGAAAGCCCGAGAAGCTCAGGTCGGCACCGACGCTGATGCCTTCCGAGTCGGCGGCCATCAGGACCAGTCGCTGCGCGCTCTCGAACGTGCCGCGGGCGTACAGCACGTAGCCGGCGAACGCCAGCACCAGCACGATCAGCAGCCCCAGCAACAGCGCCGCCTTGATCCGCATGTGGCGCTCGACGACCAGATCGGTGCGCAGGGGCAGGGGCGCATCGCCCGCGCGCGGGTCGCCGCCGCGGGTCTGCGCGTCACCGCCGTGTCCGGAGGGATCAGGCATAGGTGACCGCCAGGAACGCCACCTCGATCGCGACCAGGGCGATGCCCAGCCGCACCATGCCATTCATCACGGCGCCCGGCACCTTGTGCACCGCGCGGGGAATCGCCAGCGCCGCGCCGATCGGGATCGCCGCCACCGCCATCCCGAAGAACAGGGTCTTGAGCACCAGGCCGAGCACGGTCGCCGCACCGAAGACCTGGCCGGTGACGCGCAGGTATTGCGCAACGCCCCAGGGCGAGAAGCCGTACATGCTGACGTAGGCCAGCAGCAGCACGATGGCGCTGCTCGTCCACGCCAGCACCATCACCGCCACCACGGCGCCGAACACGCGCGGCGCGAGCGCATGGCGCAGCGGATCGCGGCCCTGCGTGCGCATCGCGTCGAACGCGCCCTGCACGTGCATCAGCGCGACCTCGGAGACGATTGCCGCGCCCGAGCGCAGCGCCACCGACAGCGCCGCCAGCAGCGGGATCAGCTCCAGCACCAGCACCCGCACGCTCAGCTCCAGCGCGTACTGCGACTGACCGAAGTCGCGCGCCGTGTCCACCACGATGCGGATCAGCACGACGCCGAGCACCGCGCAGGCGAGCAGGAACCCGGGCAGCGCCTGCCAGCCCGACAGATAGATCTGGTGCGCGGTGGCCCGTCGCATGTCGCGGTCGTAGCTGCCGGGCGACAGCGCGGTGACGAGGGCCAGCGCGCTGAACTCGAGCGTGCGCCACCAGGTCGCCAGGCGGCCCGGCGCGGGGCCCGGCGGCGGGCGGTCACGGGCGCTATCGATGCGTGTCACCCAGCACCCGTTCGACCGCGGCCCCGGCCGCGAGCACGCGGGCATCCTGGCCGCCGCAGCCGGCCAGCATCAGTCCGACCGGCGCCTCGCCCGGGACATGGCAGGGCAGCGTCAGCGCACAGCCGTCGAGGAAGTTGATGAAGGTGGGGTTGCGCAGGATCAGCAGGTTGGTCTGGGTGTAGGCGTCGTCGCTCGCCTGCAGCGGCGCGATCGCGGGGGCGACCACCGGGATCGTCGGCATCAGCAGCAGGTCGCCGTCGAGCCGGGCGGTCAGCGTGGCGATCCAGCGGGCGCGGGCGCGCTGCAGGGTGAGGTAATCGGCGGCGGTGATCGCCGCGCCCCGGCGGATGCGGCTCGACACCCGCGGGTCGTACTGCGCCTCGCGCTGCGCCACGAGGTCGGCATGCCACCACCAGGCCTCGGCCGCCGTGAAGCCGCCCTGGCGGTTCAGGTGCGCCAGCTCGGCGAACTCGGGGACGTCGAGGTCGACGAGCCGTGCGCCGGCCTGCGCCAGCGCGCGGCACGCCGCGTCGAACGCCCGTGCGACGGTGTCGTCGAGTCCGTCGAGCGCCAGGGTGCGCGGCAGCCAGAAGCGCTTGCCGGCCAGCGGTGCGGGGGCCGGCGTGACCGGGGCCTCGCCCGCCATCACGGCGTCGAGCAGCGCACAGCAGGCGACGCTCTGCGCCAGCGGCCCGATCGAGTCGAGGCTGAACGACAGCGGCAGCACGCCATCGAGCGGCACGCGCCGCGCCGTCGGCTTGAAGCCGGTGAGGCCGCACAGCGCCGACGGGATGCGCACCGAGCCCCCGGTGTCGCTGCCGATGCCGGCCGCCGCCATGCCGTCGGTCACCGAGATGGCGGCGCCCGAGGACGAGCCGCCGGGGATGCGGCCGACGCCGCGGTCCCAGGGGTTGCGCGGCGTGCCGTAGTGCGGGTTGAGCCCGAGCCCCGAGTAGGCGAACTCGGTCATGTTGGTGCGCCCGACGATCACCGCGCCGGCCGCGCGCAGGCGTGACACCACCGGGCAGTCCTGTGCCGCGGGGGCGGCATCGGACAGCACGCGTGACCCCGCCCGCGTGACCTGGCCGGCCTCGTCGAACAGGTCCTTGACCGAGATCGGGATGCCGGCCAGCGGCGGCAGCGGCACGCCGGCGGCGCGCTGCGCATCGATGGCGTCGGCGGTCGCGCGCGCCTGCGCGGCGTGCACCGCGACGAACGTGGCGGCCGCCTCGCTCGACGTCAGGGCCGCATCGAGGGCGCGCTCGGTGAGCGCGCGGCTGGAGGTCCGGCCGGCGGCGAGCTCGGCACGCAGGGCGTTCAGGGGCGGGAAGCGATCGGGCATGGCGTCGGCACGGCGCACGTGGCGTAAATGGCGGATGCACCCATGCTAGCAGCGCGGCACGGCGCCGGCACCTGCACGCGTTCCGTGCCGCCGTCGGCGCCGGGCCGGGCCGGGCCGGGGCCGAGGGGGACGATGGCAAACTGCGCCGCGGCACCGTATCCTGCGCGGACCCCCAACGCAGCCATCAGGACCGATGTCATGAATGCACCCGATCGCGCGGCCGTCGAGGCCTCCACCCAGGCGGCCGCGCCGCAGCCGATGCAGCCGCCCACCTTCGCCACCCTCGCCGAGGAGCGCCTGCACCGCAAGCAGCGCCTGGCCGCCACGTTCCGCCTGTTCTCCAAGTTCGGGTTCGACGAAGGGGTCGCGGGCCACGTGACGGCGCGCGACCCGGAGTTCACCGACACGTTCTGGGTGAATCCGTTCGGCGTGCACTTCAGCCAGATCAAGGTGTCGAACCTGATCCGCGTCGACCACACCGGCGAGGTCGTCGAAGGCAGCCACCCGGTCAACCGGGCTGCGTTCGCGATCCACTCGAACGTGCACCAGGCGCGTCCCGACGCCGTGGCGGCGGCGCACACGCACTCCACCTGGGGGCGCACGTGGTCGGCGCTGGGCCGCCCGCTCGACCCGATCACCCAGGACGTCTGCGCGTTCTACAACGACCACGCCGTCTACGACGACTTCGGGGGCGTGGTGGTCGAGCTCGCCGAAGGCGCGCGCATCGCGCAGGCGCTCGGCAAGAACAAGGCGGTGATCCTGCAGAACCATGGCCTGCTGACGGTCGGCCGCACCGTCGACGAGGCGGCCTGGTGGTACATCACGATGGAGCGGTCCTGCCAGGTGCAGCTCCACGCGGAGGCCGCGGCCGCCCGCACCGGCGCGGGTCCGAAGCTGATCCGCAAGGAGTCCGCCGAGCAGGCCTACGGGCTGGTCGGCACGCCGGCGGCCGGCTGGTTCCAGTTCCAGCCGCTGTACGCGCGCATCGTCAAGGAGCAGCCCGACCTGCTCGACTGATCGCCCGCGCGATCACGTTCCGGGGGGCGCCGCCTCAGTACGCGCGCTTCGCGCGTCCCAGCGCCACCGTCACCTCGGTCGACACTTCCGCGAAGCGCGAGCCGGCGCCGATCATCCGTTCGGCCTCGTCGTAGCGGGCCGCATTGATCTGACGGGCCACGCCGCCCGCCACCTCGTGGAACTCGCGATGCTTGTCGCGCAGCGTGGTGAAGTCGGGCTTCTGTCCCCAGCGGGCGCCGCCGGGACCGTGGATCCAGCGGCCCAGCGGGCAGCGGTCGTCGCGGCAGATCGTGTCGGCGTCGAGCCGCGAGCGATCGGCGATCGCCGATCGCAGGCGCACCTTCCACTGGCGATGCGCCTCGATCGCCGCGTCGAAGTCGAAGTGCTCGACCGACGTCTCCGCGCCGCCGAAGGCCGGGCCGGCGGAGGCGGCGTCGGGCAGCTTGAAGCGCGCCACCACCGATGCGAGCGCCACCGCCTGGTCCTTGAGCGCCGCGGCCGCCGCAGTCGTCTGCTCCACCAGCGCCGCGTTCTGCTGCGTGATGCGGTCGAGGTCCTGCACCGCCTCGCCGACCTGCGTGACGCCCAGGCTCTGTTCCTGCGCACCGCCTGCGATCTCGGTCAGCAGCCCGCTGACGCCATGCGTGCCCTTCACGATCTCGTCGATCGTCGCGCCGGCCTGCTGCACGATGCCGGTGCCCGCCTGGACGGTGCTGACGCTGGCGGTGATCAGCTGCTTGATCTCGCGTGCGGCGTCGGCCGAGCGTTGCGCGAGCGCGCGCACCTCGGCGGCGACGACCGCAAAGCCGCGGCCGGCTTCGCCGGCCCGCGCCGCCTCGACCGCTGCGTTCAGCGCCAGGATGTTCGTCTGGAACGCGATGCCGTCGATGACGGCCGTGATGTCGCCGATGCGTCGCGACGACCCGTCGATGTCCTGCATCGTGCGCACCATCGTGCCCATCACCTCGCCCCCGCGGGCGGCGGTCTCGGCGTTGCCGCGGGCGATCTCCGCGGCACGCGCCGCGTGATCGGCGGTGTTGCGCACGGTCGACGAGATCTCCTCCATCGACGCCGACGACTCCTCCAGGCTGGCGGCGGTCTGTTCGGTGCGCGCGGCCATGTCGCGTGCGCCAACCTCGATCTCGCTGCTCGAGTGCACGATGTTGTCCGCGCCGCCGCGCACCTGCGCAACGATGCCCCGCAGCGAATCCTGCATGCGCGACAGACCGTGCATCAGCTGCGCGATCTCGTCGCGCCCCCAGGGGCTCGGCCGCGTCGTGAGGTCGCCCTCGGTCATCGCGCCGAGGTGCCGTGACACCTCCTGAAGGCCGCCGCGCATCACGAAGAAGAAGCTGGTGAACAGATAGCCCGCCCACGCCAGGCACAGGGCCAGCACGGTGATGATCGCGTTGCGCAGGCGGGTCTGCGCGTCGATGCGCGCGGCGAGCATGCCGTCGAGCGCGGCAAGCCCGGCAAGCTTCAGGGAGAACAGGTCGGTCACGAGGGCCGAGCCGTCGGACCAGAGGGTGGCCGCGGGCACGTCGGCCGCGTCGAAGACGGCCTCGCCGGCGCGCTTGTGGAAGGCCTTGACGCGCTCCAGTACCGACAGGTCCAGCGTGCTCTTCAGCGCCGGCGCCTCGACGAGCGCCACGCCGACCCGGTCCTTCAGCACCGCCAGGTACTGGGCGGCGCGGCCGTCCCACGAGGCGAAGCGGCGCATCAGTTTGGGATCGTCGCTGCCCTTGCCGACGATGAACGCGCCCCATCCGCGCAGTTGCCCGATGGCTTCGGCCAGCGCCGGCGTGTCGAGCGTCGCGGCCAGCGCCAGGTGGAACGCGCCCCGCTCGGGGTCGAGGTTCAGATTGGTGCGCACGAGCAGGTCGTCGTGCAGCGTACGTGCCGCCGACAGCACCGCTTCGACCTCCTGGGTGCCGCTCGCGTTCGCGGCCGCCGACCAGGCCTCCTTCAGCTTGGCGAGGTGGGGCCGCACCGCCATCGGATCGCCGCTGTCGGCGACGTGGCGCTCGAGCGCCTCGAGCGCCTGGCCGGCGCGGGTGCGGGCCGACGCGAGCACGTCCTTGGTGTCGACCCCGCCCTGCCCCGCCCGGACGCCGTTGCGCACGTCGGTCAGCGCGTGCATCAGCGGCGCGAAGCGCTGGATCGTCGCAACCCCGTAGCGCTCCTTTCCGGTGAGGTCGATGCCGGACTGCAGGCCCTGCAGGTAGAGCCCCATCACCAGCAGCAGCGGTGCGCCCAGCGCCGACGAGATCAGGAACGCCTTCATGGGGAACCCGATGCGCCGCATCAGCCGGATGCCGGGCGCCCAGATCCCGTGGTAGCGGAAGAACTCGAACGGACCGTCGCGCAGGGCGGTCGTCGGGTCCGCGGCGCGTGTGTCGGCGGGTGCGGCGTTGTCGGGTCGGTTCATCGGCGGCAGTCGTCGGCATGCGTCGCCCCGCGCCCCGGTACGCTGGTGCGTGTGCATCGCGGCATGCCGACCGGATCTCGGAAGTGGATGGCCTGGTCGATTGTCCGGGCACCGCGCCGACGCAGACGTCGGAAATGCGGGGCGCAGGCCCCGCATCTCGTGCCATGGCGCCCGCGCCCCGGCCGACCGCGCATGCCGCTCTACACTCGCAGACGCGGGGCCGGCATGCCCGGGGGACGTCCCCGGCCCGCCGGATGACCCATCCACGCTGCGGAGACCCGACACCGATGACGACGATCCCCTATCGCGACGGCGAAAAGCCGCTGCACGAGTACCTGCGCGCCCATGCGCGGCGCCAGCCCGACCACCCGGCGTTCATCTGGTACGGGCGCCGGATCTCGTATGCCGAGCTCGACCGCACGAGCGACGCGTTCGCCGCGTGGCTCGCCGGCGTGGGCGTGCGACCGGGCGACCGGGTCGCGCTGTACCTGCAGAATTGCCCACAGTACGTGATCGCGCATTTTGCGATCCAGAAGCTCGGCGCGATCGTCGGCCCGTGCGGACCGCTGTTCAAGGCGCACGAGCTGCAGTACCAGCTCGAGGATCTGGGCGCCGAGGTGGTGGTGGCGGCGTACGACCTGTATCCGGTGATCGAGGAAGTGCGCGCGCGCACGGCGCTGCGGCACGTCGTGCTGACCGGCTACGGCGACCTGCTGCCGCCGAAGCCCGACGTGGTCGTGCCCGACGAGATCCTCGGCGCCCGCCCGCGGGTCGCCGGCGCCGTCGATTTCCTGGAGGCGATCGCCGCCGCGCCGGCACCGTCGTGCCCGGCGCGGGCCACCGACCTGGACGAGGTGGCCCTGATGACCTACACGTCGGGGACCACCGGTCTTCCGAAGGGCGCGATGCTCACCTATCGCAATGCGCTGTTCAAGACGTCGGTCACGTCGGACGTGAACTGGATCGGCGGCGACCAGGTGCTGCTGGCGATCGCGCCGCTGTACCACATCGCCGGGATGCTGATGGGCATCGACGTCACGGTCTACACGGGCGCGACCACCGTGCTGATGTACCGGTTCGACCCGCTGGCCGTGATGCAGGCGATCGAACGTCACCGCGTCACGTGGTGGTACAGCATGGCGCCGATGAACGTGGCGGTGATGCAGCATCCGCGCGCGGCGGAGTTCGATCTGTCGTCGCTGAAGGTGAACCCGGCGACCAGCTTCGGCATCACGCTCACGCAGGCGCTGTCCGAGCAATGGGCGCGCTTCACCGGGGGCTGCGAGACCTTCGAGGCCGCGTACGGACTGTCGGAAACCCACACGATGGATACGGTGATGCCGCGCGACGCCGTGCGGTGGGGCACGCAGGGCCGGCCGGCGCCGGGGGTCGAGGTGCGCATCGTCGATCCCGACACGGGCGACGAGCGTCCCCGCGGCGAGCTCGGCGAGATCATCCTGCGCAGCCCGGGGGTCTTCAAGGGATACTGGAACAAGCCCGAGGCCACGCAGAAGACCCTGCGCGACGGCTGGGTGCACACCGGCGACATGGGCCGCCTCGACGAGGCGGGCTACCTGTGCTTCGTCGGCCGCTTCAAGGAGATGATCAAGGTCTCGGGCTACAGCGTGTTCCCCGAGGAGGTCGAGGCGATGCTGATCAAGCATCCGGCGGTCGCGCAGGCGGCGGTGATCGGCGTGCCCGACCCGTCGAAGGGCGAGGTCGTGAAGGCCGTGATCGTGCCGAAGCCCGAGGCGCGCGGCCGCGTCACGGCCGAGGAGATCATCACCTGGTCGCGCGCGCACATGTCGACCTACAAGGCACCGCGCGAAGTGGAGTTTCGCGACGCGCTGCCGGCCACCGGCGCGGGCAAGCTGCTGCGCCGTCTGCTGAAGCCGCAGTAGCGCCCCGTGCGCGTGCGGCGACACGCGCGTGCCCTGCGTGCGGCGTGCGCGTGTCGCCACACGCCCCGCCGCGCGTCGCGAAGACGTGTGCCGTGCGGCGCACGCCACTTGCGATTCCGCGCGTCCCGCTGCACGCTAGACCCAACTGCACCGTCCTGGGGCTTTCCCGGGTCAACGTGGTGCGCATCGACTTCGTTCTAGCAGGCACGACAGTTGCGTAAGTCGGGGGTAAGGCAGGACACGAAGGGCTTTGATTCCGCTGATCCCGTCGTCGCCCGCGGTTGCCGGGTGACACATTGGAGTCGCCGGCACCGTCGGCGCAGTTCCGGGTGGACGAATCCCGCGTGTTCATGAGCCAGCCGCCGCAGCCGCACGTGCTGCAGGTTGACCAAGCAGAAGGAGGTCGATTCATGAACCTGTTCGATGCCTACCGCGATCAGTACGTGAAGGCCCGCGACGAAGAGATGTCGCTGGTCGAGTACCTGGAGCTGTGCAGGCGCAGCCCGCTCGCCTACGCCACCGCGGCCGAGCGCATGCTCGCCGCGATCGGCGAGCCCGAGGTCGTCGACACCCGGAACGATCCGCGTCTGTCGCGGCTGTTCTCCAACCGCATCATCCGGCGCTACCCGGCGTTCCGGGAGTTCTACGGCATGGAGGACGCGATCGCGCAGATCGTCGCCTACTTCAAGCACGCCGCGCAGGGCCTCGAGGAGCGCAAGCAGGTGCTGTACCTGCTCGGACCGGTGGGCGGCGGCAAGTCGTCGATCGCGGAGCGCCTGAAGTCGCTGATGGAGACGCACCCGATCTACGCGCTGAAGGGTTCGCCGGTGAACGAGTCGCCGCTGGGGCTGTTCCACCCCGACCGCGACGGTCCCGTGCTCGAGAAGGAGTACGGCATTCCGCAGCGCTACCTGACCGGCATCATGAGCCCGTGGGCGGTCAAGCGGCTGCGCGAGTTCGAAGGCGACATCTCCAAGTTCCGCGTCGTGCGCATCCAGCCGTCGGTGCTCAAGCAGGTGGCCATCGCCAAGACCGAACCCGGCGACGAGAACAACCAGGACATCTCGTCGCTGGTCGGCAAGGTCGACATCCGCATGCTCGAGTCGCTGTCGCAGGACGATCCCGACGCGTACAGCTACTCGGGCGGGCTGTGCCTGGCCAATCAGGGCCTGCTCGAGTTCGTCGAGATGTTCAAGGCGCCGATCAAGATGCTGCACCCGCTGCTGACGGCCACGCAGGAGGGCAACTTCAAGGGCACCGAGGGATTCTCGGCCATTCCCTTCCAGGGGCTGATCCTCGCGCACTCCAACGAGTCGGAGTGGACGGCCTTCCGCAACAACCGCAACAACGAAGCGTTCCTCGACCGCATCTACATCGTCAAGGTGCCGTACTGCCTGCAGGTGTCGGAGGAGGTGCGCATCTATCGCAAGCTGCTGAAGAACAGCTCGCTGGCGAGCGCGCCGTGCGCGCCCGGAACGCTGGAGATGATGGCGCAGTTCGCGGTGCTGTCGCGCATCAAGGAGCCCGAGAACTCCAGCATCTACGCGAAGATGCGCGTCTACGACGGCGAGAACCTCAAGGACGTCGAGCCCAACGCGAAGTCGGTCCAGGAGTACCGCGACTACGGCGGCATCGACGAAGGCATGACCGGCGTGTCGACGCGCTTCGCGTACAAGGTGCTGTCGGCGGTGTTCAACTACGACCAGACCGAGATCGCCGCCAATCCGGTGCACCTGATGTACGTGCTCGAGCAGCGCCTGCTGCGCGAGGGCCTGCCCGACGAGACGCAGCGCCGCTACCTGGAGTTCATCAAGGGCTATCTGGCGCCCCGCTACGCCGAGTTCATCGGCAAGGAGATCCAGACCGCCTACCTGGAGTCGTACTCGGAGTACGGGCAGAACATCTTCGACCGCTACGTCACGTACGCCGACTACTGGATCCAGGACGAGGACTACCGCGATCCCGAGACCGGCGAGAGCTTCGACCGCGCGCAGCTCAACGGCGAGCTCGAGAAGATCGAGAAGCCCGCGGGCATCGCCAACCCCAAGGACTTCCGCAACGAGATCGTCAACTTCGTGCTGCGCGCGCGTGCCAACAACGGCGGACGCAACCCGGCATGGACCAGCTACGAGAAGCTGCGCGAGGTGATCGAGAAGAAGATGTTCTCGAACACCGAGGAGCTGCTGCCGGTGATCTCCTTCAACGCGAAGGCATCCGCCGAAGACCGCAACAAGCACGAGAGCTTCGTTGCGCGCATGGTGGAGAAGGGGTACACCGAGAAGCAGGTGAGACTGCTGTGCGAGTGGTACCTGCGGGTGCGCAAGTCGCAGTAGCGGTGGCCGCGGCAGCCGACGCGCGCAGCGCGCGGTCGCCCGACGCCCGGTCCGGGAGCATGAGATGTCGGTGATCATCGATCGTCGCCTGAACGACCGCAACAAGAGCGCGGTCAACCGTGAGCGCTTCATCCGCCGCTACAAGGCGCAGATACAGCGTGCGGTGTCCGACATGGTCGCCGAGCGCTCGATCAGGGACATGGAGCGCGGCGGCGAGGTGAAGATCCCGGTGCGCGACATCTCCGAGCCGGGCTTCCGCAACGCCCCGGGCGGCGACCGCGAGTACGTGCACCCGGGCAATCGCGAGTTCCAGCAGGGCGATCGCATTCCGCGCCCCGACGGTGGCGCAGGCGGCGGGGGCAGCGGCAGCGGCGAGGGGGACGGCGACGGCGAGGACGGCTTCGCGTTCACCCTGTCGCGTGACGAGTTCATGCAGATCTTCTTCGACGATCTCGAGCTGCCCCGGCTGGCCCGCACGACGCTGGGCGAGATCCGCCGCCAGAAGATGCAGCGCGCCGGCTACACGCAGACCGGCTCGCCCACCAACCTGAGCGTGCAGCGATCGCTGCGCAACGCGCTGGGCCGGCGCATCGCACTGACCGGCGCGGCGCGCCGGCGGCTGGCCGAGCTCGACGCGCAGCACGCCGCGCAGGCCCCTGCGCCGGCCCCCGCCCCGGACGACGCGTGCACGTCCGATGATGCGGACGACGCACGCGTTCCGCACCCGGTCGACGAGGCCGACACCGCGCAGGCCGTGGATGACGGAGGGGCCGCGCGGGCCCTGGACGCACGCGCGCTCGAGCGCGCGGCGCTGAAGCGGCGCATCGGTGCCGTTCCGTTCCTCGAGGAGATCGACCTGCGCTTCCGGCACCGGGTGGCGGTGCCGCAGCCGATCAGCCAGGCCGTGATGTTCTGCCTGATGGACGTGTCCGCCTCGATGGACGAGCGCAAGAAGGACCTCGCCAAGCGCTTCTTCACGCTGCTGTACCTGTTCCTCACGCGCAAGTACGAGCACGTGGAGGTGGTGTTCGTGCGCCACACCGACGACGCCGAGGAGGTCGACGAGGAGCGCTTCTTCCACGACCGCAAGACCGGGGGCACCGTCGTGCTGTCGGCGCTGACCCTGATGCACGAGATCGTCACCGCGCGCTATCCGGGCAGCGCCTGGAACATCTACGGCGCGCAGGCCTCGGACGGCGACGCGTTCGGCGCCGACCCCGAGAAGAGCCGCGGGTTCCTCGAGCAGCACCTGCTGCCCCTCACGCGCCACTTCGCCTACATCGAGGTGCCCGACCCGGGTGCGCGCACGTCGACGCTGTCGGCGGCGTATCGCCGCATCGAGTGCGCCCACTTCGCGATGCGCGAGGTCGTCGAGCACCGCGACATCTATCCGGTGTTCCGCGACCTGTTCAGCCGGCAGCCGGCGGGAGCCCAGCCATGAAGCCCGACACCGTGCAGGTCGTCGCCGAGGGGCCGGCGACGGTGATGATGACGCGCCCGGCGGCGCAGGCCGACGGCGTGGCGGCGCGCGCGCGCCGGCCGATCTCGTCGGGCGCGCAGTGGACGTTCGAGCTGATCGCCGAATACGACGAGGCGATCCGCGAGATCGCCGTCGGCGAGTTCGGCCTCGACTGCTATCCGAACCAGATCGAGGTGATCGCGAGCGAGCAGATGCTGGATGCGTACGCGTCCGGCGGACTGCCGATCGGATATCCGCACTGGAGCTTCGGCAAGGAGTTCATCCGCAACGAGCACGACTACCGCAAGGGCGCGCGCGGACTGGCGTACGAGATCGTGATCAATTCCAACCCCTGCATCGCGTATCTCATGGAGGAGAACTCCATGGCGCTGCAGGCGCTGGTGATCGCGCACGCCTGCTACGGTCACAACTCCTTCTTCAAGGGCAACTACCTGTTCCGGCAGTGGACCAGCGCCGACGCGATCATCGACTACATGGTGTTCGCGCGGCAGTACGTGATGCAGTGCGAGGCGCGTCACGGCATTGCCGCGGTCGAGGAGGTGCTCGACGCCTGTCATGCGCTGATGGACTTCGGTGTCAGCCGCTACCGCCGCCCGCGGCCGCTGTCGGCCGACGAGGAGCGCGAGCGCATGCGCGAGCGCGAGGCGTACGCGTACTCGCGCTACGACGAGATCTGGAGCACCGTGCCCGCGGCGCGCGCGCGCGGCGCCGGAGACGCGCGCAACCCCGTGTTCCCGGAGGAGCCCGAGGAGAACCTGCTGTATTTCGTGGAGAAGTACGCGCCGCGGCTCGCACCCTGGCAGCGCGAGCTCGTGCGCATCGTGCGCAAGACGGCGCAGTACTTCTACCCACAGGGCCAGACCAAGGTGATGAACGAGGGCTGGGCCACCTTCTGGCACTACACGATCCTCAACCGCCTGTACGACAAGGGGCTGGTCGACGACGGCTTCATGCTCGAGGTGCTGGCGTCGCACACCAACGTGGTGACCCAGCGCGGCTTCGACGAACGCGGCTACGGCGGCTTCAATCCGTACGCGCTCGGCTTTGCGATGTTCTCCGACCTGCGCCGCATCTGCGAAGCGCCCACCGACGAGGACCGTCACTGGTTCCCGGACATCGCCGGACGCGACTGGCGGCCGGTGCTCGACTTCGCGATGCGCAACTTCAAGGACGAGTCGTTCATCGCGCAGTACCTGTCGCCCCGTCTGATCCGTACGTTCCATCTGTTCGCGATCGCGGACCACGAGCACGAGGAAGACCTCAAGGTCGACAGCATCCACAACGAGCAGGGCTACCGGCGCGTGCGCCAGCTGCTCGCGCAGCAATACGACCGCGACGCCCGGCTGCCCGACATCCAGGTGGTGCGCTATGCGCTCGACGGCGACCGCAGCCTCACGCTGCGTCACTGCCCGCACCGCAACCGGCCGCTGACCGGCGAATACCGCAAGGTGCTCGCGCACCTGCAGCGGCTGTGGGGCTTTACCGTGCGCTTCGAGACCGCCGACGCGACGGGCGCGGTGCTGCACACCGAGGAGGTGCGCGGCAGCGGCGGGTGATCCGCGCCGCATCTGCGTCGTGCCGACGCCGCGTGGACGCCGGGTTCACACCGGGTCCGGGCCGTGCCGACGCCGCATCCGAGCCGGGTCAGTGCAGCGGCTGCAGCGCTTCGTCGAGCAGGCCGGTGAGCAGCAGCTCCCCGTCCGCATCGACACGGAACACGCCGAAGCGCGCGCGTTCCCAGGTCTTCGCGCTGCCCTCCTCGAAGTACCACGCATTGGTGCCGATGCGCACCTGGTGGCCCCGCACGCGGAAGCGCACCGGGAGTTCGTCGTCGGCCCGCGGCACGGGCGCCCGCTGCACCCGCTGCAGCTGCGCGACCCCGCGCGCATCGGGCCGCACGATCGCGATGCCGTCCTGCGGCGCGGCCTTGTCCAGGCGGGCCTCGAGCGCGCGCGCCAGCGTGTAGTTCAGCGCCATGTAGTCGCCGGTCAGCAGTGCGCGCGGATCGCGGGGGGCGAGTTCGAGCCGCAGCAGGCGCCCGTCGCGCAGCAGCCGCTCCTTGTCGAGCACGGCGCCGTTGTACAGCACGAGCACCAGCACGGCACCCAGCAGGGCCAGCAGCAACGGCCAGCGGCGCATCATGCGTCCGACTCCGGGGCGCGCACCCGGCGGGCGGGCCACACGCGCGGCAGCACCAGGCGCGCACCCAGCAGCACCGCGGCCACCACGATCATCGCCACGCCCTTGTCCATCAGGTCCATGTCGAGCGCGTAGTAGCGCATGCCCAGATAGGCCGCGAGCCCCGCGAGCGCGTACCAGACCAGTTGCGAGCGGCCTGCCCAGGTGCCCAGCAGCCACACCAGCAGGCAGGCGACGACACCCGGCGTGCGCCAGGCGGCGGCCGCGAGCAGCACGCTGAACAGCCCGATCAGCAGAGGGGCACGGGACGAGCGGGTGCGCCCTGCGCTGTCCACCGGAAGCCCGTCGCCTCTCACCGGGAGCCCGTCGCCACCCGTCCGGGGCCCTTCGCCACCCACCCGGGGTCCTTCGCTCCCAGCCCGGGACCCTTCGTCACCCACCCGGCGCGCGACGAGGATGCCCACGGCCGCCAGCACGACCGCGAGGCCGGCGCATCGCACGAGGGCGGAACGGGTTGCATCCAGCGCGAACGGTGCCTGCGACGCGACCTCGGGGGGCACGACATCGGGCGCCTGCAGCAGCACCAGCATGCCGGCGCACGCGACGCCGACGGGTGCGGTGACCGGCAGCAGGCCGGCGGCGGCCCAGCGCGCCTGGCCGAGCCACAGGGCGGCGGTGACCGCCGCCAGGCCGATGCTGATCAGGGGCTCGAGCTTCAGCAGCCACAGCGCGGCGATCACCGACACCACCAGCATCCAGGCCATCAGCGCGCGGTGCACGCGCTCGGGATTGGCCGCGAGCAGCACGGCCGCCAGCAGGGCGAGCGCGCCGGCCTGCCGCACCGAGCCGTGCACGTGCTCGACCACGACGGAGCCGAGCAGCGCGATGCCCGCCAGCGCACAGGCGAGCATGAACTGCGCGAGGAACGCGCCTTCGCGGGCGCCGGCGGCCTTCGCCTGCGCGCGGCGCGCGACGACCGCGGCGCCCGCGCACAGAGCGCCGCCGATCAGCATACGTGCGCCCGTCGACGACCACAGGTCGCCGACCAGGCCGCCGAGCATGCTCAGCACCAGCAGCGCGGCCAGCCACGCGCCGAAGCCCGACACCGCCTGCAGGTACCACGGCCCGCCATCCGGCGGTGCGGGCGGCAGCGGGCCGTCGATCAGCCCCGCACGCCGTAGCGCGGGCTCGAAGTCGGCGCGGTTCATCGGTCGGCCTGCTGCGCGCAGTCGCGCAGCCAGCGGCGGGTCCAGGCGGATGCGCCGATCAGCAGCCCGGCGCCGAGGAAGAAGCCGAACACCTCGGTGTTGGTGACGTCGACCGCCCGGATCAGCACGGCCATCGCAACGGCGGTGAGGGACAGGCAGCCGATCGCGAGCATCCACAACTCGATGCCGAGACGGCGATAGCCGGCATAGCCGGCCGTCAGCGCCACCACCCACAGCGCCGCCCCGAAACGTGCCGTGGTCTCGCCCGGCACGAAGACGAACAGGCAGGCCAGGGCGGTGAGGGCGCCGAGCAGCAGCGTTGCGATCACGCGCGGCCCCAGCCGGCCCGACAGCCATTCGATCCGGTGACCGGCCCACTCCCAGACGGCCAGCAGCGCGCCGTTGGCGAGGCAGGCGGCGATGGGGACCGGCAGCACGCCGAACAGGCGCGCATCCCAGCGCGCGTAGCTGGTCAGGTACAACGCTGCGCCGGTCTCGAGGATGCCCAGCCACAGCAGCCACCCGGGCGCGAACCGGGCGGCGAGTGTCCAGGGCAGGGCCAGCGCGGCCCAGGTGAAGAACAGTCCGTGCACGTCGGCGCCGGTCTGGTACGTCTGACCGAACAGGGCGAGCAGCGGGCCGAGCAGCCCGGCTGCGACGGTGAGCAGCGTCTTGCCGGAGAGGCCGTCGAGGCCGCGCCACAGCGCACCGGCGAAGACCGCCGCGATCAGCGCCTGCGCCGCCGCGAACTTGCCCCAGCGCCCGATGGCCGCCCAGTTGTAGGCGACGATGCAGACCACGCCGCACAGCGCCAGCGCGACCGCCACGCCGAGCAGCAGCCGCTCGACGCGCAGGCGCCAGCCTTCGGCGTCGGGTGCGCAGCCCGTCAGGCGCAGCGCGCGCTCGAGCCTGTCGGCATCGACGCCCGGCAGACCGGCCAGCGACAGCACGTCGGTGGTGCGCACGCGGGGGATTCGCCTGATCCAGGACACACGGGCTCCTGCCGGGGTGGACGCGCGTCGGCGCGGTCGCAGGACTATGGGTGCCCGCCACGGCCCGCGTCAAGCGTCGCGCGGCGATCCGGTATCCTGCATCGGAGCCACGCACACGACAGAGGAGAGCGACGATGAGCGAGACCACCCTTGCACCGAGCGACCTGGCCGCCCAGTCGGCCGAGCTCGAGCGGCTGCTGCGCCTGCGCACCGGGCCGTTCGGCATGAAGCTGTTCGAGAAGGTCGAAGACATGGAGGCGATTCCGAAGGTCCGGCGACCCAAGTCGATCCACACCACCGATCAGATCGTCGGGCAGGCGGCGCGACTCGGCTGGACGGTCGGCATCACCGCCGACGACCTGGTGGGCGCACAGTGCAAGGCCGTGATCGGACTCGGCGCGCAGGACGAGGAATGGCGCTCGGGCCGCAGCATGAAGGGCGTGTGGTACGCGACGCTCGAGGACACGAGCGCACACCAGGCGGCGATGACGGTGGTGCCGTTCGGCCGCTACAAGGCGATGGCGGTGTCGCCCCTGTCGAGCGGCCGGCTGAACCCGCCCGACATCGCGCTGTTCTACGCGACGCCGGGGGCGATGATGTACTTCATCAACGGCCTTCAGTGGAGCGGCTACAAGCGGTTCGACTGGAGCGTGGTCGGCGAGTCGTCGTGCGCCGACTCCTGGGGCCGCGCGCTGTCGACCCGCCAGCCGAGCCTGTCGATCCCGTGCTTCGCGGAGCGGCGCTATGGCGGCGTGCTCGACGACGAGATGCTGATGGCGCTGCCGCCCGAGCTGATCGCGAAGGCGGTTGCGGGCATGCAGGCGCTGTCCAAGAACGGCCTGCGCTATCCGTTCCCGCAGTACGGTATCCAGATGGACGTGCGCGCGGGCATGGCGGCCAGCTATCCGGATCGGGCGCCGCCGAAGGGCTGAGCCTGGCGGCTTCCTGCGCGGCGCGTGCGTCACGTCGCGTCGCGTCGCGTCGCGTCGCGTCGCGGCCGGCGGTGGTGGGGCGGGTGGGGATGGGGGCGGCGGTCGGCCTGTTGGCCGACTGCCCTGCGCTGCTCGTCTCGGGCTGGTGCGGCCCGACTCGCTGCGCGCCCTGCGGGCGCTGCGCTCAAACACGGGGCCGCAAGTCAGAAGTACGAAGCGCGCTGCGCGCGCCCAGCCCGAGCCTGCGCTGCTCGGCGCCGCACACATCCCCACCCGCCCCACCACCACCTGCCGCGCCGAGTGGCACTGGAGGCGTGTGACGAGGAGCCGAGCGCGCTGCGCAGGTCAACGCGAGGTGATGCGAGCGAGGCCGTTGAGCCCGTGTTGTGGTGCGCCTGCGGCGAAGACGAAAGCGTCCGCCTCGTTCGTGTCCGCCTCGTTCGTGTCCGCCTCATCGAGCATGCTGGCAACGGCAACGGCAACGGCAACGGCAACGGCAACGGCAACGGCAACGACAACGGAAGCCGAAGCCGAAGCCGAAGCGCCATCGACGGCAGCCGCTGCAATGGTCATGGCCTGCTCAGGCTGGCACCGACGCGCACAGACTTTCGCACCGAGTTCTCCGCAGTCGACGGACGTCTCGGCGAAGGTGCGGGCATCGGGCCGGGGTCCCCCGGGGGACGTGTGCGCAGCCGAGGCGCGCAGGGTGTCTGGCCGGCGCGCGCAGCGCGCTTCGTACCTCAAATCTGCAGCACCATGTCTGAGCGACGCGCCCGCAGGGCGCACAGCGAGTTGTGCTGCACGGCCAGTCAACCGAGCACCGAGGGCACCCCTGCGCAGCAGGGGCCAGCACCCGCCCCCGGGGGACCCCGGCCCGATGCCCGCGCCTTCGCCCGCACCGACCAGCGATCGCCGGCCAGCCGTCACCCCTTGCGCCGCACCGCCTTGCGCCGCTTCTCGAGTTCGTCGAACAGCGCAACGAACTCCTCCGTCAGCTTGTGCGACGGCGCGAAGTGCACCAGCGGGCGCGACGCCTCGTGCGACTCGCGCACCTTGATCGACGACGACAGCATCGTGTCGAGCACCGGCAGCCCCTCGTCGATCAGCTCCTGCACGATGCGCTGCGGCAGGTTGGCGCGCGGCTGGAACTGGTTGACGACCACGCCCTCGACGCGCAGGTCTTCGTTGTGGTCCTCGCGCAGTTCCTCGACCTCCTCCATCAGGCCATACAGCGCCTGGCGCGAGAAGTCGTCGCAGTCGAAGGGGATCAGACAGCCGTCGGCCGCGATCAGTGCCGAGCGCGTGTAGAAGTTCAGTGCGGGCGGCGTGTCGATGACCATTTCGTCGAAGTCGTCGAGCTCGTCGAGCGCCTTGCGCAGCTTGAGGATCTTGGAGCGTGCCTCGAGCTTGCCCTGCAGGTCGGCCAGCACGGGGCTGGCGGGCATCACGAACAGGTTCTCGAACGGCGTGGGATGCACGAAGCTCTCGATCGGCAGGGTGCGCACACGGAAATTGAGGCTCTGTTCGAAGAAGTCGGCCACGTTGGGCGAGGCCTCCGCCACGGCGTCGCCCAGCAGGTAGCGGCTGGCGTTGCCCTGCGTGTCGAGGTCGATGACCAGGGTGCGTCGACCGCGCGCAGCGGCGATCGCGGCGAGGTTGCAGGCGATCGTCGACTTGCCGACGCCGCCCTTCTGGTTGAAGACCACACGTTTCATGCGCCACTCCCTTCGTGCTTCGGCCTGCGGCCGGATGGAACGATCTCGTACGGCCGCCGGCGGGCCGCGCGCGTGCCGGTCTGCCGACGGTGACCGGAGCGCCGGTTCACCGGGCCCTGCGCTGCGGTCTCAGGCATCGATGCCGGTCTGCAGCACGCGCGGTTCGATCGAGAGGCTGTCGGCGTCGGAGGCGATCAGGGCGGAACCATCCTGGATCGTCACGCCGAGCCGCATCTGTCGATGCGCGAACCGTGCCAGCGCGGCGGTCTGCTCGGGCTCGAGCAGCAGCACGCGCAGGTTCGGACTGCGGGCGAGGTCGTCGGCGGCCTGCGACCACCAGACGTCGGCCTTCGCGCCGCCGTAGGCGACCACGACGACGCGCGCCGCGCGCCCGCAGGCCTTGCGCACCAGCTTGGGGTCGGGCAGGCCGACATCGATCCACAGCTCGATGGCGCCGGTGAGATCGCGCCGCCAGAGGTCGGGCTCGTCGGCGGTGCTCAGGCCGTTGCCGAACGTCAGCGTCTCGTCGGCGTGCAGGGCGAAGCCGAGCAGGCGCACCATCAGACGCTCTTCCGTCTCGGACGGGTGACGCGCGAGGGTCAGGACATGGTCCGCATAGTGGTGGCGGTCCATGTCGGCGATCTGCAGTTCGGCCTTGTAGACCGTGGATCTCAGGGCCATGGCGCGGGTCGGCGCGCATCTTGGCGCCGACGGCTGATGAAGGGTGGTCGAAGTGGCGGTCGAAGCGGCCGTCGATGCATTGGTCGAAGACG
>JAKOZZ010000120.1 GCA_029779755.1 Pseudomonadota bacterium
CTGTCGTACGAGCATCCGGTGTTCGACCGGGGCGCGATGGCCGCGCAGAAGCGGCTGAACGGTCTGCAGGGGCGGCGCGCGACGTGGTTCGCCGGCGCATGGACCGGCTACGGCTTCCACGAGGACGGCCTGCGCTCCGGGCTCGCCGTCGCCGGCGCACTGAATGCGATGCGCGTCGAACCACGCGCCGCCGCCTGAGCATCGACGCAGCGCACGATGTCGGCGATCGACACCACCGGCCACCACGACGCGCGCGACACTGCGCGCGCGCCGGGCACCTTCGGGCGGCTGGTGCGGGACGGCTGGGCCCTGGTCTTCGGCGAGGTGCGCCACACCCGTCTGCGCCCCACGCGCCATGCGTTCCGGTATCCGGCGTTCCACCTGCGCGTGCCGGTCGATCGCCTGCCGTCCGAGGGGTGCGGCAGCGTGCTGTTCGGCGTGAACCGACCGGGCCTGCTGTCGTTCCACGAGGCCGATCACGGCACGGGCGGGCCGGCGCTGGCATTCATCCGCGGCCTGCTGGCCGAAGCCGGCGTGCGGGCGGACGGCGCCGTGTGGCTGCACACCTTCCCGCGGGTGCTCGGGTACACGTTCAAGCCGGTGAGCTTCTGGCACTGCCATGACGCCGAGGGCCGGCTCGCGGCCGTGGTTGCCGAGGTGAACAACACGTTCGGCGAACGTCACTGCTACCTGCTGGCCCACCCCGACGGCACCCCGTTGCGTGCCGGCGAGGAACTGCGGGCGCACAAGGTCTTCCACGTGTCGCCCTTCTGCGCGGTCGAAGGCGCCTACCGGTTCCGGTTCCTGTCCAACGCGCGCCGCAGCGTCGCCCGCATCGACCTCGACGACGCGCACGGCCCCCTGCTGGTGACCAGCCTCAGCGGCGAACTCCATCCCCTGCATGCGCAGGCCGCCCTCCGGGCGCTGCTGCTGCACCCGGCGTTCACCGTGATGGTGATCCTCCGAATCCACTGGCACGCACTGAAGCTGTGGCTCAAGCGCGTGCCCTTCCATCGCAAACCCGCCCCGCCCGAGGGCTTCGTGACACGCGCATCGAAATGAAGACGCTGACTGCTCCGTCCGGACTGGCCACACGCATCGCCGGTCGCACCTCGGACCCCGCGGGCACCCCGGTGCCCAGGACCGCCCGCCCGTTGCTGGGCATGCTCGCCGGCCTGCGCACGGGCGCGGTGCAGCTGACCCTGCCCGACGGCACCACCCTGAACTTCGGCGCCGGGGAGCCGCGCGCCGCACTGCGACTGGCCAACTGGAACCTGTTCGGCGCCGTGCTCGCGCGCGGCGACATCGGCCTGGCCGAGAGCTACATCGCCGGCGACTGGAGCACCGACGACCTGTACGCGGTGCTCGACGTGGCCACCGCCAACCGGGACACGCTGGAGCAGGCGGTGTACGGGCGGTGGTGGGGACGTGCGCTGCACCGCCTGCGTCACCTGATGAACCGCAACAGCCGCGCGGGTTCGCGCCGGAACATCCACGCGCACTACGACCTGGGCAACGACTTCTACGCGCTGTGGCTCGATGCCGGCATGACGTATTCGAGCGCGCTCTTCGACGGCGACCCCGACCGTTCGCTGACGGCGGCACAGGATGCGAAGTACCAGCGCATCCTCGACCGTCTCGACCTCGCGCCGGGCGCCAGGGTGCTCGAGGTGGGCTGCGGCTGGGGCGGGTTCGCCGAACGGGCCGCCGCCACCGGGCTCGACGTGAAGGGGCTGACCCTGTCGACCGAACAGCTGGCGTGGGCGCAGCGCCGGCTGGGTGACGCGGGCCTCTCGGCGCGCGCGCACTGTGCGCTGCAGGACTACCGGGACGAGCACGGTCGCTACGCGGGGATCGCGTCGATCGAGATGTTCGAGGCGGTCGGAGAACGTTACTGGCCGGACTACTTCGCGATGATCGCCCGGTGCCTGCAACCCGGCGGGCGCGCCGTGATCCAGACGATCACGATCGACGACGCGCTGTTCGAGCGGTATCGCCGCGGCACCGACTTCATCCAGCAATACGTGTTCCCCGGCGGCATGCTGCCGTCGCCGTCGGTGTTCGAGGCCCAGGCGCGACGCGCCGGCCTGCGCGTGTCGGAACGGTTCGCGTTCGGGATCGACTACGCGCGCACGCTGAAGCGCTGGCGTGACGACTTCGTCGCGCGCCTGGGCGACGTCGCGGCAATGGGCTTCGACGAACGCTTCGTGCGCATCTGGACGTTCTACCTCGCGTACTGCGAGGCCGCGTTCCGGCACGGCAGCACCGACGTGTACCAGTTCACGCTCGAGCACGCATGAACCTCAGAGCCGTTGCAGCGGGCTGTGCGCT
>JAKOZZ010000131.1 GCA_029779755.1 Pseudomonadota bacterium
GGAACCCGGACGCTTCGCGTCATTGGCAAATGTCAACGGCACCGCGAGGAGGCGCGCCGCCGGCACCCCGCGCAGGGGCCAGCCAGCGCAGCAGCTGCCGGGTGACGGTCGGGCTCGACAGCAGACCGAGGTGATGGGTGCGTCGCACGATGCGCGTGTGCCCCGGCGGGAACGCGAGCACACGGCGCGGGTCTTCGTGCCGTCCCAGTGCGCTGTCGAGCGGAACCAGGCCGTCGCCGATCAGCCGGGTCGCCAGCGGATCGACGCGCTGACCGGCCACCGCCGCGATCGCATAGCACGCGATGCCTTCCGGCAGCGCCACCGGGACCCGGGTGTCGTGCCCGTGGGCGAAGCGGTCGCGCCCCTGCCAGTCGGCATCGAGCAGGCTGCCGTGCCGCAGGTCGGTGACGCCGGCGCTTCGGATACGCCCCAGCGGTACGAACGCGGCCGAATACGGGCTCACCCCCAGCAGCGTCTCGATCCAGTGACCGCCGCGCTCGAGCGGAGCGCCGTGATGCGGCGTGCCGAGGAACACCAGCGCGCCGACCCGCGACGGCCACGCGGCGCCGCCGGCACGCGCGCATTCGACCGCACTGCGCGCCACGAGCCCACCCATGCTGTGTCCGATCAGCGTCAGCCGCGTGACCGGCACCGGCCAGGCCTGCACCAGACGCTCGAGCAGTTCGGACAGCCGGCGCCCGTTGACCGAGACGTGCAGCCCCGGGTTGTAGCGCAGGTAGGTGGCCGTGGCCCCCAGCCGCCGGGCCAGCGCAGCACCGTGATCGTGCCCGTCGCGCCGCCACTGGACATCGCTCATGCACAGTCCGTGGATCATCAGCAGCACGTGTCCCCGTGCATCGGGCACCGACGACGCCAGCGTCGCGCCGTCGAGGTCCAGCGCCACGCCGTCTCGGCGCACCTGCATCGGCACGGCGAGCGGATTGGACGTGCGTTCGAGGTGATCGCCGAGCACGCCCTGGAGCGCCGCCAGCACCGGGTCCCGCCCCGGCCAGCGGACGTCGGGGCCGAGCAGCGGCTGCAGCAGTGCCAGCGCGGCATCCAGCCCGCCACCGACGAGGCGCGTGGTGCCCCGCACCGCGCCATAGACGAGCCCCGACAGCCCGCGCGCACGCGCCGGCGCCGGCGGTCCCACGGGGGGCGACAGGCGCCCGATCGCGCTGTGCAGCGCCTCGGCCAGGCGCGTGACGCCGAGCGTCGCCGTGATGGCGAGACGACCCGCGCCGCGCAGGTCGGAAGCCAGTCCTTCGTCTGCCATCGTCAGCCTCCCGGCATGTGCGCGTCCGGGCCCGGACCGGGCGCGGGACGGCGCCGGAAGATGGTACGTGCGCGAAGGAAGGCGCTGCAGGCCGTGCGCCGCGATTAGAGGCGGCGCTCGACGCCCGGGTCAGCGCGGCGGGCAGCGCACGGCGCGCGCCAGCCCGCCGTGCGCGTCGAGCAGCCGGTCGCGCCAGGCCGCGACCGGATCGTCGTCGGCGAGCAGTTCGAACGGCGTGGACACCCGCGCCCACTGCAGGCTGCCGAACACGATGTAGTCGGGGTAGGCCATGGCGTCGCCCCCCAGGAACGGCTGGCGCGCGAGGGTCGCGCGCACCGGCTGCAGAAGATCGCGGAACGCGCCCAGGCGCTGCTCGCGACCGGACTGGATGTCCTCGAGCCGGCGTCCGAAGCGCTGCTCGCGGCTGCGCCGGAAATAGGCCTGGTCGACCGGCCGCAGCCGGTCGTGGATGTCGAGGATCACCATCGGCAGGATCGCCGGGTTCAGCACCGTGTCGGCCCACTGGTTGACGAAGCAGGCGGCGGCCCGGCCGCCCGCGCCGCCGAACAGCGACGGACGCTCCGGCCAGTTGTCCTCGAGCCAGTGTGCGATCGCCCAGGAGTCGGCGACGAAGCTGTCGCCGTCCACCAGCACCGGCACCTTGCCCTGCCCCGAGAACACCAGCCGGTCGGTCTCGGTGAAGCGCCACGGCAGGGTCTCGACCGCGAGCCCCTTGTGCGCGATCGCCATGCGCGCCCGCCAGCAGAACGGGCTGAAGCGATGCGCGGGGTCGGCGCCGGCCAGGTCGTAGAGCTTCAGCACGCGGTTCAGTCCTTGGGCGCGTGCGCGACGCCGGCGGCGATCAGGCGCTGCACCTCCGCATCGGGCAGGCCCAGCAGCGACTTCAGGGTCTCGGCCGTGTGCTCGCCCAAGCGCGGCGACGGCGTGCGCACCGCGCCCGGCGTGTTCGACAGGCGCACCGGAACGCCCACCACCCGGACCGGACCGGCACGCGGATGCACCATGTCGACGAGTGCACCGCGGGCCTTGACCTGCGGGTGCTCGACCAGCTGCTCGATGTTGTTGATCGCACCGACCGGCACACCGGCCTCGAGCAGCAGCTTCTCCCAGTCCTCGAAGGTCTTGGTCAGGAAGACCTCCTGCAGGATCCCGATCAGCGCGTCGCGGTTCTGCGCGCGCTCGCGGTTGGTGCGGAAGCGCGGGTCGTCGGTGAGGTCGGGCCGGCCGATCACCGGGCAGAAGATCTTCCACAGCTTCTCGCTGCCGACGGCCAGTGCGAGGTCGCGGCTCTGGGTGCGGAAGGTCTGGTACGGCAGCAGCGCCTTGTAGGCGGTGCCCATCGGCAGCGGCAGCTCGCGGTCGCGCAGATAGGAGCCGATCATCACGCCCAGCAGCGACATCTGGCCTTCGAGCATCGACACGTCGATGCGCTGGCCTTCGCCGGTCTTCTCCTTCACGCGCAGCGCGAGCAGGATGCCGTAGGCGGCGTACATGCCGGCGGCGAGGTCGGCGATCGACACGCCGCAGCGCACGCCGCGCCCGCCCTCTTCGCCGGTGACGCTGATCATGCCGCTCTCGGCCTGCAGGATCAGGTCGAGCGCCGCACGCTCACGGTACGGACCGTCCTGGCCGAAGCCCGACACCGAGCAGTAGATGATGCCGGGGTTGCGCGCCTTCGCCGCCTCGTAGCCCAGGCCCAGCTTCTCGAGCGCGCCCGGCCGGAAGTTCTCCAGCACGATGTCGGCCTTCTCGATCAGCTTGAAGAACAGCTCCTTGCCCTCCGGGTTCTTCAGGTCGATGGAGATGCCCTTCTTGTTGCGATGCAGGCCGACGAAGTACGAGGTCTCGCCGCCGTCCATCGGCACGCCCCAGGCGCGCGCGATGTCGCCGGCACCGGGGGTCTCGAGCTTGATCACGTTGGCGCCGTAGTCGGCGAGCATCGTCGAGCAGTGGGGGCCGGCCAGCGCGTGCGACAGGTCGAGCACGGTGACGCCTTCGAGCGGCATTTTCATCGTTTGACACTTCCTCTGGTGATGGCGCCGGCAGAACGCCAGCATGCGATCGATGTTAACCGTTCGCCTGCAAACGGGCAGAATCCGCGGCCATGCGCAGGCAATCCTTCGTTCTGATCGACGGGCTGAAGACCGTCGCGTCCCAGCTGATCGTGCTCCACCACCTGGTCGCCTACGGGCCGCTGCCGGTCGCGTTGCGTACCGTGATCCCGGGCACCGTCGACTGGCTGTACGAGTACGGCCGCATGGCGGTGCAGGTGTTCCTGGTGATGGGCGGCTTCCTGGCCGCGCGCACGCTGGCCGGCAGCCTGTCGGCGCCGGGCGCGTCGCTTGCCCGCCTGATCGGCGCGCGCTACCTGCGGCTCGCCCTGCCGTTCCTGGCGGCCATGGGCGTCGCGATCGCCGCCGCCGCCTGGGCGCGCCCGTGGCTCGACGCCGACTTCGTGCCGGTCGCGCCGACCTGGACACAGTGGTGGGCGCACGTGGGCCTGCTGCACGGCGTGCTCGGCGTGCCGTCGCTGTCGGCCGGCGTGTGGTACGTGGCGATCGACTTCCAGCTGTTCGTGCTGCTGGCGCTGCTGTGCCGGCTGGGCGGCGTGCGGCGTATGGATGCCGCCGCTGCGGGTCGCGGCGGGGCGGATCGCGATGCGGCAGGCGGCGACGCGGCGGGGCCGCGCCCGCGCGCCGGCGCCATCGTGCTCGTGGCGCTCGTCGCCACCGCATCGCTGTTCGCGTTCAACCGCGACGCCGGCCTCGACGACTGGGCGCTCTACTTCTTCGCCGCCTACGGCATGGGTGCGCTCGTGCAGTGGGCGATGCCGGGCGCGTCCCTCGGCCGCACCGTCGCCCTCATGGCCGCCCTCGTGGCGGCCGCCATGGTCGTCGACCACCGCACGCGCATCGTGCTGGCCTTCGCCACCGCCGCGGCACTGGCCTGGTCGCGCGTGCGGCCGATCGACGCCGGACGCGCCGGACCGTGGCTGCGCGCATTCGCCGACAGCTCGTACGCGCTGTTCCTGATCCACTTCCCGGTGTGCATGGTCGTGGTCGCGCTGTACGTGCGCAGCGGCGCGCAGGGGCCGGCGGCCGCCTTCGCCGCGCTGCTGCTCGCCTGGGTGGCCAGCAACGCGGCCGGCTTCGCGTTCCACCGCTGGGTGGAGCGGCCGGTCCTCAGGCGACGAACGACCTGAGCAGGCGACCGGCGCGCGGCGCATCGGCGCACAGGCCGCCCGCGTCGACCACCTGCCGGCCATTGACCCAGACGCCGTGCACGCCCAGTGCCTCACCGCGCAGGCGGCTGCCGCCCGCGGGCAGGTCGTAGCGGCGCACGTTGCGCCCGCGGCCGACCGTCGCCGGGTCGAACAGCAGCAGGTCGGCGAAGGCGCCCGGGCGCAGCACACCGCGATCGGGAATGCCGAACAGCCGCGCCGGATGCCCGGTGAGCTTGCGCACCGCCTCCGGCAGCGACAGCGCGCGCTGATCCCGCGCCCAGTAGCCCAGCACGTGCAGCCCGAACGCGGCGTCGCACATGAAGGTGAGATGCGCGCCCGCGTCCGACAGCGACACGTGCGTGTCGGGGTCGGCCACCAGCCGGCCGACCGCCTGCGCATCGTTGTTGCGCAGCTGGGCGGTGAACACGGTGTCCAGGTCCTCGGACAGCGCCAGGTCGAGCATCCAGTCGAACGGATGCCTGCCGTCCCGCGCGGCGAGCGCGTCGAGGGGCCGGCCCTCGTACCCGGCGTGCTCGGGCCGCCGGGTCTCGACCACGTGCACCAGGTGCCACTCGCTGTTGAACAGGCTGGCCCCGCGCACGCGCTCGAAATCCGCCTTCACGCGGGCCCGGAACCCGGGGTCGGCGTAGACCGCCGCCAGGCCGTCGCCGCCATACGCCTGCATCGCGGGGCGCCACGCGTCGACGCTCTCGAACAGGTAGGGCGAGCGCAGCGTGAAGTCCATGGTCAGCGGACAGGGCGACACCTGCGCGACCAGCGCGTGCCCCCGGGCGCGTGCCGCGTCCATGCGGGCGATCTCGTCGAACACGTGGTCCGGCGCGGTGTTGCTGTGGAACATCGCGGCGATCAGCACCGGCCGGCCGCAGTGCGCCGCCACCTCCTCGAGAAAGGGCACCGAGGTCTTCGACCCCTTGGTGAGCATGAACAGCCCGCGTCCGGAATCGGCCATCGCCCGCGTGAGCGCGAGCATCTCGCGATCGTCGGCCAGGCGTGACGGCATCGGGATGCCGCCTTCGCCGTTGTGCGGCTCGTTGGTGGAGGTGGCGAACCCGACCGCACCGGCGGCCATCGCCTCGCGCACCAGCTGCGCCATCTGCGCGATCTCCGCGTCGGTGGCGGTGCGCTTCGACGCCTGGTCGCCGAGCACGTAGGTGCGGATCGCCGAGTGCCCGGCGAAGGCCGCGACGTTGAGCCCGAGCCCGGTGCGCTCGAGCATGTCGAGGTACTCGGGAATCGATTCGAAGTCCCAGCGGATGCCGGCGCGCAAGGCGTCGAGCGACATGCCCTCGACCTGGGTCAGGTTGCGCATGGTGAGGTCGCGGTCGGCCGGGCGGCACGGCGCGATCGTGAACCCGCAGTTGCCGATCACCGCGGTGGTCACGCCCATCTGCGGCGACGGGTCGGCGAACGCATCCCAGGTGAGCTGCGCGTCGTAGTGCGTGTGCCCGTCGATGATGCCCGGCATCAGGGCGAGCCCGGTCGCGTCGACCTCGACGCGCGCGGCGCCGGCACCGGCGCCGACCGCGACGATGCGTTCGCCGTCGACGGCCAGATCGCCGCGCACCGCGGCGGCGCCGGTGCCGTCGTGCAGCAGCGCGTTGCGGATCACCAGATCGTGCATGGTCGTGTCTCCCCCCGGTCGCTCGATGTGCGCACCGCTGCGGGCGGTGCGATGGGCACGCCGCCTTCGGTCGGTGCGATGTGTGCGCCGTTTTGCGGGCATCATCGCACGATCGCCGGGACGGCCGCGACGCTGTCCCGGGCCCGCCCGGACGCAGCCCCGACACGGATCCCCGCCCATGACGCACCCGGACCTCCACGACACGATTCACGAAGCCCCCACCTCCGTCAGCCTCGCGCTGCGCGCGCTGCGCCGCCACCCCGAGCGGGTCGCGTTCCAGTGGGACGGCGGCGCCCTCACCTATGCCGGCGCACTCGACCTGATCGCCCGCCAGCAGGCGGCCCTGAGTGCCGCGGGCGCACGCCGCGGCGAATGCATGGCCCTGCTGTCGGCGAACCGGGCCGAGGTCTGGTGCGCCGGCGTCGCGGCACAGGGACTGGGCCTCGCCGTCACCTGGCTGCACCCGATGGGGTCGCTGAACGACCACCTCGACCAGATCGCCGACGCAGGGGCGACGCTGCTGGTGGTCGACGTGCCCGGCTACCGGGACCGCGGCGGCGAGCACGCCACGCGCGCCGAGGGCGTGCGCACGACGCTCACGCTCGGCCCGGCCGAATTCGGGCAGGACCTGCACGCCGCGGCCGCCGCGGCCGGCAGCGCGGCACCGCGCGACCTGGCCGGGCTC
>JAKOZZ010000132.1 GCA_029779755.1 Pseudomonadota bacterium
CGGCGGCGCACCGACTCCTCGAGCAATCCGGCGTCGAGCTGCCAGCCCCGGCCGAACAGGTTCCGGTGCTCGTAGCCGACCAGCGCACGCGGCCCCTGGTCGGTGCTGTAGCCGATGCCGAAGTTCACGCGCTGCGTGCGCCGCTCGGTCAGGTCGACGTTGATCGGCACGTCGGTGCGCTGCGGGTCCGTCTCGACGGCCGTCAGGTCGGGCACGACGTTGACCCCCAGGAAGTACCCGGATGCGCGCAGCCGCTGCTGGAACGCCAGCAGCCCGTCGAACGTGTAGGGGTCGCCGGCGTCGAAGGGCCGCAGCGCCTCGACGACACTGCGCGGGTAGCGCTGCAGGCCGCGCACGTTCAGCGCGCCGAAGCTCAGGCGCGGTCCGCTGTCGACCACGACCGTCAGCGCGGCGGCGGTCGTCTGCGGGTCGACGTCGGCACGGCTCGACGCGATGCGTGCGCGCACGTAACCGTGCTGCCCCAGCATCTCGAGCAGCTGGCGCTTGCCGAGCTCCCATTCGCCGGCGCGGAAGAACGTGCCTTCGGGCAGCGGCCAGCCTTCAACCAGCGCGCGCTCCAGGGGCGTTCCGGCGGCGGGGCCGTCGACGCGCAGGCTCAGGCGGCTGACGGTGGTGCGGGCGCCGGCGTCGACCTCGATCGCCACCCCACGCGTCCGGTCGTCAGCGAGCGTCTCCTCGACCGTCACCCGCGCCGAGAAGAACCCCGCGGCGTGGGCGATCGCCTCGGCCTCCTCGCGGGCGCGGGCGATGAAGAGCGCGAGCTGGTCGGGTTCGAAGAGCGGGTCGTTCTGCCACCGGCCGACGAGGGTCTGCGTGCGCAGCGCGTCGGTCAGCTCGTCGGGGGCGACGATGCGCAGCCGATAGTTCGGCGTCTGCGCACAGGCCGGGGAGGGCACGCCGGCCAGCAGCGCCGGCACGGCCACCGACAGTGCCCGCGCCAGACGCAGCCCCACGGCACGGTGCGCGCGCACGATGCGGCCCACGGCCCGCGCGGTGCGGGCCCCCGGCGACTCAGACGACCACGGTGGCCGGTGCACCGGCGGGGCGTTCGACGATCTCGCCGATGCGCCAGACGCGCTCGCCCGCCGCGGCCAGCTGGGCCATGGCGGCAGACGCGTCGCCCGACGACACCACCAGCGCCATGCCGATGCCGCAGTTGAACACGCGGTGCATCTCGGCATCCTCCACGCCACCCTGCTGCTGCAGCCACGAGAACAGCGGCGGCATCGGCCAGGCGTCGCGCTGCAGGCGCGCCTGCAGGCGGTCGCCGAGGATGCGCGGCACGTTGTCGACGAG
>JAKOZZ010000138.1 GCA_029779755.1 Pseudomonadota bacterium
GCCGACGACATCGCCGCCCTCGACGCCGAGGTCGTGCACATGGCGCACGGGCGCGTGGTCGACGCGCCGACACCCGACGCGGCGGTGGAGGAGGGCGGCTTCGCGCCGACCCACGTCCTGTCGTCGCCGTCGGCCGGCGCACACCCGAACCCGGAGTCGGTTTCCCTTCCGGGCACGGCCATGCCCCCGGGGACACCCGCCCCTTCGGACGAGCACCGCCGATGACCCGCCGATCGCCCCCATCCCCGCACCTCGAAGTCAAGGGATCCCTCTGGATCACCGCCGACGGCGCCAGCGTCGGCGGCCACGGCCGCATCGCGCTGCTGCAGGCGGTGGCCGAGCAGGGCTCGATCACCCGTGCGGCGAAGGCGTTCGGCATGAGCTACAAGGCCGCCTGGGACGCGATCGACGCGATGAACACGCTCGCCGGCGCGCCATTGGTGGAGCGCAGCACCGGCGGACGCGGCGGCGGCGCCACCCGGCTGACCGCGCGCGGACACGCGCTGGTGGCGCGCTATGCGCAGCTCGACGCCGTGCACCAGCGCTTCGTCGCACAGCTCGCACGCGACGCGTTCGACCTCGACCAGGAGTTCTCGCTGCTGAAGGTGCTGAACATGAAGACGACCGCGCGCAACCAGTTCCTGGGCACGATCACCGCCGTGCGCTCCGGCGCCGTCAACGACGAGATCGAGCTGAGCCTGCCCGGCGGCACCCGGCTGGTGGCCATCGTCACCTGCGAGAGCACGAGCGCACTGGGGCTGCGCACGCAGCTGCCGGCGATCGCGCTGATCTCCGCCGGCGACGTGCTAATCGCCACCGGGCTCGAGCAGGCGAAGGTGTCCGCGCGCAACCAGCTGCACGGCACGGTTCGCACCCTCGTGCCCGGCGCGGTCAACGCGGAGGTCGTGCTCGACCTCGACGGCGGCGGCGAACTCGTCGCGATCATCACCGAGGCCAGCGTGCAGCGCCTGGCCCTGGCGCCCGGCGCGCGCGCGACGGCGCTGGTGAAGGCATCGGACGTGGTGCTGGCGGTGGTGACGGCGTAAGCGCGCGAGCGACACACGCCTTCGTGGCACTCTTGCGCATTCGACGTGGTTCGCCGTGATGCGCCGTGGTTCCCCGCGGACGACCGCGGACCGCTCACGGACCCACGGACCCACGGACCCACGGACCCACGGATGACCGCCGACACACCCGCAGCGCCCGACTCGACCGACCGGCCCGCGACCGACCGGCCCGACGCGTCCGATACGACCGACCGCTCCGGCCCCCGTGCCGACGGAGCGACCTCGGACCCGACCTCCGACCCGGCCGCAGCCCCGCTCCGGTACGCATACGGCACCGCGCACCGCGCTCATCTGCACCACCCGCACCTGCTCTGCAGCGACATCGACGCGACGATCGCGTTCTATCGCGAGTGGTTCGGCGCCGAAGTGCGCTACGACGGTCCCTACGCGGGCACCCGCAACGTGTTCCTGAAGATCGGCACGGGCGCGATGCACCTGTACGAGAAGCCGCCACGCGGGCGGGGCGCCGGCGCCATCCACCACCTGGGCATGCAGGTCGTCGGCCGCAGGGACCTCTACGAGCGCATGAAGGCCGCCGGCCTGTGCGAGCGCAGCCCGCTGCGCGAGATCGACGGCGGCGGCTACTTCATGGTCGAGGCTCCCGACGGCGTGCTGCTCGAAGTGTTCGAGCCCGGCCCCGGCCGCGATCCTGCCGTGCTCGACTACTACGGGCTTTCCGATCGGGCCTGATCGAATGCGCGGCTCGATCCGATCGAACGCACGACCCGAACCCACCCCGCGCCACAGCCCCACGCACCCACAGGAGGAGACCCCATGGAACTGAAGAACAAGGTCGTCGTGATCACCGGCGGCACCGGCGGCATCGGCCGCGCGATGGCCAAGGCCTTCCTCGCCGAAGGCGCGAAGGCGGTGATGCTGGCCGACCTCAACGCGGATGCGGTCGCCGCGGCGGCCCGCGAGATCGGCTGCGACGGCATGGCCTGCGACGTCACGCAGGAGGCGCAGATCCAGGCGCTGGTGAAGACCACCGAGGAACGGCACGGCCCCATCGACCTGTTCTGCTCGAACGCCGGCGCCGGCGGCCCCGGCGTGCTCACCGACGCCGACAATGCCGTCTGGCAGAAGCAGTGGGAGCTGCACGTGATGGCGCACCTGTACGCGGCGCGCGCGGTGCTGCCGTCGATGATCGCGCGCGGGCAGGGCTATCTGCTGAACACCGCGTCGGCCGCCGGCCTGCTGGCCGCACTCGGCACCGGCCCGTACACGGTGACGAAGGCCGCGGCGGTGAAGCTGGCCGAGTTCCTGTCGATCACGCACGGCGACGACGGCATCAAGGTGTCCGTGCTGTGCCCGCAGGGCGTGAACACCGCGATGGCGCCCAAGCGCCTGGGCGACGGCCAGACCGACGGCATCATCGAGCCGGAACAGCTCGCCCGCACCGTGGTGGACGCGCTGCGCGACGAGCGCTTCTACGTGCTGCCGCACCCGGAGGTGGAGGAGTACGTGCGCCGCAAGGGTAACGACATCGACCGCTGGCTGGGCGGGATGCGGCGGCTGCGGCGGAAGTCGAAGCAGCAGGAAGGGTGATCGAAGCGCGTGACGGGTCCCGCAGCCCCATCACTCGAGCAGCCCGTCTCGCGCCATCTCGAACCGCCGCCAGTCCGCGTCGAACGTCACCCCAAGCCGAGGGTTTGCGGAGCGCACCGCCTCCACCAGGGCGCGGAGCGCATCCGCCGTGGCCTGGTCTTCCGGACCCTGGAAGGCCCCGCGCTTCGCGCGTTCGCACAGTTCACCCAGGCGTCGCACCGCCTCGGCCAGCAGCACCACCTGCCCGGCCCGCGGCAGGCGGGCAGCGCCCGGCCGCCGCCGCGACGCCCCCTGTCCGGCCCACGGGGAGAGCGCACGCACGATCGAGGCGATCTCGGCGCCAAACCGCCGGGCGATCTCCTCGTCGCGCGTGCGGGTGAGCCTGGGCACGCCGTGCAGCAGCGC
>JAKOZZ010000140.1 GCA_029779755.1 Pseudomonadota bacterium
GAGCTGAACCCGGAAGCGCCCCGCGAGGAATGCCGACACCAGCGCCCCGATCGCGACGCCGACGACCTGCCAGCTGATCCACGACTTCAGCGGGTTGCCGCCATCGACCATCGGACCGAGGTAGGCGTTCGCCGACGTGGCCGCCGGCGCGATCGCTTCACCGAGCCAGGCCGTGAACCGTGTGGACGCGCCGGTGGCGCCAAGGCCGTGGCCCGTCCAGAGAAAGGTCAGCAGCAGCACGAGCCCGAGGGCGACCCCGGCGGCGAGCGGGGGCCAGAACGGCTGCGGGCGCGGCGACCGGGCCTGGGAAGACGGCGTGTTCATGGGCGGGACTCGCATCGGAATGAATACGGGGCAGAGTATAACAAAATACCCCACACCGTATGCAAGCCCTTTCGTCACGCCCCGGTGCGCGCGCTCGGCCTCCCCTCCGTTCCGGGCCGGGTTCGAGATGGGCGCGCGCAAACCACCGACAATCGACGGCGACACCAACACGAACATCACCATGGAGGAACCATGATCGACATCGGAATGGGCAGCGTGCAGATCTCGGAGTGCGACCAGATGGGGCACCTGAACGTGCGCTACTACGTCGCGCGCGCCGACGAGGCGCTCGCGAACCTGGCGCACGCCCTGGGCATGGGACCGCGCGCATTGCGCGCACAGGGCCTGCGCCTGGGGGTGCTCGACCACCACATCCGCTTCATCGGCGAACTGCACGTCGGCGCCCCGTTCCGGTTCCGCGGAGGCGTGCTCGGCCGCGACGCCGACACGCTGGTGGTGCTGCAGGAGATGCGCAACACCGCGACCGACGCGCTGGCGGCGACCTTCCGCGTCGAGGTCGGCCTGTTCGACGCCGCCAGCGGCGAACGGCGCCCGTTGCCCGCACTGCCCGGCGCGGATGCGCTGCGCATGGAGCTGCCGGCGCACGCCGCGCCGAAAGGCCTGAACCTGACCACCCCGCGGGCACGACCGCACTGGGACGAGGCCGAACGGCTCGGCCTCGAGCAGGGACACGTGGGGGCGGTGTCCGCACGCGAGTGCGACCGCGACGGCTGGCTGACCACCGACGGCATCATCGCGCGCGTCTGGGATGGCGCGTCCAACCTGCCCTGGCGCCGGCCGCCCCCGGGACCGCAGACGGTGAAGATCGGCGGCGCCGCCCTCGAGTACCGCCTGCACTACCACGCGACGCCGCGCGCCGGCGACCTGATCACCGTGCGCAGCGGGCTGCGCGAGATCGGCACCAAGACGACGGTGGCGACCAACTGGCTGTTCGACCGCGAGAGCGGGCTGGCCTGCGCCACCGCCGAGCTGGTGGGCGTGCGCTTCGACCTGTCGACGCGCAAGGCGCTCGAGATCGACGACGAGACCCGCGCGCGGATGCTGCCCTACGTGAAGGCCGGCCTGGCCGTGTGACGGCAGGCCGGGCTACAGGTCCTGCAGCGCCACCTCGACGAGCGCCGCCACGCGCGCGGCGTCGCCGACCTCCTGCGACAGCAGCAGGGCCAGCTTGGCGAGGAACACCTCGCTGCGCCCGTCGGGCGCGCGGTCGATTGCCTGCGCCAGCACGTCGTAGACCTCCTCGAGGCCGGACAGGGTCAGGGTTGCCATGTCGATGCTCCGTTCAGGCCAGCGCGAGCGCGGCGCGCATCGCACGATCGAGCCGGTGGGGCGTGACGGCGAACCAGCGCGCGCACACGTGCTGATCGGGCCGCAGCAGGTACGCCGCGCCGCCGCTGCGCACGCCGTAGCGCTGCCACACGTCGGCCTGCCCGGGGTCGATGCACGTCAGCTCGAGCACGACACCGCGCGCGCGCCAGGCGCGCGCCGCGTCGGCCACGTCCGCGGGCAGCGCGTCGGCCGTGCCGAACCACAGCAGCGTGAAGCCCGCGGCGCGTGCATCCATCAGGTAGCGATCGGCGTCGAGCCGCACGTTGACCATCGGGGCCCCGGTGCGCGGGCCGGCGTCGAACAGACGGTCGTCGTCCTCGGGGCTGTTCAGCGGCGAGGCCAGGTACTCGTGCGGCCGTGACGTGCGCCAGTGGAACAGCGGCCGCACGAACTCCTGCGTGAGGGACAGCGACAGCGTCGCGTCGCGCAGCAGCCGGAAGCCGCGCGTCGGGGGCGTCATGAAACGCGTGCTCCGGCCCGCCTCGCCGACGATCTCTCGGGCCGCCGCGACCCGTTCGGTCGAGTAGGTGTCGAGCAGCGCACGGCCGGCCACGCCCTGCACGACCAGCGCGAGCTTCCAGCCCAGGTTCTGGCTGTCCTGGAAGCCGGTGTTGGCACCGCGCACTCCGAAGATCGGCAGCAGGTGGGCAGCGTCGCCGCAATAGAGCACCCGGCCGTTCAGGTAGGCGGGCAGCGTCATCGCCCGCGCCGAGTACACCGACGACCAGTCGAGCATCCAAGGCGCGCCGGCGGCGCCGATCAGGGCGAGCTGCGCATCGATGCGCGCCTTCAGCGACTCGGGCGCGAGTGCCTGCTCCGGCGTCTCGCCGGGCGGGAGCTGGTAGTCCACCCGCCAGATGCCGTGCGGCTCGCGATGCATCAGCACCGTGTTGCCGCGGTTCCAGGGCGGATCGAAATACGCGAGCCGCTCGGTCGGCAACGGCAGATCGACCCGGATGTCGGCGATCACGAAGCGCCCTTCGTAGGCGTCGCCCTCCATCTTCAGGCCCTGCAGCTGACGGACCGCCGAGCGCGCGCCGTCGCAGGCGATCAGCCATCCGCACCGCTGCGTGTAGGCACCCGCCGGCGTGTCGACCTCGAGCACGACGCCGTCGCCGGTGTCGCGCACCCCCACGACCCGGTGGCCCCAGCGCAGCGCGACCCGCGGCTGCGCGCCGATCAGCTCGACCAGCGCCTCCTCCAGGACCTGCTGCTGCAGATTGATCATCGGCAGGAAGCGATCGTGCGCGTCGTACGGCGCCTCCATGCGGTACACCCGGCGCGTGCCGTAGTAGGAGTTGCCGAAGCGCCAGGGCAGCCCCTGGCGCGTGACCGCCGCATCGGCGCCGACCTGCTGCAGGATCTCCATCGAGCGGCGGGTGAACACGATCGCGCGGCTGCCTTCGGAGACCTGCAGTTCCGACTCGAGCAGCACGCAGCGCACGCCGCGCTGCGCGAGGTCGAGCGCCGTCACGAGCCCGATGGGGCCGGCGCCGACGATCACCACCGGTGCGTCGTCCGTGCCGCCGGCGGGCACCGGCGCGGCCGGGTGCACCCGATAGGTGTGGTAGATCGAGCGGCGCGGCTCGGTGCTGGGTTGGTGCATCCGTGTCCTCGGTGTCGAAACGGGGTCGCGCTCCGGCAGG
>JAKOZZ010000160.1 GCA_029779755.1 Pseudomonadota bacterium
GACAAGTTCACGGCCTACGCCAAGCACGTCTACGAAATCGCCAACGAGACTGGCACGGAGATTGCGAAGCTGTTCGAAAAGCAGTTCTCGGAAGGGAACAAGCAGGTGAACGCGGCGATCGACGCGATGGCGAAGAACGCGCCGGCGGGCAGCGAAGGCATCGTGACCTTCGTCAAGTCGGCCGTGTCCGCCTCGAACACCGCCTACGATCAAGTGAACAAGGCTGCCAAACAGGTCGTCGAGATGGCTGAAGCGAATTTCGCCGCTGCGGGCAAGACCGCTCGCCCGGCCGCCAAGAAGGCAGCGTAAACGGTTTCTGCAGGTTGTCTCCTCCGAGCGCCACTGCTCTCTCCTCCTCCTCGTGGCGCTCTTGGCCCGGTTCTCGCGAACCGGGCTTTTTGTTTGTGCGCCGGCGGACGCACGTCGCGCACCATGCGCGGTCACGCATCACGCATCACGCATCACGCATCACGCATCACGCATCACGCAATACGCAATACGCAATACGCGATACGCGATACGCGCTACGCATCATCAACATGGTGGATGACGCGGATCTTCAGTTCACCTGACGAAACGCGTCACCTTTTTTCGCAATACGGCACGTCGTCGCGCCGGCGGGCGTGACATCGGAACCGTGCGGGCACACGGCGCATGCCCGGACGGGCGCCCGCCACACGCCGTCCACCTTCAGGCGGCGACCGGCTCCTCACGCTGCTGGCGGTACTGCGCGAGCAGTTCCGCACGCAGGCTCCGGGCGGCCTTCAGGTGCCGCTCCTTGACGTGGCCGAACCCGCGGATCTGATCGGGAATCGACGCGATCCGCACCGCCAGGTCGAGGTGCGCGGCATCCAGCGTCGGCAGAAGCCCCTCGATCGTCTTCTCGTACTCGGCGATCAGCGCACGTTCGCCGCGCCGCTCCTCCGTGTAGCCGAACACGTCGAAGACCCCTCCGCGCAGTCCGCGCAGCCGCGCCAGCACCTTCATCGCCTTCAGCACCCAGGGCCCGTACTCGCGCTTGAGCAGCTGCCCCTTCGCATCGCGCTTGGCGAACAGCGGCGGGGCAAGATGCAGGCTCAGCGTGAAGTCGCCCTCGAACTGCTCGGCCAGGCGCTCGGCGAACGGTCCGCTGGTGTACAGGCGCGCCACCTCGTACTCGTCCTTGTAGGCCATCAGCTTGTGGAATCCGCGCGCCACCGCATCGGTCAGCCGCAGCGTCCCGCCGCCCCCCGGCAGCGCCCGTTCGGCCGCACGCACCTTCTCGACCAGCGACAGATACCGGCGGGCATACGCCTCGTCCTGGTAGTCGGTGAGGAAATCGACGCGGCGCGCGATCACCTCGTCGAGCGACGCCGACAGCCGGCGCGACACGGGCTGCGCCTTCGGCGGGGCCACCAGTTCCTGGATGCGCGGCAGGTCGACCGCCGCACGCCGCCCCCACAGGAACGCCTGCCGGTTCTGCTCGACGGCCACTTCGTTGAGCTCGATCGCGCGATCGATCGCCGCGGCCGACAGCGGGATCAGACCCCGCTGGTAGGCGTAGCCCAGCATGAACATGTTCGCGGCGATCGCGTCGCCCATCAGCCCCACCGCCAGCCGGGAGGCATCGACGAACCACGCCCGGTCCTCGCCGACGGCGTCGGCGATCGCGCCTTCCATCGAACCGAGCGGAAACTTCCAGTCCGCATTGCGGGTGAACTCGGCGGTCGGCGTGGTGGCGACGTTGGCGACGACCCGCGTACGGCCGTGCACGGTGCGCGACAGTGCATCCTTGCCGGCGGTGACGACGACGTCGCAGCCGAGGATGGCGTCGGCGGCGGCGGTGCCGATGCGCGGCGCATACAGCTGGCCGGGGTCGTGCGCGATCCGCAGGAAGCTCATCACCGCGCCGTTCTTCTGGGCCAGCCCGGCCATGTCGAGCACGGTGACCCCCTTGCCTTCGAGGTGGGCGGCCATGCCGAGGATCTGGCCGATGGTGACCACCCCCGTGCCGCCGATCCCGGTGATCAGCAGCGCGTACGAGCCTTCGATCGCCGGCAGTTGCACGTCCGGCAGCCCGATGTTCACCGCGTCGGTGCCGACGGATGTCGCGCTGCCGCGCTTGAGCCGTCCGCCGTTGACGGTGACGAAGCTCGGACAGAATCCGTTCACGCAGGAGAAGTCCTTGTTGCAGGACGACTGGTTGATCGCCCGCTTGCGGCCGAATTCGGTCTCGACCGGTTCGATCGACACGCAGTTGGACTGCACGCCGCAGTCGCCGCAGCCTTCGCACACCGACTCGTTGATGAACGCGCGCTTCTGCGGGTCGGGGAACGCACCGCGCTTGCGGCGACGGCGCTTCTCGGCCGCGCAGGTCTGGTCGTAGATGAGGACCGACGTGCCCTCGTAGTCGCGCAGCTCGCGCTGCACGGCGTCGAGCTCGCGGCGATGCCGCACCGGGATGTCGGCATCGAAGTAGCCGGCCGGGTACTTGTCCGGCTCGTCGGTGACGACGACGATCTTCTGCACGCCTTCGCCGCGCACCTGCTTGGCGATCAGCGCCGGCGTGAGCTGGCCGCCGTCGTGCTGCTGCCCGCCGGTCATCGCGACCGCGTCGTTGAACAGGATCTTGTACGTCATGCGCGTGCGCGTGGCCACCGCATGGCGGATGGCCAGCGAACCCGAGTGGTTGTACGTGCCGTCGCCGATGTTCTGGAACACGTGCGGGGTGTCGGAGAACGGCGCCTGGCCCACCCAGGTCATGCCCTCGCCGCCCATCTGCGTGAACGTTGCCGTGTCGCGGTCCATCCACTGCGCCATGTAGTGGCAGCCGATGCCGGCCAGCGCACGCGAGCCCTCCGGCACCTTGGTCGACGAGTTGTGCGGGCAGCCGGAGCAGAAGTACGGGATGCGCTCGATTGTCTCGAAGGTCTTGAGCGAGCCCCGTTCCTTCGCGTCGAGCACGGCCAGACGCGCTTCGATGCGCGCGAGCACGTCGGCGCCGATCACCCCGCGGCGGGCCTGTTCGCCGGCGTCGGCGGCGCCGGCCAGCGCTTTAAGGCGCGCGGCGATCAGGCGCGCGCAGTAGGCCGGCGACAGCTCGCCGTACTCGGGCACCAGCGGCGCGCCGTCGACGCCCCGCTTGCCGATCACGCGCGGGCGCTCGGACAGCGCGTACAGGTGATCGCGCAGCTGCGTCTCGATCAGCGCGCGCTTCTCCTCGATCACCAGCACCTCCTCGGCGCCGGCGCAGAAATCGCGCGCGCCGTGCGGCTCGAGCGGCCACGGCATCACCACCTTCAGCACCTTCAGGCCGATGCGCCGTGCCGTGGCGTCGTCGATGCCGAGGTCGGCCAGCGCCTGCATCACGTCCAGCCAGGTCTTGCCCGTGCTGACGATGGCCAGCCGCGCGGGTTCGCCGCCTTCGGCGAGATCGTCGCGGCCGAACACGTTGACGTCCAGGCGGTTGGCCCGCGCGTAGGCGAGCGCGGCCGGCACCTTGTAGCGTGCCAGGCGCTCCTCGAGCTTGAGGAAGGTGTCTTCCGGCCAGCGCAGGTTGAGTCCGCCGGGGGGCATCTCGACCCCCTGCGGCAGCACGGGCTGGACCCGGTCGAGGCGCACGTCGACGATGCCCGCCGTCTCCAGCGTGTCGGTCACCGACTTCATGCCCACCCACAGGCCCGAGAACCGCGACATCGCGAAGCCGTGCAGGCCCAGGTCGAGGTAGTCCTGCACCGTGGCGGGCGCGAGCACCGGGATGGACACGGCGCTGAAGATGAAGTCGGTCTGCGCGGCGACGGTCGACGACTTGGCGCCGTGATCGTCGCCACCGATCGCGATCACGCCACCATGGGGTGCGCTGCCAGCCTGGTTCGCATGCCGGAACGCATCGCCGGTCCGGTCGACGCCTGGCCCCTTGCCGTACCAGATCGAGAACACGCCGTCGTAGCGCGCGCCGGGAAAGCAGTGCAGCTGCTGGGTCCCCCAGATCGCGGTCGCGGCGAGATCTTCGTTGAGACCGGGCACGAACTTCACGTGGTGCGCATCGAGCTGCTTGCGGGCCTTCCACAGCGCCTGGTCGTAGGCACCGATCGGAGACCCGCGGTAGCCGCTGATGTAGCCCGCGGTGTTGAGTCCCGCCGCCACGTCGCGCTGACGCTGCATCAGCGGCAGACGCACCAGCGCCTGGGTGCCGGTGAGGTAGACGCTGCCGGTGGTCGCTGCGTACTTGTCGTCCAGGCTGACGTTGCGCAGTCCGGCGTCGACGATCTGGTTCATGCTGCCTCCATCCTTGTGGCCTTGCTGCCGGCATCGAAGCCGAGCCGCTGTGAGATGCGACCGGCCGTGCCGGCGATCATGCGTACGTACCCGGCCTCGTCGCCGGTGAACCGATACGTGGGCACCGACAGGCTGATCGCTGCGATCACTTCGCCCCCATCGTCCCGGATGGGCGCGGCGATGCACGACAGCCCGGGCACGATCTCCTCCCGGTCGAACGCCACCCCGCGCGCGCGGATGGCGTCGAGCTCGGCGGCGAGCGTGCCCAGATCCGTGATCGTTGCCGGGGTGAACCTTACAAGTTCGACATCGTCGAACACGCGTTCGACCTCGGACCATGGACGCTGGGCCAGCAGCAGCTTGCCGCAGGCGGAGCAATGCGCCGGCAGCCGAAGACCGACCCGCGACATCAGGATCTGGGTGGCCAGCGTGGCCTGCACCTTCTCCACGATCACGGCCTGGTGCCGCTCGAGCACCATCATGTGGCTGGATTCGCCGTGACGCTCGACCAGCTCCTGCATCGCCCTGCGCGATTCCCGCACCAGGGGCGTGGATTCGAGCAGCACGTGGTTGAGTTCGAAGAGGCGCCAGCCGAGGCGGTAACGCCCGCGGGGGGTGCGTTCCACGAAGCCCTGACCCGACAGGCTCGCGAGCAGTTCGCTGACGGTGGACTTCGGCAGCGCAAGGCGTCCCGCCAGCTCGCTCACGCCCCATTCGGGGCGCTCGAAGCTGTAGAGCGACAGGATCGCGCCGATGCGGTCGACGATCTGCCTCATGCGCGCGGCCTCATGCCGGTTCTGCCCTGTCCATGGGCGCGCAGTATGGAATGGCCCGAAGGGGCCGACAAGGCAGTTGTTCGAATCAGCCGAACACGATGCAAAAAGAGCCGGCGGCCCCGTCCGTGTCAGGCCGCGGGGCCCACGGGCTCCACCGCACCGCCGAGCGCGCGCGCGCCGGCTTCGAGCCGCGCCCACGCCGCATCCAGCACCGACAGCGGCCCCTTCACGCCCAGCTCGATGTGGCGGCGCCGGCCGCCCTCGCCCACCGACGGCAGGCTGAAGACCTTCACGTCGGGGAACTCGGCCTCGACCGCCTCCATCAGCGGCGTCGCCGCCGATTCGGGCACGTCGAACAGCAGCAGCGAACGCTCGCCCCGCGGCATCCGGTGGTGATGCTCGGCAAACCGGTGGTCGAGCACCCATTCGAGCATCGGCCAGGCCATCACGGGAAAGCCGGGCACGAAGAAGTGGTTGCGGATGGCGAATCCGGGAATCCGGTTGAACGGATTCGGGATGATCTCGCTGCCCTCGGGAAACTCGCCCATCTTCAGGCGCTGCCGGTTCTCGGGGGTGCTCATGTCGGCGCTGCCCTTGCCGTCGCGCGCCATCTCGGCCGTGCGTTGTGCGATCAGGTCTGCGGCCTCGGGGTGCAGCACCAGCGGTACGCCGAGCGCGGCGCTCGCCGCCTGCCGCGTGTGGTCGTCGGGCGTGGCCCCGATGCCGCCGCAGGAGAAGACCACGTCGCCCGACGCGAAGCTCGCGCGCAGCGTCTCGACCAGGCGCGCGCGGTCGTCGCCCAGATAGTTCACCCACGACAGGGACAGCCCGCGGGCGGTCATCAGCTCGACGACCCGGGCGAAATGCTTGTCCTGGCGCTTCCCGGACAGGATCTCGTCACCGATGATGATCAGACCGAAGTTCATGAGGGGATCCGTGCTCGACGAAGCGGGCAGTGTAGCGTTCTCCGGCCGGACGCCCGCGGAGCGGTTCCGTCACGCCTTCAGTGCGCCAGCCTTTCGTGGGCGCCGGGCAGAGGGGCAGCCGGTGCGTTCCCCGCCGGCATCGGCGGTCCCCCGGGCGCCTCCGCCCCCCCGGCATCTCCGCGGTCGCGCGCGTCGCGCAGCGCCTGCAGCGAGAAGTGGCCGAAGGCGAGCGCGGTCAGCACGGGCGTGATGAGGAACAGGGGCGGCACGTAGTTGAGTGCGGTCACCAGCAGCCCGAGGCCGAAGTAGGCGCGCCGATGCCGCGCGATGAGCACGCCGCGCTCCTGGGCATCGGCGTGCTCGACCAGGCTGTCGAAGCGCATCACGCGGGCGGTCAGCCAGCTCCAGCACAGCCAGGGCAGCACGAGGCCGAGCAGCGGCACCAGCCACAGCGGCAGGCTCAGCACGTACATCAGCATGAACACGACGGCGCTCGACACCGCGTTCCACAGGCTTGCGGCAACCGACCACGAGCCCTGGCGCCGCACGTCGCGATACGCCCCGGCACCGAGGTGCTGGTTCACCACCGGCATCGCCAGCACCGCGGTGATCAGCAGTGCGGTGACGAACATCAGCGGCAGCAGCAGCATCAGCGCCATCACCACGACGATCGTGCCCTGCAGCCCGTCCAGCCCGAACCGGGTGGCCTGCTCGAAGAGCCAGCGCACCACGCCCTGCCGCTCGAAGAACTCGACCCGCAGCCAGGTCACGAGCGGATCCCAGGCCATCCACGCCACGAGCAGCCAGAACACCACCGCCACCACGAAGGGGATCAGCAGCAGCGCCAGCATGCGCGGGTGGAGCTGGCTGACGAGGGCCTTGCCGAAGGCGCGGAATACTCGGGTCATGACGGTACGTGCGATGACGTCGCGGGTGGGACGGGCGCCCAGCATCTCACAGCCGCGTCCGGTGGGGTGCGCGCAACGCCCGCGCCCCCCACCGGGCGCGGGCGACGTACCATCGGGGCGCCGCACCGATCGATCCCCGTCCGCCTTCCGATGACGCTCCGCCCGCCTGCCAAGCCGTCTCCGCGCGCCCCCCAGGCGCGCTCCGCCCCGCCTGCCAGGCCCCCCCAACCTCACCAGGGTGTCGCCTCCATGAACCACACGATCGTCCTCGGCCTGAGCGCACTGTCGCTCGGCCTCGGCGCCTGCTCGTCGGTCTCGATCGAGCTCAACGAGAAGCCCGCGTTCCTCGGCGCCGTGCAGGTGAAGTCCTACGACGGCACGACCGACGACCTGCTCACCGCGGGCCTCGGCCGCGCCGGGCTCGCGGCTGCGGCGCCGGCCGCGGTCGACCCGCTCAACCCGACCCCCGCCGAGCTGCGGCGCCTGGCGATCCACACGAACTACCGGGCCATCGTCGACGTCAGCGCCAATGGCGGCTACGGCCGCCTGTACGGCCCGAACCTGGATGCGGCGGGCAACGACACGCTCGGCGAGGGCAAGGTCGCGGGCAAGGAGTACCTGGCCTATTCGGACGACGGCAGCGGCCGGGTGAACGTGACCCTGATGGTGCAGATCCCGGCCCGCTTCGACGCCGCCAACCCCTGCATCGTGACGGCAACCTCGTCGGGGTCGCGCGGCGTGTACGGTGCGATCGGCTCGGCGGGCGAATGGGGGCTCAAGCGCGGCTGCGCGGTCGCGTACACCGACAAGGGCACGGGCAGCGGCGCGCACGACCTCGCCCGCGACACGGTCAACCGCATCGACGGCGTGCGCATCGCGGCCGCCACCGCGGGCACCGCCGCGTCCTTCGACGCCGGGCTCACGGCGGCCGAACGCACGGCCTTCGACGCCCGCCATCCCGGGCGATTCGCGTTCAAGCACGCGCACTCGCGCCAGAACCCCGAGAAGGACTGGGGACGCTACACGCTGCAGGCGGTGGAATTCGCGCTCTACGCACTGAACCAGGAGTACGGCCAGACGTTCTCCGACGGCAGCCGCGCACGCCGCTACCGGGCCGGCAACACGCTGGTGATCGCCAGCAGCGTGTCCAACGGGGCCGGCGCCGCCATCGCCGCCGCCGAGCAGGATGCCGGCGGCCTGATCGACGGCATCGCCGTCACCGAGCCGAATCTCGTGCTGCCCGACGCGGCGCCGGTCACCGTGATGCGCGGCGCCGCCGTCGTGCCCGTGACCGCGAAGCCGCTGTACGACTACTTCACGGTGGCCCACCTGTACCAGCCATGCGCCGCGCTCGCCGCCGGCCTCGAGGGCGCGCCGTTCCGGTCGTCGATCCTCAATCCCCAGGCCGCCGCGCGCTGCGCATCGCTGAAGGAGGCGGGGCTCGTCAGCGGCGCCAGCAGCGTCGAGCAGTCGGCCGACGCGCTGCGGCAGCTGCGCGCCTACGGCTGGGAGGCCGAAAGCGACCTGCTGCACGCGTCGCACTACGCATTCGCAACGCCTTCGATCAGCGTCACGTACGCCAATGCGTACGGCCGCTTCTCCGTGCTCGACAGCCTGTGCGGCATCGGCTTCGCGGCCACCGCCGCCGGCACCGGCGCACCGACCGCCGCCGCCCCTGCGGCCGTGGCGAGCCTGTTCGCCACCGGCAACGGCGTGCCGCCCACCGCCGGCATCAACCTGGTGTCGACCGCCGTCGCAAACGGTCCGGTCGTCGAGGCGCTGGGCGTGTCGACGAGCACGGGCCGGGCGGACTACAACTTCGACGGCGCGCGGTGCTTCCGGCAGCTCGCCGTCGGCAACACGCCCGAGGCGGGCCGCTTGCGCGCGGGCATCGACGAGGTCCGCCGCAGCGGCGACCTGCGCGGCAAACCGGCGATCATCGTGCACGGCCGCGCCGACACCCTGGTGCCGGTCAACCACACGTCGCGCCCGTATCTGGGGCTCAACCGCATCCGGGAAGGCGATCGCAGCCGGCTGTCGTACATCGAGGTCACCCACGGGCAGCACTTCGACGCCTTCCTCGGCTTCCCCGGCTACGACACCCGCTTCGTGCCGCTGCACGTGTACTTCAACCGCGCGATGGACGCGATGTACGCACACCTGAAGCACGGCACGCCGCTGCCGCCCTCGCAGGTGGTGCGCACCACGCCGCGCGGCGGCACGCCGGGCGCGGCGCCGGCGCTGCAGACCGCCAACGTGCCCGGATTCACCGCGCAGCCCGCGGCCGGCGATCGCATCGTGGTGACCACCTCGGGGGCCGGCGCGGTGGTCAACGTGCCGGACTGAGCGCGGTGATCAACGTGCCCGACTGATGGCGGTGGTCGACGTGCCGGACGCAGCGCGGTGCGCGACGTGCCGGACGGGGCGCGATCGTCGACGTGGCGAACCGACGGCGCGCACACGCCGCAGCGACGGGCTCAGCGGCCGAACAGCCGCCTGAGGCCGAGCCACTGCTGCGACCAGAATCCCCGGCCGTAGTCGCGGCCGGTGAGCTGGTCGCGGATGCCGGTGGGCACGAAGCCCGGCCGGAAGTCGGCCGTGCCGAACAGCACGTCCCAGATCGGGAACAGCACGGCGAAGTTGCAGCCGCCGGCCTTGCCTTCGTGCCCGTACCCGATCGCGTGATGCAGCCGGTGGAAGCTGGGGCTCACGAGGATCCGCTCGCCCACCGCCCCCCAGCGCCAGCGCAGGTTGGCATGCTGCAGGCTCTGCAGCACCCGCGAGGCGACGATGAGCGTGATGAACTGGCCGGGCGCCACCCCGATCATCACCGCGACCGCCGCCAGGATGGCATCCCGCAGGATGTCGTCGAGCAGGTGGTTGCGATTGTCGGACCAGAACGTCATCTGGCGCTGGCTGTGGTGCACCGCGTGCAGCGCCCACCACCAGCGCCAGCGGTGCTGCCCGCGGTGCATCCAGTAGTCGACCAGATCCAGCAGCAGCAGGTAGATCAGGAAGCTGACCAGCGGGCCGTCGGTGACCCCCGGCCACACCTGGTCGACGTTCAGGCGCGAGAAGCCCCACAGCCGCAGATGCCCTTCGAGCGCATCCACCACCGGGGTGATCAGCGCGAACACCAGCAGCGGGACGGCGCCGAGCCGGTGCAGCAGCGTGTAGAGCACGTCGGTGCGCACCGCGCGACGGTCGGTCACCGGCTCGGCGGGCCAGCGGCGCTCGAACCAGCCGAAGGCCAGCGCCAGCATCGCGATCTCGAGCATGCCGATGACGAACCACTCGACCGCGTCGAAGGCCTGCTCGCTGAAGAACATCAGGTCGGCCGCGAACAGCGCCGGCTGCACCAGCTGTTCGTAGATCCAGCCCTGTACGGTCACGATGCCCGTCTCGATCCAGGCGATCATCGCCGCGCCTCCGGATGCTCGTCGAGAGTTGCGAAACACAGGCCGCGACGCTTCAACCCGGTGATCAGCGGGTCGAGCATCGGCGCCCAGGGGTCCTTGCGCGACCAGATGCCCAGATGCGCCATCAGGATGTCGCCATCGCGGATGCCGGCGAGTGCCTGCGCCAGCAGGCGATCGTTGGGATGCGTCTCGGACGGCAGCTCGTCGCCGAGGAACCCGGCCGGCGCCCAGTGCACGTGGCGGTAGCCGCACGACCGCGCCGCGCGCATCACGAATTCGGGCGCGCGTCCGCCAGGCGCACGCCAGACGGGATCGAGCCCGCGTCCGGCGATCGCGCGCAGGCGCGCGTCGACCCGCGCGAGCTCGGCGCAGACGGCCGCGGCGTCCCACGCCAGCGTGCGTCCGGCCGCGTCGCCGAACTGCGGCCTGGCCTGCACGCGGGGCGCTCCGTCGGCCCCGCGCGCCATGCCGCGGAAGTAGACGTGGTCGTACGTGTGGCTGCCGAACCCATGGCCCTCGGCGACGCGTGCGCGCCAGTACGGCGCCCAGGCGTCGTCGAGCGCATGGTCGCCGCGCGGCGTGCGCTCGTTCGCCAGGAAGAACGTGGCGCGCACGCCGTGCCGGCGCAGGGTGTCGGCGATGCGCTCGGCCTGGCTCATGTTGCCGGTGTCGAGCGTCAGGTAGACCGTGCCGGCGCACGCGCCGCCGGCCGGCGCGGCCGGCGCGGCCGACGCGGCCGACGCAGGCGGCGGCGCTGCGGACCCCGCGGCGTGCAGGGCCTGCGGGAGCGCGGCGCCCAGGGCGGCCCACAGCATCGTCGGCATCAGCGCGCGCATGCATGCACCGCGGCGAAGCCGCCCCACGGTTCCGGCGGGCGCACGATCCGCCGGCCGGGCACGGCCCCGCATCACAGCATCGGTGCCCGGTTGTGCAGATAGATGCCGTGCGGCGAGCGCCCGACGCCGATCGTGCGCACCACCTGCCGCTGCGTCAGGTCCACCACCCGCACCTGCTTGGCGAACCGGGAGGTCACCCACATCAGCCGGCCGTCGGCGGTGATGTCCATGCAGTCGGGGCCGCCCGGCACCGCGATGGTGTCGACCACCTTCAGGGCGGTCATGTCGATCTTGCTGACCGTGTTGTCGACCCGGTTCGACACGAACAGGTGGCGCTTGTCGCCCAGCCCGCGGAAGTTGTGCGCGCCCTTGCCGGTCCGGATGCGTGCGACCGACTTCTGCTGACGCCAGTCGATCACCTCCACGTAGTCCTCGCCCATGATGCCGACCATCAGATACCGGTCGTCCGGGGTCACGACGATGCCGGCCGGCAGCCGTCCCACCTTCATCTTCCAGGCGACCTCCTGGCGGTTCAGGTCGATGGCCGCGACCTCGTCGCTCTCCTGCAGGGTCACGAAGGCGAAGCCGCTGTCGGCGGAGAACCACACGTGGCTGGGGGCCTTGGGCAGGGGCAGGCGCTTGGCGATCGTGACCTCCTTGCCGTCGTAGCGGTAGAGATCCACCCGGTCCAGGCGCAGCCCGACGGCGACGAACCACCTGTTGTCCGGAGAGAACCCGATCTGATAGGGATCGTCGATGTTGCGCACGCGGCGCTGCATCTGTCCGGTGACCGGGTCGAGGAAGTGCAGGTCGTTGCTGATGGCGTTCGCGACGATCAGCGACTTGCCGTCGGGCTTCGGATACAGGTGATGCGGCTCCTTGCCGACGTCGACGCGGCCGACCTCGCTGAATGTCTGCTGGTCGATCAGGGACACCGAAGCGTCGCGCGAGTTCAGCACGACGGCGACCTGTGCGTGGACGTGGGCGGCCGCGCAGGCGGCACTGGCGACCAGTGCGGCGGCAAGACGGGAGAGCAGGGACATGTTCGCGCGGGTCCGGGCGATGGAACGATTGAGGACACGGCGCGGCGATCGGCCCGCGCCTTCCGGTGCGGCTGGCACGTCCTTCACACGACCGCCGCCGCTGGCGCGCGACACGATACGCCATTTCGCCGGCCGGGCGAATCGATATCGCGCAGGGGCCGGGCGTTCGTCGGATCCGTGCAAACGCCGCCGGCTGCGCCTAGACTCCACGCGTGCCGGCTCGTCGGTGCAAAGCCCTGCCCTGTCCACGATGCTGCGCGTTCTCGACGTCACACTCCCCGTCTTTGCCCTCGTCTTCTGCGGCTACTTCGCCCAGCGCTACCGGATGCTGCCGGAACGCGCCGTGGAGGGGATCAACGCATTCGTGTTCTCGTTTGCGCTGCCTGCCATGCTGTTCCGCGTGGTGTCGACGCAGCCGGTCGCGAGCTTCGGCGACTGGCGCTTCGCCGGCGGCTTCGCGCTCGCCAGCCTTGCCGTGTTCCTGTTCACCCGCGCGGCCGCCCTGCCGCGGCGCGACGACCCGGAGTACGCGACGGACACGCCCCCCGCCCCGCGCGACGATCCCGGCCGCCGGTGGCTGCGTGCACGATCCGCCGCCAGCGCCTACGGCCTGAACGCGGCGCACGGCAACGTCGGCTACCTGGGCGTGCCGCTGGTGCTGGAACTCGGGCAGCAGTACGCGTCGACGATCGTGCTGGCGATCATCTGCGACATCTTCGTGGTGATCATGCTGTCGATCGCGCTGCTGGAGATCGACCGTCGCCGTCTGCGCGGCTCAGCCGACGGGCGCCCGCGCCCGGTGCTGCCGACGGTTGCGGGCGGGCTGGTCCGAAGCCCCCTGGTGCTGTCGATCGCCGCGGGCCTGGCCTGGGCGATCTGGGGGCCGCCGATGCCTGCCGTGCCGGACAACTTCGTGCGCATCCTGTCGGCCGCGGCCGGGCCGTGCGCCCTGTTCGCCATCGGCGCCTCCCTCGGCGACCGCCGCATCGCGCTGACGCCGACCGTGCGCGCGCTGATCAGCATGAAGCTGATCGCCCATCCGGCCCTCGCGGCCCTGCTCCTGGTGGGCGTGTTCCGCGCCGCGCCGGACGCGGCGGCCATCGGGATCCTCGCCGCCAGCCTGCCGGCGGCGAGCAACTCCTTCATCATCGCGCAGCGCTACGGCGTCGACGCGCGCGACATCAGCGCGGCGATCGTGGCCGGCACGTTCGGCGCGCTCGCCACGGTGTCGCTGGTGATCTGGCTGCTGGGGCTGACGGCCCGCTGACCGGCGCGGGCGGGGGGACGGCGGGCGTCGCGCGGCCTGACAGGCGGCGCGACCCGGCAGGCGGCCCGGACCGCACGGGCCAGGCGGCGCTCAGGCGCCCGTGATCGACGCCAGCTGCTTCTGCAGCCGCTTCACCGACACCGGCATCGGCGTGCGCAGCTCCTGCG
>JAKOZZ010000162.1 GCA_029779755.1 Pseudomonadota bacterium
GCGATGCGCGATGCGGTCGATGCGGCGGCCGACGAGGAAGTACGCCAGCACCGGCGTGACGGTCACCGCCACCACGAGGCTGGCCAGGATCGACGCGATGTACGCGATGCCCAGCGGCACGAACAGCCGCCCCTCGATGCCCGGCAGCGCGAACAGCGGCACGAACACCAGCGCGATGACCACGGTCGACCAGATCACGGCCCCGCGCACCTCCTGGCTGGCGTCGCGGATCACGGTCAGCACCGAGCGCGGTGCGGACTGCGCGGCGTTCTCGCGCAGCCGGCGCACGATGTTCTCGAGGTCGACGATGGCGTCGTCGACGAGTTCGCCGATGGCGATCGCCAGGCCGCCGAGGGTCATCGTGTTGATCGAAACCCCGAGCCAGCGGAACACCAGGATCGCGGTCAGGATCGACAGCGGGATCGCCGCCAGCGAGATCAGCGTCATGCGCCAGTTCCCCAGGAACAGCAGCACGACGGCGGCGACGACGACCGCGGCCGCGCCCAGCTTCACCTGCAGGTTGCCCACCGACGCCTCGATGAAGTCGGCCTGCCGGAAGCTCACGCGCGGTGCGCTGATGCCGCGGGGCAGGTGCTTCGCCGTCTCGGCGAGCGCCGACTCGATGTGCCGCGTCAGGCGCACGGTGTCGGCGGTCGGCTGCTTCTGCACCGACAGGATCACCGCCGGGGCGCCGTCCAGGCCGGCATCGCCGCGCCGGACCGCCGCAGCAAAGCGCACGTCGGCGACCTGTCCGAGCAGGATCGGCTGCCCGGTGGCCGCACCGGTGCCGACCGCCACCTGGCGCAGGTCGTCGGGGCTGGTCGTGCGTCCGACGTTCCGGATCAGGTACTCGCGTCCGTTCAGCGCGAGAAAGCCGCCGGAGGTGTTGGACGCGAAGGCCGCGAGCGCCCGCTGGATGCGCTCGAGCGACACGCCGAGCTCGGCCATGCGCCGCGTGTCGGGCTGCACCTGGAACTGCCGCACCTCGCCGCCGATCGGGATCACCTGCGACACGCCGGGAATGGCCATCAGCCGCGGG
>JAKOZZ010000173.1 GCA_029779755.1 Pseudomonadota bacterium
GTCGTCCGGCCCCAGCCGCCACTGCTGGATCAATTGCATGTTGGCCGTCAGCAGTCCGCCGTGCGACAGCAGCGCGCCCCTCGGATTGCCGCCCACGGCCGCGGTGTGCACGATCACGAAGCCGTCGTCGGACGTCACGTCGACGGCGGGTGCGGTGCCGTCGCCCTGCAGCAGGGCTTCGTACGGCAGGAACCCGTCACCCGCGGTGTCGAAGCCGTAGCAGCCGGTGATCGACGGACACTGCGGCGCCAGCGCTGCCATCGTGGCCTGGTACTGCGGGTCGGCCAGCAGCAGCTTCGGGGCGGTGTCGCGCACCACGTGCGCGACCTCGTCGGCGGTCAGGCGCCAGTTCACCGGCACGACGATGGCGCCCAGCCGCGCAGCGGCCGCATACGCGTCGAGGAACTCGAGCCGGTTCTGGGCGAGCACGCACAGGCGGTCGCCGTGCGCCAGGCCGGCACGATGCAGACCCGCAGCCAGGCGTTCGGCGCGGGCGTGGTACTGCGCGTGCGTGATGCGCTGACCCTCGAAGACGAAGGCCGTGCGGGCACCGTGCAGGTGCGCGTTGCGCGCGACGACGGTCTGCAGCGTGAAGTCCCTGAGTCCCATGGATGTCCCTCCGAGTTGGATCGATCGCCGGTCGCCCGGCCCGCGACCATGCTACCGCCGCCGCATCCGACGCATCGGATGCATCCGATGCATCCGATGCATCCGATGCATCCGATGCATCCGACGCGCAACGTCAGCGCCGGTTCCACGCGACGTCAGTGCCGGCTCCACTTGGACGTCGGCGGCGGTGGCACGCGACGCCAGCGGCGACGGGCCTTGACGCCGGAGGCGACGGGCCGATAATTCGACTGCAGAGTAACCAAATCGACGACGAAGTCAACATGACGGAGGAGAACGACATGTCGGTGGCGACCCAGGGGGCCGAAGCGGCCGATCAGACAGCGGCGGACTTCCTCACGGCCGAGGAACGGATGACGCGGGATGCCGCGCGCCGGGTCGCACAGGAGGTGCTCGCCCCGACCGCGGCCGAGCGGGACCGCACCAGCGCCTGGCCGCACGCCGAGCTCGAGGCGCTGGGCCGAACCGGATTCATGGGCATGCTCGTGCCCGAAGCCTACGGTGGCAGCCAGGCCGGCTTCATGGCGTACTGCCTGGCCCTGGAGGAGATCTCGGCGGCCGACTGCGGGGTCGGCACGATCTTCCACGTCCACAACACCTCGCTGTATTCGCTCGCCAACTTCGGCACCGAAGCGCAGAAGCGCCGCTACCTGCCGGCGGCCGCGCGCGGCGAGCACATCGGCGCCTGGCTGCTGACCGAGCCGCACGCGGGGTCGGACACGGCCGCCCTGCGCGCGTCGGCGCGCCGCGAGGGCGACACCTTCGTGCTCAGCGGCACCAAGCAGTTCATCTCGAACGGCAGCGAAGCCGGCGTCGCGATGGCGCTCGCCGTCACCGACCCGGCCGCCGGGCGGCGCGGCTTCACCGCCTTCATCCTCGACCCGACCGACCCTGCCTACAAGGTGCTGCGCGTCGAGAACAAGCTGGGGCAGCACACGGCGCACACCGCGCAGATCCAGCTCGACGGCCTGCGCGTGCCGGTCGAGAACGTGCTGGGCGAGATCGGCGGCGGCTACAAGGTCGCGATGTCGGCGCTGTCCGACGGCCGCATCGCGATCGCGGCGCAGGCGGTGGGCGTGGCGCAGGCGGCCGTCGACGCCGCGGTGCGCTACGCGCACGAGCGCGAGGCCTACGGCGCGCCGATCATCCGGCTGCAGGCGGTGGCGTTCAAGCTCGCCGAGATGGCCACCCAGGTCGAGGCCGCGCGCCAGCTGTACCGCCATGCGGCGCGCCTGCTCATCGCCGGCGCGCCCTGCGCGAAGGAGGCCGCGATGGCCAAGCTGTTCGCCTCCGAGATGGCCGAGCGGGTGTGCTCCGATGCGCTCCAGGTGCACGGCGGCTACGGCTACCTGAACGACTTCCCGGTCGAGCGCTACTGCCGCGACGTGCGCGTGTGCAAGATCTACGAGGGCACGAGCGACATCCAGAAGCTGATCATCTCGCGCACCTTCTGACGCGGTTTGACGGTGTCGCGGCGGATCCGTATAACGCGGGGCGTTCCGGGCGGGGCCGGGACCGAGGGGGCGCGGCAGGTGGGCCGCGCCCGCGCGTCATGAGGGAGAGCACGTGATGTCGAGGCGGGGTCGCCGGGCTTCTGCCTGGAGCAATGTGGTCATCAGCCGCGACGAGCAGTTCGTGCTCAAGCGCAACGCGCTGCTGCGCGAGGCCGCCTCGGCGTTCTCCGCGCGCGGCTATCACAACACCTCACTCGACGACGTCGCGGCCGCGCTCGGCGTCACCAAGGCCGCGCTCTACCACTACGTGCGCAGCAAGCAGGAGATCCTGTTCGAGTGCCACATGATGTCGCTGGACATCGGCGACGAGGCGATGAAGTACGCCCGCACCCACGGTCGCACCGGCTACGAACGCCTGACGATGCTGGCGCGCCGCTACATCGAGCTGATCACCGGCGAGATGGGCCGCATCGCCGTGCTGGCCGAGTATCACGCGCTCGACGACGAGAGCAAGGCCGTGATCGGCGCGCGCCGCGACCGCTGGGAGAAGGACATGCGGGCGATGCTGGCCGAGGGCATCGAGGACGGCAGCATCCGCGCCGTCGATGCGAAGCTCGCCGTGTTCTTCTTCATGGGGGCGGTGAACTGGATGACGCGCTGGTTCCGCCCCGACGGCGGCACCAGCGGCACCGACATCGCCGCGGCGTTCGCCGAGCTGCTCGGCGAGGCCGTCAAGGCCCGCGACTGATCGCCGCCACCCCTTGCGCGTCAACCGGGCAACGGTCCCCGGCCTCGTGCGCGCAACCCGCGTAACCCGCGCACCAGACCCGCGCCGCCCGTGCTTCCGGACCGCGTTGCACGCGCCGCGTGCGGCGTGTCACCGGCCCCGAACATCGGGCTTGCCCGTGCTTGACAGTGATTCTACCGACCGGTTAATAATGCAACTTCATAATCAAATCACCGGGCCCGAAGCCGCGGGGTGAAGCGCGCAGCGCGTTGCACCTCGCCGGGTCACGGTCCAGGGGAGACAGGCTGGTGACGATGCTTCTGCACACCGTTCCAGTGAGGTGCGCGTGACGACCGTGCGCATCGACAGTCCGCAGCCCGCGCACGCGGCTGACGGCGGCAGCGACCGGCCCGTGATGCTCGCGGCGCGCGACGTGCGCATGGCCTTCGGCGGCGTCGTCGCGCTCAACGACGTCACCGTCGAGGTCCGCGACGACGAGCTGCTCGCGGTGATCGGTCCCAACGGCGCCGGCAAGACGTCGCTGATGAACTGCCTGAGCGGCTTCTACCGGCCGCAGAAGGGGCGCATCGAGTTCCAGGGGCGCGACGTCACCGGGCATCCGGTGCACGAGATCGCGCGGGCCGGCGTGGCGCGCACGTTCCAGGGCACGCACATCTTCTCGGGCATGACCGTGATCGAGAACATCATGGTCGGGCGCCACATCCACATGCGCTCGTCGGTGATGCAGTCGTTCATGTACTTCCCGTGGACGCAGCGCGAGGAGACGCGTCAGCGCGAGATCGTCGAGGAGATCATCGAGTTCCTCGAGATCGAGACCATCCGCCACCAACCGGTGGGCAGCCTCGGCTACGGCCTGCGCAAGCGGGTCGACCTCGGCCGGGCGCTGGCCCAGGAGCCGCGCGTGCTGCTGATGGACGAGCCGATGGCGGGTATGAACGCCGAGGAGAAGGAGGATCTCGCGCGCTTCATCCTCGACGTGCGCGAGGCGCGCCGGCTGCCGGTCGTGCTGGTCGAGCACGACATGGGGGTGGTGATGGACCTGGCCGACCGCGTGGTCGTGCTCGACTTCGGCAAGCGGATCGCCGTCGGCACGCCGGCACAGGTGCAGCGCGATCCCGCCGTCCTGCAGGCGTATCTGGGGGGAGGCGAGCGCTGATGGTCCCGATGAAGACCCTGCCGCAGCATCTGCTGGCACGCGGGCTCGCCGAGCCCGGCCGCGTGGCGGAGCGCCACAAGTCCCGCGGCATCTGGCACGAGTACACGTTCGGCGACGTGCTCGCCAGCGTGCGCGACCTGGCGCTCGGCCTGCACACGCTCGGCCTGAAGCGCGGCGAGACCCTCGCGGTCATCGGCGAGAACGAGCCCGAGCACGTCTGGTCGGAATACGCCGCGCAGGCGCTCGGCGCCAAGGTCGTGTCCCTGTACCCGGACCTGACCGCCGACGAGGTCCAGTACCTGCTGGACGACAGCGAGGCCACCTACCTGATCGCCCAGGACCAGGAGCAGGTCGACAAGGCGCTGGCCATCCTCGAGCGGGTGCCGGCGCTGCGGGCGGTGGTCTACTGGGACGACACGGGCATGTGGTCGTACCGGCACGACGCGCTGCGCGCCTTCACGGAGGTGCAGAAGACCGGGCGTGCGCTGCACGAGCGCCAGCCCGAGCTGTTCGCCGAACTCGTGGGGGCCGGCCGTCCGGACGACATCGCGGTGCTGTCCTACACCTCGGGCACCACCGGCAAGCCCAAGGGCGTGATCCTCACGCACCGCTACCTGATCGACAACGCGCATCGCGTGATGCAGGCCTCCGGCGTGCAGCCGGGCATGGAGTACCTGTCCTACATCGCGCCGGCGTGGGCCACCGAGCAGTTCTTCGCGATCAGCATGGGCCTGCTGGTCCCGCTGGTGGTGAACTTCCCCGAAGGCCCTGAGCAGGTGCTGCAGAACATCCGCGAGCTGGCCGTCGAGGCGATGGTGTTCGCGCCGCGCCAGTGGGAGAGCCTGGCCGCGTCGATGCAGGCGCGCATGCTCGACGCCGGTCCGTGGCGGCGGCGCATCTACGAATGGGGCATCGAGGTCGGGCGCCAGGTGCACGTGGCACGGCTCGACGGCAAGCCGGTGTCGGCGTCGGCGCGCATGCTGCTGCCGCTGGCCGAGGCGCTGGTGCTGCGCCCGCTGCGCGACCAGCTCGGCCTCACCCGCATCAAGGTGGCGATGTGCGGCGGCTCCACCATGGCGCCCGACGTCTTCCGTCTGTTCCACGCGATCGGGGTGCCGCTGCGCAACGTGTACGGGTCCACCGAGATCGGGCTGCTCACCATGCACCAGGGCGAGCGCTACGACCTCGAGACCGTCGGTCACTGGCTGCAGGCGCACCCCGAGAGCGGGCCCGCGCTCGAATGGAAGGTCTCGGAAGCGGGCGAGCTGCTGGTGCGCGGCGGCTCCTTCTTCCAGGGCTACTACCGGCGCGAGGAGAAGACGGTCGAGCGCATTCAGGACGGCTGGTACCTGACCGGCGACGCGGTGTCGGTGACCGACTCGGGCGAACTCGTCTTCCTGGAGCGCACCGACGACATGCGCCGGCTGCGCAGCGGCGAGCGTTTCCCGCCGCAGTTCATCGAGACGCGTCTGCGCTTCAGCCCGTTCATCAAGGACATCATGACCCTCGGCGACGAGACGCGCGACTACATCGGTGCGCTCATCAACATCGACATGGGCGTGGTGTCGCGCTGGGCCGAGGACCGCAACATCGGGTTCTCCACCTTCGCCGACCTGTCGCAGAAGGCCGAGGTGGCCGAGCTGATCCGCGGCGAGATCCGCCGGGTCAACGCGTTCCTGCCGGAGGGCGCGCGGGTACTGCGGTTCGCCTGCTTCCCCAAGGAGCTCGATCCCGACGAAGGCGAGCTCACCCGGACCCGCAAGCTGCGTCGCGAGTTCCTCGAGCAACGGTATGCGGCCCTGATCGACGGGCTGTACGGCGGCGCGGACGAAGTCCGCATCGAGATCCCGGTCACCTACCAGGACGGCCGCAAGGGCACGCTGACGGCGAACGTGCGTGTGAGCGACGTCGACACCTCGCCGCAGGTCCTGCGTGCGAAACAACCGATGAGGGCCTGAGCGATGATCGATTTCGTCAACTACGTGATCAACGGTGCGCTGATCGGGCTGCTGTACGCGCTGATCGCGATGGGCTTCGTGGTCATCTACCGCGCCTCGAAGGTGTTCAACTTCGCCCAGGGCGAGCTGGTCGTGTTCGGCGGCTTCATCGTGTGGTGGCTGGTCGTCAGCTTCGGCCTGCCGCTGTACGTCGGGCTGCCGCTGGCGTTCGTGATCGCCGCCGCCTTCGGCCTGCTCATCGAGCGCATGTTCTTCTCGCGCCTGGTGGGCGAGTCGGTGTTCGCGATGGTGATGGTCACGATCGGTCTGCTGATCCTGATCCGCGGCGTGGTGCTGCTGCTGTTCGGGCCCCAGGTGCGGCCGTTCCCGATCGTCTTCGAGCTCACGCCCGTGATGCTGGGCGACATCTTCATTCCGCGCTCGCTGCTGTACGGCGGACTGGTCACGGTCGCGACCGGCCTGGGCCTGGCCTGGTTCTTCGACCGCACGCGCATCGGCCTGAAGATGACGGCGGTGGCCGAGGACCACCAGGTGGCGCTGTCGCTGGGCATCTCGGTGCGCGCGTCGATCGCCTTCGCATGGATCCTTGGTGCCGTGCTCTCCACGCTCGGCGCGGTCATCTACCTGAGCGGCAAGTCGCTGAACTTCCTGGCGTCCGACATCGGGCTGACCGCGCTGCCGGTGGCGCTGCTCGCCGGGCTCGAGTCGATCTCCGGTCTGCTGCTGGCCGGGATCATCGTCGGCGTCGTCCAGGGGCTGGCGGTCGCGTATCTCGATCCGCTGGTGGGCGGGGCGGTCGGGTCGATCCTGCCCTTCGTGATCATGCTGGGCATTCTGTTCATACGGCCGACCGGCATGTTCGGCTGGAAGACGATCGAGAGGGTTTGACGATGGATCCGGCAGGCGTATTCGCCACCAGCTACCAGCGCGACCAGGCGCTGATCCGAACCCGCAAGCAGCTCGTCGCGCTGATCGTCTTCCTGATCGCGCTGCTGCTGGTGCCGCAGGTGCTCGGTCCGCGCCTGGTGTCCATGGGCAGCGTGATGCTGATCACCGCGATCGTGGTGGTCGGGCTGCAGCTCAACACCGGCTATGCCGGGCAGGTCAACCTGGGGCAGGCGGCGTTCATGGGCGTCGGGGCCTACGTGACGGCGGTCTTCGCCACCAAGACCGGCCTGCCGTTCTGGGTGACCATCCCGCTGGGGGGCATCGCCGCCGCGGTGTTCGGATTCATCTTCGGACTGTCGGCGGTGCGCATCAAGGGCTTCTACCTGGCGCTGACGACCATCGCCGCACAGTTCCTCTTCCACTTCCTCGTGCTGAACCTGCCGATGAGCTGGGTGGGGGGCTCCAACGGCATGAGCATCGAGCCCGCGACGTTCTTCGGCAAGCGGCTGGCCGACGATGCCTCCATCTACTACCTGTGCCTGGTGATCGCGTCGATCATGATCTTCGGCGCCTACGGCATCGCGCGCAGCCGCCACGGCCGCGCGTTCGTCGCGGTGCGCGACGACGACGTCGCCTCCGGGATGATGGGCATCGACGTCGTGCGCACCAAGGCCACCGCATTCCTGATCGGCGCGTTCTACGCCGGCATCGGCGGCGGGCTGTGGGCGTACTTCGTGCGGTTCGTGGCGGTCGACCAGTTCACCCTGCTCAACTCCATCTGGTTCATCGCGATGATCATCGTGGGCGGCATGGGGTCGGTGACCGGCGCGCTGATCGGCGTGTTCGTGATCAAGATTGCGCAGGAGGGCTTCACCTCGCTCGGTCCCACCATCGTCGAGAAGCTGCCGTTCCTGGGCGGCGACGTCGTGTTCTCGGTGATGAACGTGTTCCTCGGTGGCGTGATCGCGGCCTTCCTGATCTTCGAGCCGCGCGGTCTGATGCACCGCTGGAACATCCTGAAGAGGTCCTACCGTCTGTGGCCGTTCCCGTACTGAGGACGTTCCGGACATGAATTCGCCGGCGTCCTGCCGGAACCGCACGTAACAGGAGAGAGACACATGAACTCGTCGAGAAGAAGTGCCCTGGGTCTGATGGCGGCTGGCGTGTTCGCGGCGGCAGGCGTCGCACTGCCGCTGCCGGCCAGCGCGCAGACCACCTACAACATCGCCGGCATGGCCGACTTCACCGGCCCCTACGCCGACGTCATGAAGTCCCTCGTCGCCGGCCGCTGGGGGGTGCTCAACTGGTGGAACGAGGAGGTCGGCAAGACCATCGGCGTGCGCGTCAACATGAAGGACTACGACACGCGCTACGACACCGCGCAGACCTCCAGCCTGTGGCCGGGCATCAAGTCCGAGCTCAGGCCGATCGCCGCCCTCGGGCTGGGCGGGCCGGACGCGGCGGCGCTGCAGCAGCGCCTGCCCGACGACAAGGTGCCGCTGATGATGGCGACCGCCTCCTACGGCTACTCGTGGCGGCCCGAGCCCTGGGTCTTCAACCCGCGCGCGACGTATGCGCACGAGGCGGGTGCGTTCTACCTGTGGTATCGCCAGCAGAAGGGCATCACCGGTCCGCTGAAGGTCGCGATCATCTCGTCCGAGGCGGCGCCCGCGTACGTGGACATCCACAAGGGCCTGCAGAAGTTCGCCGCCGAGAACCCGGACAAGATCGAGCTCGTCGAGACGGTCTTCACCGAGGTGCAGCCCAGCGACCTGACCACGCAGGTCAACCGGCTGGTGCGCAAGGGCGCGCAGGTCATCAACATCCAGACCAACACCGCGGCGGTGGTGGCCACCAAGCGCGCGCTGCAGGCACTGGGGCGCAAGGACATCCCGGTCCTGATGAGCTCGCACAACGGGCTGCCCGCCTCGGGCAAGGCGGCCGGCGGCCTGGCGCAGATGGAGGGCGACTACGAGGTCTACGGCATGGCGATCCCCGCGGCCGACGTGACCGAGACGCGCAAGTTCTACGACATGCTGGTCGCCAAGTACAAGCTGACCGGCGGCTGGGACGTGATGACCATGATGGGCATGAACCAGATGATCTTCACGCTGCGTGCGCTGGAGGCCGCGGTGAAGGACGTCGGTGCCGACAAGGTCACGGGCGAGGCGCTGCGCAACGCGATGTTCAAGCACACGATCACCAGCAAGCAGACCTTCGGCGTGCTGCCCGACCTGAAGTTCTCGCGCGAGGCGCCGTTCCCGCTGGCCGGCTTGGCCGTGAACATCGGCACGGTGACCGGGGGCAAGTACACGGTGGCGGCGCAGAACGTGCCGGTCCCGTCGGTCAGCAAGTGGTGATGCTTCGCTCGATGTCCGTGGCGGCGGCGGTGCGTGCGCGCGTCGCCGCGCCCGCCGCGGTCGCCGGTCCGGTCCAATCGCACGCCTGGAGCGCAATGTGCTGGTGCTGAACAACGTCGAAGCGATCTACAGCGACGTCATCCTGGCCGTCAAGGGCATCTCGATGACGGTGCCCGAGGGCAAGTGCGTGACGCTGCTGGGCGGCAACGGAGCCGGCAAGAGCACGACGCTCAAGGCGATCTCGAACCTGATCCGGACCGAGGACGGCAAGGTCACCTCCGGGTCGATCGAGTTCGGCGGTGCGCGCATCGACGGCGCGGGGCCCGAGGCCATCGTGCGCTCGGGGCTCGTGCACATCATGGAGGGCCGGCGGGTGCTGCGCCACCTGACGGTGGAGCAGAACCTGATCGTCGGCGGCCACATGGAGTCGTCGGGCGCGGAGCTGCGCCGCCGGCTCGACGACGTCTACACCCGCATCGGGCGCCTTGCGGCGCTCAAGGGGCGCACGGCCGGCTACCTGTCCGGGGGCGAGCAGCAGATGCTGGTGATCGGCCGCGCGCTGATGTCGAAGCCCAAGCTCATCATGATCGACGAGCCGTCGCTCGGGCTGGCGCCGCTGATCGTCGACGAGGTGTTCGCGCTGCTGGGTTCGCTCAAGAGCGCGGGCATGACGCTGCTGATCGTCGAGCAGAACACGCGGGTGGCGCTCGACGTCGCCGACTACGGCTACGTGATGGAGAACGGGCGCATCGTGCTCGAAGGTGCGGCCTCCGACCTGAAGGCCAACGAGGACGTGCGCGAGTTCTATCTCGGCCTGAACCTCGAAGGCGAACGCAAGAGCTACCGCGAGGTCAAGCACTACCGGCGCCGCAAGCGCTGGCTGGGCTGACCGGCCGCGGTGCCCGCCCGGCGCCTGTGCGGCGCCCGTGCGGCGTCAGCGCCCCAGGAACCGGGGCGCGCGCTTCTCCTCGAACGCCGCCAGCCCTTCCTTGAGGTCGTGGCTGTGCGCATGCACCTCGCTGGCGAGCAGCTCCAGGCGCAGCGCGGTCTCCGAGGGCTGCTCCAGCCCGTCGTCGACCAGCGCCTTCATCCGGCGCAGCACCAGCGGGCTCTTCGGCACCAGCTTCGCCACCAGCCGTTCGGTCGCGCCGATCAGGTCGGCATCGTCGACGACCTCGTTCACCAGGCCGGCGGCGACCAGCTGCTCGGCAGGCACGAACTCGCCGGTGTAGAGCAGGTATTTCGCACGCGTCGGTCCGATCTTGCGCGGCAGGCGCACCGAACTGCCGCCGCCCGGCAGCAGCCCGAAGTTGGCGTGCGCGTCGCCGATCTTCGCCGAGCGGGCGGCGATGACCAGGTCGCAGCACAGCACGAGCTCGAGCCCGCCAGCCAGCGCCAGGCCGTTGATGGACGCGATCACGGGTTTGGGGAAGGTCTCGAGCCGCCCCATGATCGCGAGGACCGTCTGCAGGAATGCCGCCGTCGCGCGCTCGTCGCCGGCCGTGGTGGCGCGCACGTACTTCAGGTCGGCGCCGGCGCAGAATGCGCGGCCGGTGCCGGTGAGCACGACGGCACGCGCCGCCGGGTCGTCCAGGGCGGCGTCGAGCGCGCGATCGATGCCGGTCACGATCTCCGGCGTGATCGCGTTCATCGCCGCGGGCCGGTTCAGCGTGATCCACAGTGCGCCGGCGCGGGTCTCGGTCAGGATGGCGGGTTCGCTCATGGGGGGGCTCCTTGCGTGCGGTGATCCGGCGCCCCGAGGACCGGGGAGGGCGTCCGGCGCGTGATGGCCGTACGATCAGGCCGGAAATTGACTTGCGAGTTACTTGCCTGTTCGGATGGTAAGGCAATAGACTGAACCGCACATCAGCGTCCGCGCATCCGCGTGCACCGAGCCGTTCCGAAGTTGCCCGTGCGCGGCATCGCGTGGAGCGGTTCGCGCCCGGACGCGGTCACCCAGGAGGAGAACGATGAGCACGCATCAATCCGAGGCCGCGGTGTCCGCGGCGGCCGAACCCATCCTGATCGCCACGCACGACGGCCCGGTGCTGACGCTGCGGTTGAATCGCCCCAAGGCGGG
>JAKOZZ010000175.1 GCA_029779755.1 Pseudomonadota bacterium
ACGCGTGCGTCGGAGTGGTCGCAACTGCCATGGTGGTTCCGGCCCGGTGTCGTCCTGTGATGGGTAGCTGGCATCATGGGGCGGCGTGCCCGGGGTGCAAACGCCCGGGCGTGCCTGCCCGGACGAATGGCCGCCGCGCGGCAGGCGAACGGTCGGCGCGCGGCGGGGCGCCGTGGGGTTTCGGAGACGGGCCCGGGCGCCCGGCGCCGCCGTTGCTACACTGGCGCGGACGACGGCGGGTGCCCCGGCGCTCGGACCGCGGACGACAACGACACGAGGAGACGCGCATGAGCGGCCGGAGCGGCGACGGAGGCGGAACGGGGCGGGGGCTGCGTTCGCGGCAGTGGTTCGACAACCCCGACAACCCCGGGATGACGGCCCTGTACCTCGAGCGGTACATGACTTTCGGCCTCACCCTGGACGAGCTGCGCAACAGCGGCACGCCCGTGATCGGCATCGCCCAGACCGGCAGCGACCTGTCGCCGTGCAACCGGCATCACATCGACCTGGCCTCGCGCGTGCGCGACGGCATCCGCGACGCCGGCGGCATCCCGATGGAGTTCCCGGTCCACCCGATCCAGGAGACCGGCAAGCGCCCGACGGCGGCGCTCGACCGCAACCTCGCCTACCTGACCCTGGTCGAGGTGCTGTACGGCTACCCGCTGGACGGCGTGGTGCTGACCACCGGCTGCGACAAGACCACCCCCGCGATGCTGATGGGGGCGGCCACCGTCGACATCCCCTCGATCGTGCTGTCCGGCGGGCCGATGCTCAACGGCTACTACAACAACGGGCTGGCCGGATCCGGCACGGTCGTCTGGTTCGCGCGCCAGGAACTGGCCGCGGGCCGCATCGACTACGAGGAGTTCCTGAAGATGGTGGCGTCGAGCGCGCCGTCGGTGGGGCACTGCAACACGATGGGCACGGCGCTGTCGATGAACAGCGTGGCCGAGGCGCTCGGCATGTCGCTGCCCGGCTGCGCGGCGATTCCCGGCCCGTATCGCGAACGGCAGCAGATGGCCTACCAGACCGGGCGCCGCATCGTCGAGATGGTGCACGAGGACCTGCGGCCGTCCCGGATCATGACGCGCAAGGCGTTCGAGAACGCGATCGTGGCGTCCAGCGCGCTGGGCGCGTCGACCAACTGCCCGCCGCACGTCACGGCGATCGCGCGGCACATGGGCGTGCCGCTCGACATCCGGGACTGGGACCGCATCGGGTACGACGTGCCGCTGCTGGTCAACCTGATGCCCGCCGGCCAGTACCTGGGCGAGGAGTTCCACCGCGCCGGCGGCGTGCCGGCCGTGATGCACGAGCTGCTGGCGGCCGGCCGGCTGCACGCCGACGCGCTGAACGTGTCGGGGCGCACCATCGGCGAGTGCTATCGCGACACGGCCACCAGCAACCGCGACGTGATCCGCACCTACGCCCAGCCGCTGCTGCCCGAGGCCGGGTTTGCGGTGCTGTCGGGCAACCTCTTCGAGTCCGCGGTGATGAAGACGTCGGTGATCACGCCCGAGTTCCGCGCGCGCTACCTCGAGAACCCCGGCGATCCGAACGCATTCGAGGGGCGCGCCATCGTCTTCGAGGGGCCGGAGGACTACCACGCGCGCATCAACGACCCGGCGTTGAACATCGACGCCGACTGCATGCTCTTCATCCGCAACACCGGGCCGGTGGGGTATCCGGGGGCGGCCGAAGTGGTGAACATGCTGCCGCCCGACGCGCTCGTGAAGCAGGGCGTCACGCTGCTGCCCTGCATCGGCGACGGACGCCAGTCCGGCACCTCCGGAAGCCCGTCCATCCTGAACGCTTCGCCCGAGTCGGTGGTGGGCGGCGGCCTCGCGCTGCTGCAGACCGGCGACCGGGTGCGCATCGATCTGGGCCGCCGCACGGCCGACATCCTGATCGACGCGGCCGAGCTCGAGCGCCGGCGCAGCGCCTGGACGCCGCCCGCACTGGTCAGCCAGACCCCGTGGCAGGAACTCTACCGGCGGCACGTGACCCAGCTGCAGGATGGCGGCTGCCTGGACTTCGCCATCAGCTACCAGCGCATCGACGCCACGCACGGCGTGCCGCGCGACAACCACTGACCCGCCGGGCGCGCGCGTCGGTGCGGACGACGCGCGCGGGACCGGGCGACCGAACGGCCCCGCCCATCCGGGGGGGCACGGGGCGCGGCCGAACGCCCTCGATGTCGGGCATCGAAACAATCGGTGTTAGCGCGAATTGCCACGCCCGTGCGGCATCGACCATAATCCGAGTCCCAACAAAGTGTCGGGCGCTTTCGCTCGCTCGCAAATGGCTGACAACAACTACATTCTGGAGACCCGGAACCTCGTCAAGGAGTTCAAGGGTTTCGTTGCCGTCGACGACGTGTCGATCAAGGTGCAGCGCGGGCACATCCACGCGCTGATCGGGCCGAACGGTGCGGGCAAGACCACCTTCTTCAACCTGCTGACGAAGTTCCTGATCCCCACGCGCGGTCAGATCCTGTTCAACGGTCACGACATCACGTCCGAGCAGCCCGCGCAGACGGCGCGCAGGGGCATCGTGCGCTCGTTCCAGATCTCCGCCACGTTCCCGCACCTGAGCGTGCTCGAGAACGTGCGGATCGGCCTGCAGCGCGCGATGGGCAACTCGTTCCATTTCTGGAAGTCCGAGCGTTCGCTCGACGTGCTCAACGGCCGCGCCATGGAACTGCTCGACACCGTCGGGCTGACCGAGTTCGCCAACTACGTGACCGTCGAGCTGCCCTACGGGCGCAAGCGCGCGCTCGAGATCGCCACCACGCTGGCCACCGAGCCGCAGCTGATGCTGCTCGACGAGCCCACGCAGGGCATGGGCCACGAGGACGTCGACCGCGTCACCGATCTCATCAAGAAGGTCTCCGCCAACCGTACCATCCTCATGGTGGAGCACAACATGAACGTCGTGTCGAAGATCGCCGACACGATCAGCGTCCTGCAGCGTGGCCAGGTGATCGCCGAAGGCCCGTACGCGCAGGTGTCCACGAATCCGCAGGTGCTCGAGGCGTACATGGGCAGCACCGAAGCCGAACTGCAGGGTGCCCATGGCCACTAATCAAGGCGTCGAATTTCTCCGCATCACCGATCTGCATTCGTTCTACGGTGAATCGCACATCCTTCATGGCGTCGACCTGACGGTCAACAAGGGCGAGGTCGTCACGCTGCTCGGTCGCAACGGCGCCGGGCGCACCACGACGCTGAAGTCGATCATGGGCCTGGTCGGCCGCCGCACCGGGTCGATCATGATCAACGGCCGCGAGGCCGTCGGCATGGCCACGCACGACATCGCGCGCCTGGGCATCGGCTACTGCCCGGAAGAGCGCGGCATCTTCGCGAGCCTGTCCTGCGAAGAGAACCTGCTGCTGCCGCCGCAGATCGCCTCGGGCGGCATGAGCATCGACGAGATCTATTCGATCTTCCCGAACCTCAAGGAGCGCCGCAACAGCCCGGGCACGCGCCTGTCCGGCGGCGAGCAGCAGATGCTGGCCGTCGCCCGCATCCTGCGCACCGGCGCCAAGATGCTGCTGCTCGACGAGATCTCCGAGGGCCTGGCGCCCGTGATCGTCCAGGCGCTCGCGCGCATGATCCGCACGCTGCGCGAGAAGGGCTTCACGGTCGTGATGGTCGAACAGAACTTCCGGTTCGCGGCGCCGCTGGCGGACCGGTTCTACGTGATGGAGCACGGCCGCATCGTCGAGGCATTCGCGGCGTCCGAGCTCCAGTCCAAGATGGGCATGCTGCACGAGTACCTGGGCGTCTGAGCCCTCGCCCTGCTTCCGTTACCACGGTCGGTTTCAAGGAGACATGATGATCAAGCGCAAACTGATGGCCTCGCTGGTGTCCGGTGCACTCGCTCTCGCGGCGGGCGCGGCCCAGGCGCAGATTTCCGACGGCGTGATCAAGATCGGCGTCGTCACCGATATGTCGGGGCTCTATGCCGACCTCACGGGTAACGGCTCCGTGGTGGCCGCCCGTCTGGCGGTCGAGGACTTCGGTGCGGCCAAGAAGGGCATGAAGGTCGAGATCATCTCGGCCGACCACCAGAACAAGCCCGACGTCGGTTCGAGCATCGTGCGCGCCTGGTTCGACACCGACAAGGTCGACGTGATCGCCGATGCGCCCACCTCGTCGGTCGCGCTCGCCCTCAGCCAGATCACGCGCGACAAGAACAAGGTGATGCTGAATTCCGGCGCGGCCACGTCCGACCTCACCGGCAAGGCCTGCTCGCCCAACACGGTCCACTGGACGTACGACACCTGGATGCTGGCCAACAGCACCGGTTCCGCGATCGTCAAGACCGGCGGTTCCACGTGGTTCTTCCTGACCGCCGACTATGCGTTCGGTCACGCGCTCGAGCGCGACACCGAGGCGGTCGTCACCAAGAACGGCGGCAAGATCCTCGGCAAGGTGCGCGCGCCGCTGAACACGCAGGACTTCTCCTCCTTCCTGCTGCAGGCCCAGGCCTCCAAGGCCAAGATCATCGGCCTGGCCAACGCCGGCGGCGACCTGATCAACTCGATCAAGCAGGCGGGTGAGTTCGGCATCACCAAGGGCGGTCAGAACCTGGCCGGCCTGCTGGTGTTCCTGACCGACGTGCACGCGCTGGGTCTGGAGAAGACACAGGGCCTGATCTTCACCGAGACGTTCTACTGGGACCTGAACGACCAGACCCGTGCGTTCGCCAAGCGCTTCGCGCCGCTGAACAACGGGAAGTATCCGACGATGGTCCACGCGGGCGTCTATGGGGCAGTGCTGCACTACCTGAAGGCGGTCGAGGCGCTGAAGAGCGACGACGGCACGAAGGTGGTCGCCAAGATGAAGGAAATGCCGACCGACGACCCGCTCTTCGGCAAGGGCATGATCCGCGCCGACGGCCGCAAGATCCACCCGGCCTATCTGTTCGAAGTGAAGAAGCCGTCCGAGTCCAAGGGCCCGTACGACTACTACAAGCTGCGCGCCACGGTGCCGGCCGACCAGGCGTTCCGCCCGATCGACCAGGGCGACTGCCCGCTGGTGGCCAAGAAGTAAGCAACGGCCGCGCGCGTGCGGTGCCGCCCGGACGAGGCTCCGGCGGCGCCGCATCGCCGGGGCCGCGCGTCACCGCAGCACCGCATCACCGCATCACCGCATCACGGAAACATCGGTCCGGAGCCGCTCGGCTCCGGCATGACGACAGGCATCGAGCCACAACCAGGCAGGTACAAGCAACATGGAGATCTTCGGCGTCCCGTCACAGGCCCTGTTCGGGCAACTGCTGATCGGGCTCATCAACGGCTCGTTCTACGCGTTGCTGTCACTCGGTCTGGCGGTCATCTTCGGCCTGCTCAACATCATCAACTTCACGCACGGCGCGCAGTACATGATGGGGGCGTTCGTCGCCTACCTGTGCCTGAACAAGCTCGGCGTCGGCTACTGGCCGTCGCTGATCATCGCGCCCATCGTCGTCGGCATCACCGGGGTGATCATCGAACGTACGATGCTGCAGCGGCTGTACAAGCTCGACCACCTGTACGGCCTGCTGCTGACCCTGGGGATCGCGCTGATCATCCAGGGCCTGTTCCGCAACGAGTTCGGGTCGTCGGGCCAGCCGTATCCGATCCCGCCCGAGCTCACCGGCGGCCAGAACCTCGGGTTCATGTTCCTGCCCAACTACCGTGCGTGGGTGATCGGTGCGTCGCTGTTCATGTGCCTGGCCACCTGGTTCGTGATCGAGCGCACCAAGCTCGGCGGATACCTGCGCGCGGCCACCGAGAATCCGACCCTCGTGCAGGCGTTCGGCATCAACGTGCCCAAGATGATCACGCTTACCTACGGGTTCGGCGTCGCGCTCGCCGCTCTGGGCGGCGTGATGGCCGCGCCGATCTACCAGGTCAGCCCGCAGATGGGCGCCGACCTGATCATCGTGGTGTTCGCGGTGGTCGTGATCGGCGGCATGGGCTCGATCCTGGGCACGATCATCACGGGGTTTGCGTTGGGGCTCGTCGAAGGGCTCACAAAAGTGTTCTATCCCGAGGCGTCCAACACGGTCATTTTTGTGGTGATGGCGCTCGTTCTCCTCGTCAAGCCGGCCGGTCTGTTCGGCACCCAGAAGTAGGAATCCAGTTCGCCATGGCAGCCGTGATCCAATCGTCCCCCGGCCAGCAGGTCAACAACGACACGCGCCACATGCGCGTGGCGTTCGCCGTCCTGCTCGCGTTCTTCATCGTCGCACCGGTCGTCGTCTACCCGGTGTTCCTGATGAAGGTGATGTGCTTCGCCTTGTTCGCCTGCGCCTTCAACCTGCTGATCGGCTTCGGCGGGCTGCTGTCCTTCGGGCACGCGATGTTCCTCGGCACCGCCGGGTACGCCGCCGCGCACTCGGCCAAGGTCTGGGGCTTCACCCCCGAGCTCGCAGTCCTCTTCGCGACCGCCTGCGCGGCCGTGCTCGCCTTCGTCACCGGCCTGCTGGCGATCCGCCGACAGGGCATCTACTTCGCCATGATCACGCTGGCGCTGTCGCAGATGGTGTATTTCTTCTATCTGCAGGCGCCGTTCACCGGCGGCGAGGACGGTATCCAGGCCGTGCCGCGCGGGTTCCTGTTCGGGGTGATCGACCTCTCCGACACGGCGGCGATGTACGTGTTCGTGCTGGCGATCTTCATGTTCGGCGTGCTGCTGATCTGGCGCGTCGTGCATTCTCCGTTCGGCCAGGTGCTCAAGGCGATCCGCGAGAACGAGCCCCGTGCGCTGTCGCTGGGCTACGACACCGACCGCTACAAGTTCACCGCCTACATCCTGTCGGGCACGATCGCGGGTCTGGCCGGTGCGACCAAGGCGCTGGTGTTCCAGCTGGCGTCGCTCACCGACGTGCACTGGTCCATGTCGGGTGAAGTGGTGCTGATGACCCTGCTCGGCGGACTCGGCACGATCTTCGGCCCCATCATCGGTGCGGCCGTCATCATCACGATGCAGAACTACCTGGCGCAGCTCGGCGCCTGGGTCACCGTGGTGCAGGGCCTGATCTTCGTGATCTGCGTGCTCGCGTTCCGCCGTGGCATCATCGGCGAAGTGGCCAATATGATCCGCAAGCCGCTTTAACTCGGCAGCGGCGCGCTGCGCAGGCCTCTGCGCCGGCGCGGCACCCCGAAGGCCTTGTCGTGTGATGCGGCAAGGCCTTCGTCGTTCCTGGCGTGTCGGCGTCTTCGTTCCGGCCGAGTCCATCTTCCAAGCGAGGTTCCCGTCCCCATGAGCATCGACATCCAGTCCCCGCTGACGCTGCCCTGCGGCGCCGTCGTTCCCAACCGTCTGTGCAAGGCCGCCCTGACCGAGGGCCTGGCCGACGAGATGAACCGTGCGACCCCGCGCCACGAACGCCTGTACCGCGCCTGGTCGGAAGGCGGGGCCGGGCTGGTGGTGACGGGCAACGTGCAGGTCGATCGCCGCTACCTCGAACGGCCGGGCAACGTCGTGATCGACGGCAACGGCGGGCTGGACATGCTGAAGCGCTATGCCGCCGCGGGCACCGTGGCCGGCAACCAGCTGTGGATGCAGGTCAACCATCCGGGACGGCAGACCCCGGTCCACGTGTGCACGGAACCGGTGGCACCGTCCGCGGTGGCGCTGAACCTGCCGGGCGCGATGTACGCGCCGCCGCGCGCGATGACCTCGGGCGAGGTCGACGACGTGGTCGAGCGGTTCGCGCGGGTCGCGGCGCACGCCCGCGACGCCGGGTTCACCGGCATCCAGGTGCACGCGGCGCACGGGTATCTGCTCAGCCAGTTCCTGTCGCCGCTGGTGAACCAGCGCACCGACCAGTGGGGCGGTTCGCTCGAGAACCGCGCGCGACTGCTGCGCACCGTCATCCGCGCGTGCCGCGCTGCGACGGCGCCCGACTTCCCGATCGGCGTGAAGCTGAACTCGTCCGACTTCCAGCAGGGCGGCTTCTCCGAGGAGGAGTGCGTGCAGGTGGTGCGCTGGCTGGGCGAGGAGGGCGTCGACCTGCTCGAGCTGTCCGGTGGCAGCTACGAGCAGCCGAGCATGATGGGGGTGAAGTCCAAGGCACAGGCGGCGGCGCCCGTCGCCGAGAGCACCCGGCGTCGCGAGGCGTACTTCCTCGAGTACGCGCGCACCATCCGGGCGGTGGCGACGATGCCGGTGATGGTCACCGGCGGCTTCCGCAGCCGGGCGGCGATGGACGAGGCGCTGGTCGCCGGCGAGCTCGACATGATCGGGCTCGGGCGCCCGATGTGCGTCGACACCGATCTGCCGCGCAGGCTGTTCTCGGGCGAGTGGGCGTCGGCGCAGTCGTACGAGACCGGCATCGTCCCGCCCAAGGCCGGGCTGGCCTGGTTCTGCCTGCAGCTGCTGCGCATCGGCGACGGGATCGAGCCCGATCGCGCCCTCGACGGCGCCCGTGCGATGGAACGCTATGCGAGCAGCGAGGCGGCTGCCGCAAAGGCGCTGCAGGGGCGCTGAGCCCGGGTGTTCAGCCCGGGCGGCGCACCGGCGGCAGCGGGGCGTTGCACCCCGCCCCGCCTTCCGATCGGCTCGGCTCGGCTCGGATCGGATCGGATCGGATCCGAGCGGGTCAGGTCCGGACCGACCCGGTCCGACCCGACCCGGTCCGACCCGGTCCGGTCCGGTCCGGTCCGATACCGTTCCGTCAGCGCCGTGCGTCGAGGATGCTGCGCACCACGATGTTGGCCTGGATCTCGGCCGCGCCTTCGAACACGTTCAGGATGCGGGCGTCGCACAGCACGCGGCTGATGCGGTACTCCTGGGCATACCCGTTGCCGCCGTGGATCTGCACGGCGTTGTCGGCGTTGGCCCACGCCACCCGGGCGCCCAGCAGCTTGGCCATGCCGGCCTCCAGGTCGCAGCGACGGCCGGCGTCCTTCTCGCGCGCGGCGAACAGCGTGAGCTGGCGCGCGATCATCGTCTCGACCGCCATCCAGGCGAGCTTGTCGGCCACCCGCGGGAACTCGATGAGCGCCCGGCCGAACTGCAGACGCTGCAGGGCGTAGGCCAGGCCCAGCTCGAAGGCATTCTGCGCGACGCCGACCGCCCGTGCACCCGTCTGGATGCGGGCGCTCTCGAAGGTCTGCATCAGCTGCTTGAAGCCGCGCCCCTCGACGCCGCCCAGCAGGGCCGACGCCGGCACCTCGAAGTTGTCGAAGCCGATCTCGTATTCCTTCATGCCGCGGTAGCCGAGCACGTGGATCTCGCCGCCGCTCATGCCGGGCGCCGGGAACGGGTTGGCGTCGGTGCCTCGAGGCTTCGGCGCGAGGAACATCGACAGGCCCTTGTAGCCCGGCGCGTCGCGGTCGGTGCGCACCAGCAGCGTCATCATGTCGCTGCGCGCGCCGTGCGTGATCCAGGTCTTGTTGCCCGACACGCGCCAGACGTCGCCCTGGCGCTCGGCGCGCGTGCGCAGCGAGCCCAGGTCGGAGCCGGTGTCGGGCTCGGTGAACGCTGCGGTCGGGATGATCTCGCCGCTGGCGAGCCTGGGCAGCAGCGTGCGCTTCTGCTCGTCGGTGCCGTTGAGCGTGATCAGCTCGCCGGCGATCTCGGTGCGGGTGCCGAGCGAACCCAGGCCGATGTAACCGCGCGAGAGCTCTTCGGTGACCACGCACATCGCGGTCTTGCCCAGGCCCGAGCCGCCGAACTCCTCGGGGATCGTGAGGCCGAACACGCCGAGCTGGGCAAGCTCGCGCAGCACCGCGTCCGGGATCAGGTCGTTGGCCAGGTGCCACTGATGGGCGGCTTCGGCATGGTCGTCGGCGTAGCGGGCGAACTGTTCGCGGATCTCGACCAGCGTCGCGTCGTCGAGCGCGGGATCGCCGTAGCTGCGGGTCGCCTGGCCCTGGGCGAGCAGGGCCGCGATGCGCGCACGCACCGGACCCGAGAAGCCCCGTGTGCGCAGCAGTGCCACCGCCGGGTCGGCCTCGAACGCGCGGCGCAGTGCGCCGTCGGTGTCGAGCGTGTCGACGCGAAAGATCTCGCCCTGGCTCATCGGCAGCCCGCCGGCCAGCTGCGCGAGGTACTCGCCGAACGCCGCCTGGAGCATCAGGGTCTCGAGCTCGCCGAGCTTGCCGCTCGCCTGGAGCCGGCGTCCCCAGCCCAGCATCTCGTGCAGCGCCTGGCCGTAGGTGGCGGCCCAGGCAAAGCCGTGCGCACGGGCCTGTTCGCGCTGCAGCGGATCGCCTGCGTCGGCGTTCTCGGCCAGCACGGCGCGCAGCGCGCGCTCGACGCCGGCGAGCAGCGTGGTCGTGGCGCGGATGGCCTGCTCGCAGTGTTCGAACAGGCCGTCGATCGCGAGGCCGGCCGACGCCTGCGCGGCGACGGATTGGTGAAGCGGTGCATTCATCGTGTTCTCCTTCGTCGGTTCTTCAGACCCGGCCGCCGATCGCGCCGGCGTCGCGCAGCGCGGCGAGCGCCGCATCGTCCATGCCCAGCACGCGCTTGAGGACCGCGTCGGTGTCCTGGCCCAGCACCGGTCCGACCCCGGCGGGCACGCGTTCGCTCTCGCTGAACGCGAGCGGCGTGCCGGCCGTGAGGAAGCGGCCGACCGGATGCTCGACGCGCGTGAACATCGGGTTGGCTTCGGACACGCGCGGGTCTTCGGCAAGCATCTGCCGGAAGGTGCGGTACGGGCCCCACAGCAGGGAACGGTCGGTGAACTTCGCGGCGATCTGTTCCAGCGTGTGCTTCGCGAACCAGGGGCGGAAGAAGGCCGAGATCAGCTCGCGCGCGTTGTACCGGCCCACCTCGGTGTCGAGCGAGTGGCCCAGCGCGTCGGCCGCCGACTTCAGCGCGTCCTCCATGCCGA
>JAKOZZ010000182.1 GCA_029779755.1 Pseudomonadota bacterium
GCTCGGCGTCGAAGCGCTGCGTCATCACCACGCTGGAGCCCGCGAGCATCGGCTGGAACGACCAGGCCCATTGCGCCGAGTGGTAGTACGGACCGGCCAGCAGCGTCGTGCCGTCGCGCGGCAGCAGCAGCGAGGTCGCCAGACCTTCCGCCATCGCGCGCAGCGACTCGATGGGCGGCGGGCCGCCCGCACTGCGCACCACGCCCTTCGGCCGGCCCGTGGTGCCGGACGTATAGAACATCGGACCGCCGGCGGACGGATCGGCGGGCTCCGAGTCGTCGGGCTGCGCGGCGATCAGCGCCTCGAACGGCTGGAACCCGGGCGGGCAGACAGCATCGGGCGCCAGCAGCGCACAGGCCCGCAGGCGCGCGCCGGCGGCCGGCACCCGCGCGAGCGCCTGCACCGCGACCGCGGCGAAGCGCGCGTCCGTGAACAGCCCCACCGCGCCCGAGTCGGCCAGCACGTGCGCCAGCTCGTCGACGGTGAAGTGCCAGTTGACCGGCACGAACACGATGCCGGCATGGCTGGCCGCGGCCATCAGCTCGAACACCGCCCGGCTGTTGCCGGCGAACAGCGCGATGCGGTCGCCGCGCCCGAGGCCCGCGGCACGCAGCGCGCGGATCAGCCGGTTCACGCGGCGGTCGAGCTCGGCCCAGGTGCAGCTGCCGTACTCGTCGATCAGGGCGGGGGCGTCGGCGCGGCGCTGTGCGACGGGTGCGGTCATGGTGGCCATCGGCGGATCCTGAAGCGTTCGTGGAGTTCAGGCTCGACTGTAGACGCGGATCGAACCGGGCCGCGCGGTCGCCCTGCGGGCCTGAACCGGCCTGATGCGGCCTGACCCGGCCTGACCCGGCCAGCGCGGGCCGCGCGGCCCGCGCCGCCTCACACGCCCAGGTACGCGCTCTGGATGTCGGGCGCGCTCGCGATCTCGGCCGCCGTGCCCTCGCGCACGATCTGTCCGACCCGCAGCACGTAGGCGCGGTCGGAGATCTTGAGCGCGGCCCGCATGTTCTGCTCCACCAGCAGGCTGGCGATGCCGCGTTCGCGCAGCGTCGCGATCGACGCCAGCACGAACTTCGACAGCACCGGAGACAGGCCCAGCGAGGGCTCGTCGAACAGGATCAGCGAGGGCCGGGCCATCAGTCCGCGGCCGATCGCGAGCATCTGCTGCTCGCCGCCGCTGAGGCTGCCCGCGCGCTGG
>JAKOZZ010000180.1 GCA_029779755.1 Pseudomonadota bacterium
TGCTTCTCGAAGTACTCGAGCGACTCCTTGGTGGTCAGCGCCTTCTTCATCGTCTCGACGAGCTTGGCGTGCACCGCCGGCGGCGTGTCGCTGCGCACGAAGAAGGTGGTCCACGCGTAGTTCTCGTACTCGGGGTGCGTCTCCTTGATCGTCGGCACGTTGGGCAGGCCGGCCATGCGCTTGTCGCCCGAGACGGCGAGCGCGCGGATCTTGCCCGACTGCACGAGCGAGATCGCGCCACCCAGGTCGCCCATGCCGGCGTCGAGCTGCCCGCCGATGACGTCGGTGACCACCTGCGCCTGACCCTTGTACGGCACGTATTGGAACTTGGCGCCGGTCATGTTGCCGAGCCAGGCAATGCCCAGCTGGTAGCCGGCCGAGTACGAGCCGACGTTCAGCGGCTTGGCCTTGCCGGCGGCGATGAGGTCGCCGATGGTCTTGTAGGGCGATTCGTTCGACACGTACCAGAGGTTCACGCTGCGCGCGATGCCGTGGATCGGCTTGAAGTCCTTGACCGAGTCGTAGCCCGGGTTCTTCATCACGACCGGGTTCACGGACATCGGCGAATTGGTGGCGACGAGGATCGTGTACCCGTCGGCCGGCTGCGTCTTCACGTGCACGGCGGCCACCGAGCCGCTGGCGCCCGGCTTGTTCTCGACGAGCATCGGCTGGCCGAGGATGCGCTGCATCTGCTCCGCGATCAGACGTGCGGACCCGTCGGCGCCGCTGCCGGCGTTGAAGGGCACGACCACACGGATCGGCTTGTTCGGGAAGTCGGCGCTCTGAGCGATTGCACTGGTCGAAACTGCCATGCCGAGCAATGCCGCGGCGAATCCGGAACGGATCATGAGTTCTCCTCTGTCGGTGTAGTCTTCGGCGCGGAGTTTAGCATTTGAAAAACGTGGCACTTCGGTGCCTGGAGGAGAGACGAGGAATGACGACTGGACCCCTGAGCGGCATCCGCGTGCTGGACATGACTTCGGTCGTGCTCGGCCCGGTGGCAACCCACATCCTGGCCGACTACGGCGCCGAGGTGATCAAGATCGAGCCGCCCGAGGGCGACCTCATGCGCGCCAACGGGGTGTCGCTGCACAAGGGCATGAGCTCGATCTTCCTGGCCATCAACCGCAACAAGCGCTCTCTGGCGGTGAACACCAAGACGGAGGCGGGCAAGGACGTGATCCGCCGCCTGATCCCCACCGTCGACGTGTTCGTGCACAACATGCGGGTGCAGGCGATCGAGCGGCTGGGCTTCGGCTATGCCGAGGTCGCGAAGATCCGGCCCGACATCGTGTACTGCGTGGCCACCGGCTTCGGCCAGGACGGCCCCTACAAGGACCAGCCAGCGTTCGACGACATCATCCAGTCCGCGTCGGGTCTGGTCGGCCTGAACCGTGCGAACCTGGGCGTGGCCCAGTACGCACCGTCGCTGCTGGCCGACAAGACGATCGGGGTGTATCTGGCCAACGCCGTGATGGCCGGCATCGTGCATCGCCTGCGCACCGGGCAGGGCCAGTGCGTGGAAGTGCCGATGTTCGAGACGATGACCGCGTTCATGCTGGCCGAGCACCTCGGCGGGCTCACGTTCGACCCGGCCCCCGCGCCTCCGGGGTACGCGCGCATCCTGGCCGGCGGACGCCGGCCGCACCCCACGCTCGACGGCCACATCAGCATGCTGCCGTACACGGAGGACCACTGGGTCGCCTTCTTCACCGAAGCGGGCCGCCCCGAGGCGATCGAGCAGTACCACGTGCACGACCGGCACGAGCGCAACAAGCACATCCAGGCGCTGTATGCGCTGATGGGCGAGATCACTGCGCAGAAGTCCACCGCGCACTGGATGGAGGTGTGCGCGCGGCTCGACATCCCGGCCACGCCCATCTACGCGCTCGACCAGCTGCCCGAGCATCCGCACCTGAAGGCGGTGGGCTTCTTCCAGGAGGCCGAGCATCCGACCGAAGGCCCGATGCGCTACGTGCGGCCCACGGTGAAGTTCTCGGCCAGCCCTTCGGCGGTGCGCAACCAGGCGCCGCTGCTGGGTCAGGATTCGGCCGCCGTGCTGCGCGAGCTCGGCTATGCGGAGGACGAGATCGCGCGGATGCTCGCCGACAAGGTGATCACGGCGCCGCTGAAGCCGTGACGACCGCGGTCTGCGTGGGCGTGACGGGGCGTCGCGACCGGCGCCGTCAGCCCGCGCGCCCCGCGGCGCGGTGCGAGCGCAGGAAGGCGAGCGAGGCCGCGGCCAGGAATGCCAGGGCCACGAAGGGCAGCGCCGCCGGGCCGACCCGTTCGTAGGCCTGCCCGGCGGCCGCCGACCCGAGCGACATGCCCACGTAGATCGCCGACGCGTTGAGCGCGAGCAGCAACCCGCCGAGCTGCGGGGCGAGCGCGATCAGCCGTTTCTGCTGCGGCGCATAGAACGCGATGCCGGTCAGCGACCAGCAGGCGAAGCCTGCGACACCGAACCAGGGCATGCCGGGCGCCAGGGCGAGGGCGACGAACACGCAGGCGAATCCCGCGTAGGTGAGCACGATCGTGCGCACCGTGCCGAGGCGGTCGACGAGGCGTCCGGCGATCAGGTTGCCCGCGACGCTGCTGAGGCCGGCGGCGAGGAAGGTGGCCGACAGCCAGTGTCCCGGGATCGCGAAGTGCTCCTGCAGGTAGGGCGTGACCAGTGCGTACATCGACATCTGCGCGGCCATGTGGAACAGCGCCATCGCCACGCCCCAGCGCGCGGCGCGATGACGCAGCACCTGCGCGAAGCTGGCCAGCGTGACGGGCGGTGCGGGGCTGCGCTGCCGCACCAGGGTCGCGATCGTGGCTGCGGTCAGGGCCGCAGTGGCGGCCAGCACCACGAACACCCAGCGCCAGCCGACGGCGGTGCCCAGCCAGGTCGAGAACGGAACGCCCAGCACGGTGGCCAGCGTCATTCCACCGAACACGACCGCGAGCGCGTGGCCCTGGCGTTCGGGCGGCACGAGGGACGCGCCGAGCGACGAGGCCACCGGCCCGACGGCGCAGGCGCCGATCGCCATCAGCAGGCGCGCCGCGACCACCCAGGCGTAGTCGGGCATCAGCGCGGTGACCAGGCAGCCCGCCGACAGCACGCACAGGCCTGCCAGCAGCAGGCTGCGCCGCGGCAGGCGGCCGGCGGCGATCTGCACGAACGGGGCGGCGAGCGCGAAGGTGAGGGCGAACACCGTCACCAGCATCGCGATCGCCGGTTTCGACACGGCGAGATCGGCCGCCATCTCGTTGACGAGACCGACGACGGCGATCGACGCCGTGCCCATCGTGAAGTACGCGAGGCTCAGTGCGCGCAGGGCGTGTGCGGTGCGGCGCTCGGTGCTCAGGGCGGATCCTTTCGAGGCGAGGCGCTGGCGTGCATGGCGGGGGTGTCCATAGCACCTCGGTACGAGGCGCGACGCATTGTTGGTGCGGGGTCCCCATGCTAACGTCGGAGCGCTTTCGCCGGATGCGATCCGGCCGCCTCGACCGCACACCGCCGCCATGGGACGCATCCAGAGACCGCTCGATCCCGCCGCCGTCCGCCAGGCCGACGACGAGATCTACGCGCGCCACGCGAACGATCCGCGCCCCAACGCGCTGTTCGATGCGCAGGGCAACCGCCGGCCGCTCGATCCGGTCGACCCTTCGCAGGCGGCGCTGCGGGCCGAGTGGTGTGCACTCTACGAAGCGGCGCTGGCGGGCGCGGAGCCCCCCTCCGACGGCCCGGGCGCGGGCACCGTCCCGGCGGAGCCCGATCCGCCGCCCACCAACCGGCCCGTCGACGGTCCGGTCGAGCCGTGCCCGAACGCGCACTGGCTCGACGTGACGCTGCGCATCGCCCCCGAGCCGCGCGCCCGGCCCGCGTGGTGGCCGGTCGAACGCCGCCCGGGGTATGCGTCCGAGCACGTGTCCACGAGCGCACCGGCCCAGTCGCCGCTGCGCCAGCTCGACGGCGACGGCCACGTGCGCTGGGACGGGATTCCGGCCGGCGCTTACGACGTCGTCTTCTGGAAGTTCTATCACGAGGTGGACGTGCTTCTGGCGCGCGAGATCGGTGCGTGATCCCGACACCGATCGCCGCGCCGGCCACGCCATGACCGCCGCAGGACCCCGATGAGCGAGCGCAGCCTTCCCTGGGAGCAGCTGACCGGCCCCGTCTCCGGTCTGCCCACCGACGAACCGCACCGCATCGACGTGCAGCGCGAGGCCATTCCGCTGATCTTCGTGCCGGGCGTGATGGGCAGCCGCCTGCGGCGGGCCGGCTCGAACGCCACCGGGCGGCGCACCGAGCACGGCTTCGACCTGCCGGACCTGCGCTGGGACCCGGGCGACAGCGGGTTCCTGTGGGAACTGCTCCGCTCCTCGGCCGCCAAGCGCAAGATGCTCGTGATCGGGCCGCAGTTCGACCCCGGCTACCTCGAGGTCGACGACGCGAATCCGGTGGGCGACGGCTTCCAGGGCCTGTTCTCGGCGTACCGCGGCTTCCTGCGCACGCTGCGCACCCGCGACTGGGGCGCACTGGGCAAGCTGTTCGTGTTTCCCGTCTATGGCTTCGGCTACAACTGGACCGACGACAACCGCAACTCGGGCCGCCGGCTCGCCGCGCGCATCGACGAGGTGATCGCCGAGGCGCGCTCGGTCGTCGGACGCTGCGAGAAGGTGATCCTCATCTCGCATTCGATGGGCGGCCTGGTGTCGCGGGCGGCCAGCGAGCTGTCGGGCGCGCAGGGCAAGATCCTCGGCATCGTGCACGGGGTGCAGCCGGTGACCGGTTCGGCGGCGGCCTACTGGCGCATCAAGGCCGGCTTCGAAGGCTTCGGCGGCGCTTCCTACGTGCTGGGATCGAACGGCCGCGAAACCACGCCCATCCTCGCCAACAGTCCGGGCGGGCTGGAACTGCTGCCGAACGCGCACTACCGGACCGAGGCCGGCGCACGGCAGTGGCTGACGGTGCGCAACGGTGCCGACACGCTGGTGGCGCTGCCCCGGGCCGATCCGTACGAGGAGATCTACCGGGTGCCGGCGGTCGTGTCGCCGCCGGCCGGCTCCGGCGCGAGCGGCAACGCGTACTGGGGGCTGGTCGATCCCGACCTGCTCACCCCCGAGGTCGTGCCCGCCACGCCCGGCGGCACCCGCAGTGCCAACGACGATCTTGCCGACGCGATGTCGCCGGCGGGCACGGCGGCCTGGAGCAGCTACACCGCTCTGCTGGACAAGGCCAAGAGCTTCCATGGCAGCCTGGGCGTGCGCCATCACCCGAACACCTTCACCTTCTGGGGCACGGGTCATGCCAGCGCGGGCACGATCCGCATGAACGTCACGAGCAACTGGGTGCGCAGCGAGTCGTATCCGACGCGCGGGTTCCGCGGCTTCTTCCGGGACGCCGAAGGCAGTTCGATGCAGGCGGTGCTGGCCGATCCGGCCGGGCCGGGGGACGGCACCGTGCCGGTGTCCTCGGGGCGCGCCCTGGCCGACGCGGCGCGCGAGGCCCCGGGTGACGCCGCCATCGCCGTCGAGCATCAGCCCGCCTACGAGGATCCGGCCGCGCAGCGGTATACGGTGCGTGCGGTGCTGGCGCTGGTGCGCAAGCACTACCGGGCCCGGACCGGCCGATGAAGCGCCCGGGCGAACCGTTGGCGCACGGGCGCGAAGGGTGCGACGGGCGAACGCCTGCGCGGGGTCGGGGCGTGTCGCCGGCACGCCGGCACCTGCTGGTGCGTGCGGCTGGCGCGGTAGGTACGGTGAGCGCGGTGGGCGCGGCTTGGGCGGTTGGCGCGGGGTCGATCGCGCGTGCGGCGGGCGCCGACGCGCAGGCGTCGACCACCGCGCGGGCGTCGATCACCGAACGAAGGAGCGGAACGATGGACGAGGCGGGCGGCGCTCAGGGCGTCTGTGTGGGGCGGTACGGGTTCGCGGCGAGCGCCGGGTTCCAGCCGGTGTCGCGCGCGGCGATGATCTATCGGGTCGAGGCGAGTGCGCACGCCGAGGCGCCCGGCGACCTGCTGCGCCTGCAGGCGGGGACCGCCGAGGCACTGCGGGCGGCCGACCTCGGCGCAGGGCGCCAGGGGCTGTGGGTGCCGGCGGGCGGCACCCGCGCCGGTCAGCGTGTGCTGTTGGGCGCGCTGCCGGCGCGCGGCCACACCCTGCTGCTGAAGGCGGTGGCCGACGCCGGTCGCGAGGCGCCGGCGGAGCAGCTGATGCGCAACGTGATGGACGCGTACCGGGCCGGCGTGGCGCTGGGCTTCTGCATCGGGCCCGGCTCGATCACCTCCGAACCCAGCCGCAACGAGCGCGCGAGCGTCACCCTGAAGTCGGCGGCCGCCCCCGGCGTGGAGCTGGTCGCCGAGATCCAGACCGTGGCCGCGCCGCGCGACGGCCACCCGCTGTCCGACGTCGAGCAGGAGGCGCGCGCGCTTGCGACGCTGGGCACGCAGCTGAGCGTCCTGCGCAACGCGCCGCGTGATGTCGCCGGACTGGCCGGTCACGAGGGGCAGGTGTCCACAGACAATGCCCGGGAAGGCGCGGTGCTGCGCTACACCTGGTTCCACGCGGGCAGCGCCGCGCGCGCCGACGACCCGGAGATCCTGCTGCGGGCGTCAGCGCCGGCCGCCCGGCGTGCCCAGCTCGATGCGGCCTGGGCCGCGCTGCTCGCGTCGTTCAGGCGCCTGCCGCAGCCGTCGCGCTGAGGCCGGTGTCGCCATGCTGACGATCACCGAAGCCCAGATCCGCGCGATGCGCGCGGCGACGCGCGCCGCGTTCGCCGGCCGGGCCGTGGCCCACCTGCGGCGACGGTTCCCGGCGCGCACCGCGCCGGTCGAGGACGCCCGCCTGCGGGCGTTCGTCGATCTGGGGATCGACCGCGCCCGCCGCTACGGCATCGTCGGCGAGGCCGACGTGCTGCGCTATCTCGAGTACATGCTGATCTACGGTGCGCGCTTCGACACCGACCCCCGGTTCGCATGGGCGGGGGAGATCCTGCGACGGGCCGGACTGGGCCCGTCGCGGCGCATGGACCTGATCGACGATTACGACATGTTCCGGATGAACCGGTCCTAGTCGCCCTTCCACGCCTTCTTGAGCCGCTTGGCGATCGACCAGCGGTGCACCTCCGACGGGCCGTCGTAGATGCGGAACGCACGGATGTCGCGGAAGATCTGCTGCACCGGCGTGTCGCCGGTGACGCCCATGCCGCCCAGGATCTGCACGCAGCGGTCGGCCACCCGGTACAGCGCTTCGGACACCGCCACCTTGGCCGTGCTCGACTCGGCCGTGCCCTGCTGGCCCTGGTCGAGCACCCAGGCGCACCAGTCGATGGTGAGCTCGGCCTGCTTCAGATCGATCTCGTTGTCGGCCAGCATGAAGCCCACGCCCTCGTGGTCGATCAGCGCCTTGCCGAACGCCTGCCGGCGGCAGGCATAGGCGGTGGCGATGTCGTGCGCGCGCTTGGCCGACCCCCACCAGCGCATGCAGTGCGTCAGGCGCGCCGGCGCCAGCCGGATCTGCGCGTAGCGGAAGCCCGCCCCGACCTCGCCCAGGATGTCGGCGGCCGGCACGCGCACGTTCTCCAGGCGCACCACGCCGTGGCCGCCGGGCATCGTGCGGTCGATCGTGTCGAGCGTGCGCTCGACGACGATGCCCGGGGTGTTCATGTCGGCGAGGAACATCGTCGCGCCCTCGTCGGTGCGCGCCATCAGGATGCCGAAGCCGGCGCCTTCTGCGCCGGTGATCAGCCACTTGCGGCCGGAAATCACCCAGTGGTCGCCGTCGCGGCGGGCGCTCGTCTTCATCATGCCGGGGTCGGAGCCGGCGCCGTCGTCGGGCTCGGTCATCAGGAAGGCCGAGCGGATCGTGCCGGCGGCCAGCGGGCGCAGCCAGCGCTCCTTCTGGGCCTCGGTCATCACCTTGTCGAGCAGGTGCATGTTGCCTTCGTCGGGCGCCATGCAGTTCATGGCGACCGGGCCCAGCGTCGAGTAGCCGCACGCACGGAACACCGTGGCGGTCTCGCGGTGGTTCAGGCCGTAGCCGCCCAGGTGCTCGCCCAGCTGTGGCGCGAGCAGGCCGGCGGCCTTCGCGTGCGCCTGCAGCTCGATGCGCAGCGCGTCCGACGGACCGTGGTGGCTGATGCGCGGGTCCTTCTCGTAGGGGATGACGACGTCGCGGATGAATCGCTCGGTGCGGGCGGCGAGTTCGAGTTCGCGCGCGCCGCGGTGCAGTTCGATCATGGAGGCTCCTGCCGGGGTCTGGGATGCGGAAGCGGCGATTGTAGGGGTCAGCCCGCGTCCGACTCCATCGGCCGGGCCGGATCGGCGGACCACTCCAGCAGCGAGTTGTCGTACACGCACCAGCCGTCGTGGCCGAGCAGCGCCATCGCGAAGGCGGTGGTGGTCGCGGCGATGCCGCCGCCGCAGTAGACGATCGTGCGCGGTGCATCGAGCGCGCCGGCCGCCGCGCAGCGCGCGCGCAGGGACTGCTCGGACAGGAAGCAGCCGGTGTCCGGATCGACGAGCTCGCGCGCCGGCACGTTCACGCTGCCCGGGATCCGCCCCGGGCGCCCGTAGTGCGCGCCGCCGGTGCCGCCGTGCTGTTCGCGGCTGAGCGCATTGACGATGCGGGTGGCGGGATCGGTCAGCGCCGCGTGCACCGTGTCGGCGTCGGCGATGCGGCGCGGATCGGGCCGCGCCTGGTAGCGGGTGCGGGGCCAGGACCGCGGCGTCTGCGACGTGGGGCGGCCTTCGCGCTGCCAGCGTTCGAAGCCGCCGTCGAGCACCGACACCGCGTCGTGGCCGTGGGCGCGCAGCACGTACCACACGCGCGTCACCGGCATCGGGTGGCCGCGGCCGTAGAGCACGATGTGGTGCTCATTGCCGATGCCCAGCGCGCCCAGGATCTCCTCGATGCGCTGCGGCGAGGGCAGGGTGTACGGGAAGGCGCCGCCGGGCTCGGACATGTCGGTGGCCATGTTCACGTACTGGGCGCCGGGGACGTGGCCGCGCTCGAAGTCGGGCCGGCCGCTCTCGATGCGCGACGGCCCCACCGGCTGCGG
>JAKOZZ010000186.1 GCA_029779755.1 Pseudomonadota bacterium
CGTCGGCGCTCGAGGCGACCGGGCTGGCGCCGCGCGCACCGGATCCCGCCGCGCCGGCGCAGCCGTCGTCCGGCGTGCACGCATAATCGCGCACGAGGCTGCCGGTGCGCAGCGTTCGACCTCCGGAGAACCATGCCCGCCGAACGCACCCCCCGTCTGACTGCGCTGAGGACCAGCCTTGGCGCCACCCTGTTCGGCGACGCTGCGGCGGTGTTCGCGTGGATGCGCTGGGACGACGCCGACACGCACGCACGCCTGCCCGATCCGGCCACGGTCGCCACGCGTCTCGTACAGGTACTGCCGGCGCTGGCGGACGCGGTGCACACGCCCGGCCCGACGGGCCCGGACGCGGTGATCGCGCCCGAAGGCGCAACCGTCGAAGCGCGCCGGTCCGACGCGCGGCGTGCACCCGCCGAAGCGCGTGCATGCCTGGCCGCGTTGTGCGCGCTGACCGCACGCATCGCGTGGTGGCTGCAGCAGTGCCCGGAGGGCGGGCATGGCGTGGCGCAGCCTGCGGGCGACCCCGACCCCGATCGTGAACCCGACCTCGATCATGACCCCGACCGTGAACCTGATCGGGCCGGTGACGCGATGGCGGCGCGCAGCGCGTACGGGTTTCCCGACGTCGCCGAACGGGCGATGGGGCTTGCGTTCGAACTGGTGCGCGATGCCTGCCGGGCGGATGCCGCGGCCCTCGTGCGTCGGATGCCGCTGGTGCAGACGCTGCGCGCGGCAGCCGCGGCCTCGGCGCTCGACAACGCCGCCGTGATGGTGACGCGGCGCGCCGCGCTGCGCGGCATACCGGTGGTCCGGCTCTCGTCGCGGATCCGTCTGCTGCAGCTCGGTCAGGGGGTTCTCGCCCACCGCGTGTTCGAGAGCGGCACCGATCTCGATGCACACACCGGGGCGCGTCTGGCGTCCAACAAGATGGCCACCGCCGAGACCCTGCACCGGATCGGCCTGCCCGGCACCGTGCATCAGCCCGCGCGCGACGTCGACCACGCCCGGCGCATCGCCCGCGGCTACGGCTATCCGGTCGTGGTCAAGCCCAGCCATGGCGAGAAGCAGATGGGCGTCAGCATCGGCGTGCGCGACGACGACGACATGGCGCGGGCCTTCGACGAGGCGCGCGCCATCGGCAAGGGGCTGGTGCTCGTCGAGCGGCTCGTGCCGGGCTACGAGTGCCGCCTGTTCGTGGTGGGCGGGCGGCTGGTGTCGGCGGCACGCCGCCACCCGGCCGCGGTCGTCGGTGACGGACGCAGCAGCATCGATGCGCTGATCGACGCCCTCAATGCCGATCCCCGCCGCGGCGTCGGCCCGGACTACGAGCTCGTGCCGGTCCGGCATGATGCGGACCTCGACGACATGCTGCATCGACAGGGCCTGACGCGCACCTCCGTGCCCGCGCCGGGCCGCCACGTCGTGCTGCGCCGCCATGCGACGCCCCCGCACGGCGGCACCACCGAGGAATGCATCGACCGGGTGCATCCCGACGTCCGTGCGATGGCGCAGACGATCGCGCGTGCCCTGAAGGTGCAGGTGCTCGGCATCGACTACCTGAGCACCGACATTGCGCGCTCCTGGCGCGAGGTCGGGGGTGCGGTCTGCGACGTCAATCTCACCCCCGGCCTGCGTCCCCACGGCCACCTCGGGGTCGACGCCATGCTCGAGCTGCTGTTCCCCGACGGAGGCGATGGCCGGATCCCCACGATCGCGCTGGTCGGCGCAAACGCAGTGACCCGCAGCCGCCACGTGGAGACGCTGCTGACCGCCTGCGGGCGCACCGTCGGCCGCGTGGAGCCCGGCCGTGTGTCGGTGGCCGGGGCGCCGCTCACGCCGCCCGCGGGCGCACCGCCCCCCGCGCCGACGGCGGTGTACGAGCATCCCGACGTGGACTGCGCGGTGTTCGCGCTCGATGACGAGACGCTGCGCACCGGCGGTCTTCCGTTCGACCGCTGCGACGTGCTGGTGCTGGAGCGCGGCGATGCCGGCGCGCGTGCGCTGCTGCTGCCGCGCACGCGCGGCGTGGTGTTGGTCGACGACACCTGCCCGGACAGTGCGGCGGGCGTCGCGCAGGTGGGCGCCGCGCGCGTCGTGCGCATGCGCGCGACGGACACCCTCGCGGATCTCGTGCCCGACGCAGACATCGACATCGTTGCCGCTGCCGCTGCCGATGCCGATGCCGATGCCGATGCCGATGCCGATGCCGATGCCGATGCCGATGACGCAGGCGTCGACGACCGCGCTTTCGACGCCGCCGCGGCGGGCGACCGTCTGCTGGCGGCAGCGATCTGCCTGCGGATCGGGGTTCCGGCCCGGGCGGTCGCCCAGGCGATGCGGGCAGCACGGCTCACGCACGCGGGGCGCGGTCCGGCCTGACCGGAGGTCGCGTCCGAGCCCTGCGGGTGATCCGCACGGCGACAGACGCCAGACGCCAGACGCCAGACGCCAGACGCCAGATGGCTGGCGCCAGACGCAAAAACGCCCCGCCCGGCCCCGAAGGACACGGTGCGGGGCGTGCGTGCGCCCGGGCCGGCTTATTTCGCCGCGGCCACCATGTACTCGACCGCCGCCTTGATGTCGGCGTCGGACGCGCTCGAACCACCCTTCGGCGGCATCGCGCCCTTGCCTTTGATGACGCTTGCCGTGAGTGCGTCGACGCCGCCGGCCAGGCGCGGGGCCCAGGCGGCCTTGTCGGCGAACTTGGGCGCGCCCGCCACCCCGGCCGCGTGGCACGCCGCGCAGGCCGTGTCGTACAACGCCTTGCCGCCGTTCGCCGCCGGCGCAGCCGCCGCCGTGGCTGCGGCAGGTGCTGCCGCAGCGGCCGCCGCTGCGGGTGCAGCCGCCGGAGCCGCCGCGGCCGGAGCCGGCGCAGCGCCCTTGGGCTCGTCGAACTTGCCGCCGGCCGCATTGGCCATGTGCACCACGGCGCGACCGATCTCGGTGTCGTCGAACTCGCCGCCGCCCTGCGGCGCCATCGCGCCCTTGCCCTTCAGCGCCGAGTTCAGCAGCGCGTCGTAGCCCGTCTTGATGCGGGCCGCCCAGGCGCCCGCGTCGCCGAACTTCGGCGCACCGGCCGCGCCCGACTCGTGGCACGCGGCGCACTGCGCCTTGTAGACATCGGCACCGGCCCGCAGCACCTTGGGACCGCTGGCGTCCTTCAGCTCGAAGCGCGCCACCGGCTGGATGCGCGACTCGACCGACTCGGCCGACGCGCCGGTGCTGCCCGCGCCCTCGCGGGCGCCCGAACTGACGAACTTCACCAGCAGCACGATGATCAGGATCGGCACCACGAAGGCCAGAACCACCACGGTGATGAGTTGCTTGGGGGTCTTGATGAAACTCTCGTGTTCTTCGCTCATGCCCGTTTCCTGGTGATGTCCTGATGAACTGGTTCGCGGTCCGGCGGCCCCGGCTGCCGACAGACCGGAAGCCGATGCGCGCGCGGTGGCCGCCCGGTTGCGGGCGACCTGCCCAAAACCTTGAATTCTAACGGGAATCGAGGGGCCGCCAAGGGGCGGCGTGTCGTCCTGTGCGCACTTCACCGGCGCAGCGCACGGACAAGCCGCCGATCCGGGGTACACTATAAGGCTTCGCGCGCCCGTAGCTCAGTGGATAGAGTACTGGCCTCCGAAGCCAGGGGTCGCTGGTTCGATCCCAGCCGGGCGCGCCATT
>JAKOZZ010000214.1 GCA_029779755.1 Pseudomonadota bacterium
GTCATGCCGAACGGGTGGCCGATGGCGATCGAACCGCCGTTGACGTTGTACTTCTCGGGATCGATGCCCAGCTTGTCGCGGCTGTACAGGCACTGGCTGGCGAACGCCTCGTTCAGCTCCCACAGGTCGATGTCGTCGATCTTCAGGCCGTGACGCTCGAGCAGACGCGGGATGGCGAAGACCGGGCCGATGCCCATCTCGTCGGGCCGGCAGCCCGCGATGGCGAAGCCCTTGAACGCGCCCATCGGCTGCAGGCCGCGGCGCTCGGCTTCCTTGGCCTCCATCAGCACGACGGCGGCGGCGCCGTCCGACAGCTGGCTGGCGTTGCCGGCGGTGATGTACTTGCCCGGGCCCTTGACCGGCTCGAGCTTGGACAGGCCTTCCATCGTGGTGTCGGGACGGTTGCACTCGTCGCGGTCGACCGTGTAGTCGACGATGGACTCGGCCTTGGTCACCTTGTCGACGACCTTCATCTTCGTCTTCATCGGGACGATCTCGTCCTTGAACTTGCCGGCCGCCTGCGCCGCCGCCATCAGCTTCTGCGAGCGCAGCGAGTACTCGTCCTGATACTCGCGGCTGAGGCCGTAGCGCTCGGCCACGATGTCGGCCGTGTCGATCATCGGCATCCAGAAGTCGGGGTACATCTGCGTGAGGCGCTCGGACTTGCCGCCGCCGCCGCCGCCCTGGAAGCTGATCGAGTCGACGCCGCCGCCCACCATGATGCTGGCGCCCTCTTCGACGATGTGATGCGCCGCTGCGGCGATCGCGTTCAGGCCCGACGAGCACGCGCGGTGCATCGTCATGCCCGACGTGGTGATCGGCAGCCCCGCCAGCAGCGCGGCGGCGCGCGCGACGTTGCCCGAACCCGCCACGCAGCCGGCGATCACGTCCTCGACTTCGGCCGGGTCGACCTTGGAGCGCGCCACGGCGTGCTGGACCGCATGGCCGAGCATGTCCATGTTGGAGGTGTTGTTGAAGCCGCCGCGTGCCGCCTTGGCCAGGCCGGTACGGGCATACGAAACGATGACTGCTTGACGCATGTTGGTCTCCACCAGAGTTCGTCGGATTCGGGCCCGGGATTCCCCGGACTGCCCGCGATCATGGCATACCTTGCCCGCACACCGGATCCGGATCCGGTCCGCCGGGCGGCGGCGCGCTCCGTCGGCGGATCTGGCCCGCCGGAGTCCGACGCGCTACATTCCAGCGCAGACAGCGCGTGTGCCCCCCGCCCGGGCGGCCGCGTGCACGAGAACGAGGAGACCCCCACCGATGACGAACACGGCACCGACGACGCCCGCGGAACAGCCCACCGGCTACGACACCCAGGCCGTCGAAGCCTGGATCCGCCAGCACGTGACCGGCCTGACCCCGCCGCTCACCTGGATCCGCCTGCAGGGCGGCCATTCCAACCTCACGTACCGGCTGCGCGACGCGCAGGGGCGCGAGGCCGTGATCCGTCGGCCGCCGATGGGCGAGCTGCTGCCGATGGCGCACGACATGGCCCGCGAGTGGTCGGTGATCTCGGCCCTGGCCGGAACCGCCGTGCCCGTGCCCCCGGCGCTCGGCTTCTGCGACGACCCGTCGGTGACGGGCGCACGCTTCTACGTGATGGGGCTGATCGACGGCCGCCCGCTGTACACCGCCGACGACACGAAGCGCCTGGTGCCCGAGGCCCAGCGCACGCGCCTGGCGCATTCGTTCATCGACGTGCTGGCCGACCTGCACTCGGTCGACCCGGACACCGTCGGGCTGGGGTCGCTGGGCAAACGCGACAGCTACGTCGCGCGGCAGCTCAAGACCTGGTACCGCTCGTGGATGGCGTCGATCGGACCGGCGCAGTACGACGATCCGCGCGCGCACGAGCTCCAGCGCTTCTTCCTGGACAACCTGCCCGACCAGGGTCCGATCCGGGTCGTGCACGGCGACTACGGCCTGCACAACACGCTGATCGGCCCCGACTGCACGGTGGCCGCGGTGGTCGACTGGGAGATCTCCACGCTGGGCGACCCGCTGGCCGACGCGGCCTATGCGCTCACCGCATGGCCGGACCCGAACGACTCGCTGCCGCTGAAGCCCGACTCGGCCACCAGCGTGCCCGGCTTCCCCACCCGCTCCGAACTCGCGCGCCGCTATGCGGAGCGCACCGGACGCGACCTGTCCCGGCTCGACTACTACATCGGCTTCAACCGGTGGAAGACGGCCGCCATCATCCACGGGGTCTACGCCCGCTACATGGAAGGCAAGAAGAGCGCCGAGGGCGTGGACCTCGACGGGCTGCGCAAGCGCATCGCCGACTCGCTGATGCTCGCGCAGGAGGCGGTGGCCCGCCTGTAGGGCGATGCGGATCAAGAGCGCCGACGCCCTGACGGGCGTGACGTAGCGCGTGTGATGGATCGGGGATGGCGCGCCGGGTGGGCGCGCCGGTGTCCCATGCACGGCGCCTGCGGGCGCCGCGCGGTTCAGCCGATCATTTGTAGACCAGCGAGCCGTCGTCCAGATCGGCGGCCGGCAGCTCGTCCTTCTCGGACCAGTAGTCCTGGGTGTGCCGCCAGGGCATGCGGTCGCCCTGCTTGGGCAGCAGATGCATGCCGCGCATCAGGTAGCCGGGATTGAAGTTCTCCTCGTCCATCCAGGCCTGCATCTTCATGCCCTCGTCCTGCGGGCGCAGCGCCGGCACGACCACGCTGGCGTGCTTGTCGTCCATGTGCTTGAGCAGGCGGCACACGAAGTCGCCGATCAGGTCGGCCCGCAGCGTCCAGCTCGCGCGGAAGTAGCCGAACACCCAGCACATGTTGGGGATGCCGGTGAACATCGTGCCCCGCCAGGTGGTCGACTGGGCGAAGTCGAGCGGCTTGCCGTCGATGGAGAAGGCGATGTCGCCCAGCACGTTCAGGTTGAAGCCGGTGGCCGAGACGATCACGTCGGCCTCGAGCACGTCGCCCGAGGCGAGCTGGATGCCCTTCTCGGTGAACGTCTCGATCTCGTCGGTGACCACCGAGGCCAGCCCGTCGCGGATGCCCTTGAACAGGTCGCCGTCGGGGATGAAGGCCACGCGCTGGCGCCACGGCAGGTACTTCGGCGTGAAGTGCTTCTCGATGTCGTAGTCGGGGCCCAGGAACGCGCGCACGCCGGCCAGCAGCTCCTTGCGCACCGTTTCGGGCTCCTCGAAGCAGCGCCGGGTGAACACTGCCTGATCGTGCAGGATCTTGCGGCGCACGATCTCGTGCGTCCATTCGCTGGGGATGTCGAGCGCGCGCAGCTGATCGGCCAGCTCGTTGGCGTTGCGCCCGGTGATGAAGTAGGTGGGCGAACGCTGCAGCATCGTCACGTGCGCGCACTTGCCGGCGATCGCCGGCACCAGCGTGGCGGCGGTCGCGCCGGAACCGATCACGACCACGCGCTTGCCGGTGAGATCCAGGTCTTCGGGCCAGGTCTGCGGATGCACGAGCTGGCCCTGGTAGCGGTCCATGCCCTTCCACTGCGGCGTGTAGCCCTCGGTGTGCCGGTAGTAGCCCTGGCACATCCAGAGGAAGTTGGCGGTGAACCGGAACGCCTCGCCGGTGTCGTTGCGCGCGCCCTCGATCGTCCACATGCGGTCTTCGCTGGACCACGACACCGACTCGATGCTGTGGCGGTAGCGGATGTGCTGCGCCAGGCCGTTCTCGTCGATGACCTCGCCCATGTAGCTGAGGATCTCCTCGGCGGTGGCGATGGGCTTGCCCATCCAGGGCTTGAAGCGGTAGCCGAACGTGTAGAGATCGCTGTCGGACCGGATGCCGGGGTACTTGTGCGTGCGCCAGGTGCCGCCGAAGCCGTCCTGCGACTCGAGCACGACGAAGCTCTTGTCCGGGCACTGGCGAGCCAGGTGATAGGCGCCGCCCACGCCGGAGATGCCGGCGCCGACGATCAGCACGTTGAAATGTTCGGTGCGGGGGGTGCCGCTCGCCTTCTGGGCGGCGTTCGCGGCCGGGGTCGCAAGAGTGCTCATGGGCTTAGTCTCCGTAGGGTCATTCGAGGCTAACACCAACCGGGGTCGGATCACAAACGCGGTTCCGAAACACGGATTCGGGCGAGATTCCGAGGCGCGGGATCGGACGGGCCGTTTAGGCCGTCTGGGCCAGCAGCACGACCACGCCGGCGACCATCATCAGCACGCCGATCAGCTCGCGCGCGCTCATGCGCTGGGCGAACACGCGGCGCGACACGATCATCGAGAACAGGATCTCGATCAGGCCGACGGTGCGCACGGCGGCCGCGGTCTGCAGCGCGAATGCCAGCAGCCAGAGCTGCGAGGCGCCCGCCCCGGCCGCGCCGGCCACCAGCGACGGCCGCCACGCCCGGAACACCTCGACCAGCTTCGCGCGGTCGCGCAGCGCCATGTAGCCGCTGACCAGCGCGGTCTGCACGGCAAGCGACCAGACCAGCGTGACGGTGGCACGCAGGTAGAACGGCGCATCGCCCAGCGCCTGCACCGCACCGCGGAACCCGACCGCCGACAGCGCGAACGCGGCCCCCGAGGCGATGCCCAGCAGCGCCGGACGCAGGCTGGCGGCCGCGGTCGGCCCGCCCGGCGCTGCGCCTGCGCCCGCCCCGCCGGAACCCGCCGCACCGGCACCGGACGCGCCCCCGCGCGCCGGCAGCGACATCAGCAGCACGCCGCCGGTGGCGACGATCACCGCGCCCAGCGCCGACCCGCGCAGCGCCTCGCCCAGGAACAGCAGCCCGAACAGGGCGATCTGCACCGGCTCGGTCTTCACGTAGGCGATCGCCACCACGAACGAGCGCTCGCGCATCGCGGCGAGCATCAGCGCGGTGCCCATCGTCTGGCCGATCGCCCCGAGCAGCAGCCAGCCCGGGAACGCGCCGTCGAGCGTGACCGGCGCCGGTCCGGTGATGGCGCGCACCACGGCGAGGAACAGCAGCGCGAACGGCAACCCGTACAGGAAGCGCACGTTGGTCGCGCCGATCGTGCCCAGGCGCTCGGTCAGCGAGCGCTGCATCGCGTTGCGCAGGGTCTGCACGGCGGTCGCACCGACCGTGCACGCGGCCCACAACCAGGCGGGAACGTCGGTCATCCGCGCCAGCGCTCGGCCGCGGCGTCGTCGGAAGCGCGCGCGTCCACCCAGCGGTCGCCCTGCGGCGTGCGCTCCTTCTTCCAGAACGGCGCCTGGGTCTTCAGGTAGTCCATGATGAATTCGCAGGCCGCAAACGCCTCGCCGCGATGCGCAGAGGTGACGGCGACCAGCACGATCTGGTCGAGCGGCCGCAGCGCGCCCACCCGGTGGACGACGAGCGTGTCGAGGATGTTCCAGCGCGCCTTCGCCTGCGTGCAGATGTCCTCGAGCGACTTCTCGGTCATGCCGGGATAGTGCTCGAGCGTGAGCGTGGACACGCCGCTGCCGTCGTTGACGTCGCGCACCGTGCCGACGAACGACGCGACCGCCCCCACGCGCGGATCGCCCGCGCGCAGTGCGGCGATCTCGGCGCCGAGGTCGAAGTCCTGGGTCTGGACACGTACCGGCATGTCGGCCCTCACCCGCCCGTCACCGGCGGAAAATAGGCGACCTCGGCACCGTCGCGCACGGCGGTGTCGGCGTCGCCGCTCACCTGGTCGACCGCCACGCGCACCGCGCGGGTCTCGGCCAGCGCTTCGGCCCAGAGGGGGCCGCGCCCGCGCAGCCAGGCCCGCAGGGCCCCGGCCGTGTGCACGCCCGGCGGCAGGTCGATCTGCTCGTGTGCGACGCCGACGGCCTCGCGCAGGCTTGCGAAGTACCGGATCGTCACGCTCATGACGCGCCGCCCCCCAGCAGGGTGTCGAACGGCAGGAAGCGCACGACGTCGCCGCGTGCGATCGCATGGCCCGCGGGGTTGTCGAGCAGGCCGTCCGCCCAGACGGTGGACGTGAGCACGCCCGAGCCCTGATTGGGGAAGAGGTCGAGCCCGCCCGCGGCGTTCACGCGCACGCGCAGGAACTCCCGCCGGCTGTCGGGCCGGGGCCAGTCGAAATCGGCGCGCATCGGCAGCGCCATCGGCGTGACGTCGACCCCCCCCTGCAGGCGCCGCACGAACGGGCGCACGAACAGCAGGAAGGTGACGAAGCTGGAGACCGGATTGCCGGGCAGCCCGATGAAGTGTGCGGCGGTGGCGGCGTCCGCCCGACGGACCACCCCGTAGGCGAGCGGCTTGCCGGGCTTGATCGCGATCTGCCACAGGTCGAGGCGGCCTTCGGCCTGCACCGCGGGCCGCACGTGGTCTTCCTCCCCCACCGACATGCCGCCCGACGTGACGATCAGGTCGTTGCCCTGCGCGGCGGCGCGCAGCGCGGCACGCGTGGCCTCGAGCGAATCGGGCACGATGCCCAGGTCGGTGACCGTGCAGCCGAGCGCACGCAGCAGTGCGATCAGCACGAAGCGGTTGCTGTTGTAGATCGCACCGGGGCGCAGCGGCTGCCCCGGCATCACCAGCTCGTCCCCGGTGAAGAAGCACGCGACGCGCACGCGGCGCACCACCGGCAGCGTGGCCAGCCCCACGGACGCGGCCAGCCCCGCTGCCTGCGGCGTGATCCGCGCGCCGGCCGGCAGGATCGCCTGGCCGGCGCGGATGTCCTCGCCCGCGCGGCGGATCCACTCGCCCGGCGCCGGGCGGTGCAGCACCTCGACGACGTCGCCGTCGACCCGCGTCTGCTCCTGCATCACCACGGCGTCGCAGCCCGGCGGAATGGGTGCACCGGTGAAGATGCGCGCGGCCGTGCCCGCGGTCAGCGGCGCTCCGGTCTGCCCGGCGGCGATGCGCTGCACGACGCGCAGCCGCACGCCGGAAGCACCGGAAGCAGCGGAAGCACCGGGCCCACCGGACGCACCCGACGCACCGGCGCCGTCGAAATCCGCCGTGCGCACCGCGTAGCCGTCCATCTGGGTGTTGTCCAGCGGCGGCACATCGAGCGCGGAGCGCTGCGCGGCGGCCAGCACCCGTCCGGCCGCCTCGACGGTGGGCAGGGTCTCGACGCCGTCGACCGTGCGGGCGTTGGCCAGCAGCGCGGCGAGGGCGTCGTCGAAGGACAGCAGTCCGGGCTTCATCGGGGGCTTCCTGGCAGGGTCGCGGACGGGACGTCGGCACGGGCCGCACGCGCGTCACGGTGGTTCGACACGAAGGCCGCGATCGTATCGTGATCGTTCAGGTCGAGACACGGCAGTGGGATTTGCAGCGGCGTGTCGCAGGCCACGGCGACGATCGTCGGGTCGCCGGGGTGCAGCAGCGGGCGGCCCAGAGCGGCGCGGTGCACCTCGATCTTGGGGATGTCGGCGAACTTGTAGCCTTCGACCAGCACGAGATCGCAGGGCGACAGACGCGCCAGCTGCGCGCTCAGGCCGGGCTCGGGCGCGCCGCGCAGCTCGTGCATCAGCACCCAGCGCTGGTCGGAGGTGATCAGCACCTCGTGCGCCCCCGCCTCGCGATGCCGCCACGAGTCCTTGCCCGGGGTGTCGATCTCGAAGCGGTGGTGCGCGTGCTTGATCAGCGACACGGTCAGCCCGCGCGTGATCAGACGCGGGATCAGCTGCTCGATCAGCGTGGTCTTGCCCGAGCCGGAATAGCCGGCGAAGCCGAACACGCGCATGCCGCAGACCGCCGCTATCGGGCCGACGCGGCCGTGCCGCCCGGCGCGGGCTCGGCGTCGGACCGCCGCACCGCGGCGGCCCCGTTCACGATGACGCTGCCGCACAGGATGAGGGCCATGCCGGCGAGCGCGTTGAGCCCGAGCCGCTCGCCCAGGAACACCGTGCCGAACAGCACGGCGATCATCGGCATCAGGAACATCGACACCGACGCACGCGTGGCGCCCACGCGCTGCACCAGCACGTAGTTGAGCGCCGCGGGCATGATCGTGCCCACCACCGCCATCACCAGCAGCCAGCCGGCCAGCGCGCCGTCGGCCTGCAGGTGCCAGGGCTGCTCGACGACCAGCGCGATCGGCGTCAGGATGCAGGCCCCCGACAGGAACATCGTGGCGGTGAGTACGACCGGATCGACGGGCGGCGAGCGGCGCATGAACACCATGCCGACCGCGTAGGCCAGCGGGCCGCACAGCGTGACGAGCTCGGCGATCGCGTGATCGCCCAGCCCGCCCAGCAGCGACGGTCCGATCACGACCGTGACGCCGGCAATGCCCACGAGGATGCCCAGCAGCTTGCGCGGACCGAGGCGCTCGTCGTGCAGCAGCAGGTGCGCGGCCAGCAGCGTGAACAGCGGCATCATCGAATACAGGATGCCCGACAGCCCGCCGGGAATCGTGCGCTGCCCGAAGGCCAGCGTGCAGTACGGGATCACGATCACGCCGAGCGAGGCGATCACGCAGGTGCGCAGCGCAGCGCGTGTGCGGGGCAGCGCGCGCCCGAGCGCCACCAGCACGGCGAGCGCGATGGGTGCGGCCAGCAGCACGCGTGCGGCGGCCAGTGTCAGCGGTGGCAGCTGCCCGATCAGCACCTTGTTGATCAGGATCGAGCTGGCGAAGCTGGCCGCGGTGGCGACCAGCAGCAGCCACTGCCGCAGGGTCATGCGACGGGTGCGCAGCGCGCCGCGATGTAGCGCTTGAGCTGCAGCACGTCGATGGGCATCACCGTGAACCGCTGGCCGCGGTCCTCGATGCCTTCGAATGCGGCGGGCCGCTCGGGGTCGTGGCCCAGCGCCTCGCGGATCGTTTCGGAGAACTTGACCGGCAGCGCCGTCTCCAGGCACAGCATGGGCACGCCGGGCTCGCGG